>NZ_JBFREY010000015.1:0-213921 GCF_052114545.1 Pseudomonas sp. KB_12 | reverse complement strand
GCATGCCCTCACTCCGGCATTGCTCCGTGGGCCGCCGCGAAGGGCCATCCATGGCCCAGCGCGGCTATCCCGGCATCCATGCCGGGATGCCCACTGCGCAATGCCTGCGTTCGGCCAGCGTGGTTTAACGGGGCGTCCAGATCAAGATCAAAAGCAAAGCAAGAGCGGTGCATGTCCAGTATCCATGTGGTTGCACCACCGCTATCGCGAGCAAGCTCGCTCCCACATTGGATCTTCAGCAGACAGAAAACCCATACACACCGCAAAACCTGTGGGAGCGAGCTTGCTCGCGATGACGCCGGCACATCCAACATCACCGCAAACTGACACACCACCTTCGCGAGCAAGCCCGCTCCCACAGGAGAAACGCGATCACCCTGAACCAGGTCGGCTATAAGGCCGCCTCGCGGTGGACGTTGATCTCGGGCGCCCCGTTAACCACGATGGCTGAACGAAGGTATTGCGCAGTGGGCACCTCGGCATGGATGCCGAGGTAGCCGCGCTGGGCCATGGATGGCCCTTCGCGGCGGCCCACGGAGCAATGCCTTCGTTCAGGCATGCCGAGCCTAAGCGAGGCACCGAGTGGTGGGGTAGAAGCGTTTTGGTTACTTTTGCGCTTCTTGTACGGTCCGTACACGCTTCTCAAAAGTGACCCGCTGTAAGAGCGGAACCATAAGCCGCCGTGACCGCAGCAAAGGATATGCCCCCAATCCAGCCCAAAAGAAAACGGCGCTTTCCCTCCTCGGAAAAGCGCCGTTTCTTTAAGTGAAGAGCATCACCGCATCAGCGGGGCTCTTCATTGGCAATGGGCTTACTTCTTCAAACCCAGCTTCCTGAGCTCTTCATCCCGCAACTCGCGCCGCAGGATCTTGCCCACGTTGGTGGTCGGCAAGGCATCACGGAACTCCACGGCCCTGGGCACCTTGTAGCCGGTGACGTTGGCACGCATGTGTTCCATCACCTGTTCCTTGGTCAACGTGACACCCGGTCGTGCGACGATGAAGATCTTGATCGCCTCGCCAGACTTCTCGTCCGGAATACCGATGGCCGCGCATTGCAGCACGCCCGGCAGGGTTGCCAGCACGTCTTCCAGTTCGTTGGGGTACACGTTGAAACCGGAAATCAGGATCATGTCTTTCTTGCGATCGACGATGCGCATGTAGCCGTCCGGCTGGATCAGCGCAATGTCACCGGTCTTGAGCCAACCTTCGCTGTCGAGGATCTCGTCGGTGGCGTCCTGGCGCTGCCAGTAGCCCTTCATGACCTGCGGACCTTTCACACACAATTCGCCAATTTCGCCCAATGGCTGTTCGACACCCGCGTCATTGATCACCTTGCACAGCGTCGACGGCACCGGAATACCGATGGTACCGACCTGGATGTTCTGGATCGGGTTGACGGTAGCCACCGGGCTGGTTTCGGTCATGCCGTAGCCTTCGCAGATCGGGCAGCCGGTCACCGCTTTCCAGCGCTCGGCTGCTGCCAGTTGCAGGGCCATGCCGCCAGACAGGGTGACTTTCAGGGCCGAGAAATCCAGCTTGCGGAAGGCTTCGTTGTTGCACAGGGCCACGAACAACGTATTAAGGCCAACGAAACCGCTGAACTTCCACTTCGAGAGCTCCTTGACCATCGCCGGCAGGTCACGCGGGTTGCTGATCAGGATGTTGTGGTTGCCGATCAGCATCATCGCCATGCAATGAAAGGTGAAGGCATAGATGTGGTACAGCGGCAGCGGCGTGATCAGAATCTCGCAACCTTCATTGAGGTTGGAGCCCATCAGCGCCTTGCACTGCAACATGTTTGCCACCAGGTTGCGGTGGGTGAGCATCGCGCCCTTGGCAACGCCGGTGGTACCGCCGGTGTATTGCAGCACGGCGACATCGTCGCTGGCGGGGTTGGCTTCGCTCACGGGTTGGCCGTGGCCTTTGTTCAGCACGTCGTTGAACTTGACGGCCTTGGGCATGTGATAGGCCGGGACCATCTTCTTGACGTACTTGATCACGCTGTTGATCAACAGGCGCTTGAGCGGCGGCAGCAGGTCGGCGACTTCGGTGACGATGACGTGCTTGACGCTCGTCTTGGGTACCACGGTCTCGGCCAGGTGCGCCATGTTCGCCAGGCACACCAACGCCTTGGCCCCGGAGTCGTTGAACTGGTGTTCCATTTCCCGCGCGGTGTACAGCGGGTTGGTGTTGACCACGATCAGCCCGGCGCGGATCGCACCGAACACGGCCACCGGGTACTGGAGAACGTTGGGCAACTGCACAGCGATTCGATCGCCGGGCTGTAAATCGGTATGCTGTTGCAGGTACGCGGCAAAGGCACCGGACAACTCGTAGAGTTCACCGTAGGTGATCGTCTTGCCGAGGTTGCTGAATGCCGGCTTGTTGGCAAAGCGTTGGCAGGACTGCTTCAACACCGCCTGAATATTCGGATACTCGTCTGGATTGATGTCGGCAGCAATCCCAGCTGGGTACTTATCCTTCCAAAAGTCTTCAATCATGGAAGCCCACTCCTCAGCAACGCGAATTCTCACCGCATTTGATGCGATTATTATTGGTGTTTATTGGTGAATCTGGCTTGAATCAAGGCCGAGAAGTCACAAAAGCGCGCCGAGAGTAGCAGCTTTGCCAGGGGCCGACTAGAGCCAAAAATAGCCCCCACAGTCACAAACATGACTCATGAGCATTTTATGGTCATTTTTAGAGTAAAAAACCTACGCCCTATTAAATCTCTCTGAATCAAACAACTGTGGGAGCACAGCTTGCTCGCGATGGAGGTATGTCAGCCAATACAAATGAGGCTGTTCCACCGCTATCGCGAGCAAGCTGTGCTCCCACAGGTTTTCGTCAGGACAGATACCCCGGCGGACCTCAGGCGATATCCCGCAGCTCCCGCCGCAGGATCTTGCCCACCGGGGTCATTGGCAACGACTCCCGCAGCACGATGTGCTTGGGAATCTTGTAGCCGGTGAAGTTCTCCTTGCAGTAGGCCTTGAGTTCTTCAAGGCTGACGCCGGTTTCGCGCGCCACCACGAACAGCTTCACAGCCTCCCCCGAACGTTCGTCCGGCACGCCGATCACCGCGCAGTTGGCCACCTTGGGATGGGCCATCACCACGTCTTCGATCTCGTTGGGGTACACATTGAAGCCCGAGACGATGATCATGTCCTTCTTGCGGTCGACGATGCGCACGAAACCGTCCGGGTCGATCACCGCGATATCGCCGGACTTGAACCAGCCCTCGTGGTCCAGCACTTCGGCCGTGGCCTCAGGCTTGTTCCAGTAGCCTTTCATGATCTGCGGGCCCTTGATGCACAGCTCGCCACGCTCGCCCAGGGGCTGCTCGACGCCATCGTCGTTGATCACTTTCATCAGCGTGCCCGGCACCGGCATCCCCACCGTACCCAACCGAGACTTGCCGCCGTAAGGATTGGCACTGGCCACTGGCGAGGTTTCGGTCAGGCCATAACCTTCGGTGATACCGCACCCGGTGATCTGCTCCCAACGTTCGGCAGTAGCCTTGATCAGCGCCGTGCCACCCGAGTTGGTGACCTTGAGGTTGGAAAAATCCAGGGTCTTGAAATCCGGATGGTCCATCAGTGCCACAAACAACGTGTTGAGCCCCAGCAGCAGCGAGAAACGCCAGTTCTTCAGTTCCTTGATGAAACCACCGATGTCCCGCGGATTGGTGATCAGCACGTTGTGGTTGCCGGTCACCATCATGCACATGCAGTTCGCCGTGAATGCATAGATATGGTAAAGCGGCAGCGGTGCGATCATGACCTCCTGGCCCTCGCGCAACAGTGGATGGCCGTCATCGCCGAGCTGCCCCAGGCAGGCCCGGGCCTGTTGCATGTTGGCCACCAGGTTGCCGTGGGTCAGCATCGCGCCCTTCGCCAACCCGGTGGTGCCGCCGGTGTATTGCAATACCGCAATATCGTCGAGGCTGACTTTCAGCGGCTTGATGCCCTGGCCGCGTCCCAGGCGCAAGGCGCTCTTGAAGGAAATGGCCTGGGGCAGCGAATAGGCCGGGACCATTTTCTTGACCTTGCTCACCATCGTGTTGACCAGCCAGCCCTTGGCGGTGGGCATCAGGTCGCCCATCTTCGCTTCGATCAGGTACTGCAGGTCCGTATCGGGCAACACCTCCTGGACTTTCTGTCCGAACATATTCAGGTACACCAGCGCCCGGGCACCGGAGTCCTTGAACTGATGACGCATTTCCCGCGCGGTGTACAACGGGTTGGTGTTGACCACGACCAGCCCGGCGCGCAAGGCACCGAACACGGCGATCGGATACTGCAGGATGTTAGGCATCTGCACCGCGATTCGATCACCCGGCGCCAGGTCGGTATGGGCTTGCAGATAGCCGGCGAACGCCGCGCTGTAGCGCTCCAGCTCGGCATAGGTGAGGGTCACCCCCATGTTGCTGAACGCCGGACGGTCGGCAAATTTCTTACAGGAACGTTCGAACACCTCGATCACCGACTTGTAGGCCCCAAGGTCAACATCCAGGGGCACGCCGGCCGGGCGTTTGTCATTCCAGAAATCAGGCTGCATTGTTTTTGTCCTCTTTACCTGAGCATGTCCGGGCCGCCTCTGTATCGCTCGCAGAGGCGGAGCTCCTGGGACACTAGCAGCTATGGCCAATCAGGCAAATATGGCAACCTGCGTCATAGATTGTGTGAATCTTCCTGCCTAGGTGTGGCCTGATCAGGCGAGACGCAAAGGATGCGCTATACAATGCAGCGACGCTGCACAAAAGGAATCGCCATGATCCACCAAACGTTCTGGCTGACCGCGACTGACCATAGCCGCCTGTTCGTCAACCAGTGGCTGCCCGAAACCGCCCCTTTGGCGATGATCATGCTGGCTCACGGCATGGCTGAACACAGCGGCCGCTACGCCCGCCTGGCCCAGGTATTGTGCGACGAAGGCTACGGTGTCTGCGCCGTGGACCTGCGCGGCCATGGCAAGACCGGCGAGGAAGCGATTCTCGGCCATTTTGCCGACGAGGACGGCTGGGCCAAGGTCGTGGGTGACCTGGCCAGCCTCAACCACCACATCGTCCAGCAATATCCCGAGACCCCCATCCTGCTGCTGGGCCACAGCATGGGCAGCTACATCGCCCAGGGTTACCTGTTGCATCACAGCGCCAGCCTGCACGGGGCGATTCTCAGCGGCTCGAACTTCCAGCCGGTGACGCTCTACCGCAGCGCTCGCCTGATCGCCCGCTTCGAACGCTGGCGCCAGGGTGCCACGGGGCGCAGCGCGTTGATCGAGTGGCTGTCGTTCGGCAGTTTCAACAAGACATTCAAACCCACGCGTACCCCCTTCGACTGGCTCAGCCGCGACCCGGCCGAAGTCGACAAGTACGTCCACGACCCGCTGTGCGGCTTTCGCTGCACCAATCAACTGTGGGTCGATCTGCTCGGTGGCTTGCAGCAAATCAGCAAAGCGTCCAATCTCGCCCAGATCGATCCGGGCCTGCCCCTGCTGGTGATCGGTGGCGAATGTGATCCGGTGAGCGAAGGCAAGCGTCTGAAGGATCTGGCCGACGCCTTGCGTGACGCCGGCATCCGACACCTGCAATTGACGATTTACCCGCAGGCCCGGCACGAACTGTTCAATGAAGCCAACCGCGATGAAGTGACCGCCGACGTGCTGGCCTGGATTGCCCAGGCCCTGAGCCACAAGCGGCCACCACGCAGCGAGTAGGCTTGCAGCGTTTTTCCTTTACTCCTTCACAGGATTTGAAACAGATGACCCAGGTTACCAACACCCCTTACGAAGCCCTCGAAATCGGCCAGACCGCCAGCTACAGCAAGACCGTCGAAGAGCGTGACATCCAGCTGTTCGCCGCGATGTCGGGCGATCACAACCCGGTGCACCTGGACGCCGAGTTCGCCGCCGCGAGCATGTTCAAGGAGCGCATCGCCCATGGCATGTTCAGCGGTGCGCTGATCAGCGCGGCGGTAGCCTGCGAGTTGCCTGGGCCGGGCACTATCTACATCGGCCAGCAGATGAGCTTCCAGAAACCGGTGAAAATCGGCGACACCCTGACCGTGCGCCTGGAGATCCTGGAAAAACTGCCGAAATTCCGTGTGCGCATCGCCACGCGTGTGTTCAACCAGCGCGACGAGCTGGTGGTGGACGGCGAGGCCGAAATCCTCGCACCGCGCAAGCAGCAGACTGTGACCTTGCCGACGTTGCCGGCGATTACTGTCGGTTGATTCACAGGCGCCTACGGTGAGTGACTTGTGGCGAGCCATAAATGTGGGAGCAAAGCTTGCTCGCGATGCAGGCGCCTCGGTTCCCTGAGAGACCGAGTTATCTTCATCGCGGGCAAGCCTTGCTCCCACATTTATGGCTGGTCTTCGCGCACCTGCACGCTCGCCGTCATCCCGGCGCTCAGGTTCACCCCCTCCGGCACCTTGTCCAACTTGATCCGCACCGGTATCCGCTGGGCCAGGCGCACCCAGTTGAAGGTCGGCTCGACCTCCGCCAGCAACTGTGCATCGGGGTTGGTGTTGCGGTCGGTAATGCCACGGCTGATGCTCTCGACATGGCCCTCCAGCGCATGGCCGGCGCTCATCAGCCAGATCTTGACCGGATCGCCTACGCGAATCCTCGGCAACTTGGTTTCTTCGAAATAGGCCTGCACATAAAACGTCGAGTCGTCGATCAGCGCCATCACCGGCTGCCCGGCATTCACGTAGTTGCCTTCGGCCAGGCGCAGGTTGGTGATATGGCCATTGCGTGGGGCCAGGACCTGGCTGCGCGCCAGGTTCAGTTCGGCGACCTTGGCCTCGGCCTGGGCTTCGCGCAGTTCACCTCGGGCGATACCGGCGTTGATCTGGGCGTTTTCCCGCAGTTCGGCGCTGATGGCCTGGGGCCCGAGGGCGGCGCGGCGGCTGGCTTCGTGTTCGCGCAGGCTCAGTTGCTGCTGGCGCGTCTGCACCACCGCCCGAGCCTTCTCCACCGCCGCCTCGAAACGCTCACGGTCGATACTCAGCAACACATCGCCGGCCTTGACCTGCTGGTTATCCACCGCCTTGAGCTCGCGTACCCACCCTGACACGTCGGGTGCAATCACCACCACGTCGGCGCGGATCCGCGCATCGCGGGTCCAAGGTGTGAGCATGTAGTACTGCCACAAGTGAAACCCGGCGAAGATCGCCACGGCCACCATGCACAGCGTGACGGCGACACGTACGGATGTACGCATGTTCAACTCCTATAGCGGCCCGAGGACCACGGTAATAACGGTCAGGACACAGACATACAGGGCGCAGTCGAACAAGGCTTCATGCCAGATCCAGCGCCCGGCCGGCACCAGGCTGAGCAACAGGCGCAACGCGCCGGTCACCAGCAACGCCAGCACCACATAAATCAGGAACGGGCTGAGCAACACCCCGCCAATCGACCACTCACGCAAGCCCATGGCTGTGCTCCCGTCGTTCAGGTTCGTGCTGGTGGCACCAGGCGCGCCAGCTGTTTTGCAATTGCACCACCGCGCCCTGGGCCAGCTTCAATGCGTCACCGGGCGGCTGGCTCGACAACACCTTCAGGAACTCGGCGCTTGCCGGGGCCAGCGCATCGGCCTGGTCACCGCTCGGGCCGTGTTCGAGCACCTGCTCCAGCGCTTCGAAATAACGGCGCTGCGCCCGGGTCTCAGGCACTTGGGCGACGGCCAGGCTCAGGCGCAAATGCAGCAGTTCATCGCCAATGTCCAGGCCAAGCAAACCATCATCCCAGCGGCTGCGCGCCTGCACCGGCAATTCAGGGTAATGCCGCGCCAGTTGCAACAGCCGGTCGGCCATGCGCCCGCCGAACCAGCTCTCGGCGCCACGCAGGCTGCGATGGGTCAGGCGCACCAGATCGTGGAGGGTCGCGGCCAGCAGGCGGCGGCTGTGCCAGGCCGGGTTGCGCAAAATCAGCAGATTGAAGGCCAGCACCGCCGCGCCCACGCCCATCATCATGGCCTGGGCGTTGTTGAAGAATGCCGCGACGTCGTACTTCATGGCATTGAGCGGTGAAATCAACACCACGAAATGCAGGCAGAACGACGTCGCCGTGGCGAAGATCTGCGGCTTGGCCATGCCCAGCGCGCCGAAAAACAAGGGCACGCCCATGGCCATGCAGAGCATCGCAAAACTGCTCCATTGCGGGAGTAAGAGCTCGCCGATCACGAACGCCGTCGGCACGGCCAAAAAAATGCCCCGTAGAAAACTCATGCCGATCTGCGCGCCGTTTTCGCGACTGGCAAACAGGCTGCACACCACGCACGTCAGCACCAGCGCGCCCGAAGCGGCGGGCCAGGCTGTCGCCAGCCAGAAACAGGCCACCGCCAGGAACGCCAGGGCACTGCGAGCACCAAAGACCATGGCCAGGGACAGATCACGATGAGGCGCCAGGGTTCGCGGTGGATCCGCCGCCTCCCTGCCCTCTTGCACCGCCGTCAAGGCAGCGCAGGCGGCCAGGGCGGTATCGAGCAACAAGGCAAATCGCGCCAGGCAGTAACTTTGCGCCGAGCTGATCTGCGGGTCGTGAGACGCATCCCACACCCGGGGGCGTAAGGCCTGCAAGGTCGCACTGTCGGCATCGAGGGCCTGCCGTACCTCGTTCATCCACGGTTGGAGGGCCTCGGCCTCCTCGGGGTCGAGCTGTTTCCACTGCCGCCGCACCGAGCGCGAAAGGCGCAGCAACATCAGCAATTTCTGGCTCAAGCCGCTGATGGCTCGGGCTCGCTGTCGGCCACGGCTGCCTTCGAACCAGGCATGTTCGCGCTGGGCATCCACCGCGACGATCCGGCCCAGGATTTCCAGCAGCCCTTTTCGCGCCTGGACATCGCCAGCCAGGGTCGCACGGGCGGCCTGCATGCCGCTCTGCCAGGCAGCGAGGGCCTGATCGGCCAGTTGCCGCTCGACCCGCAACGGCCAGAGCAAGGCACTGGCCGCCGTGGCGCAGACAATGCCCAGGCTGATCTCGGTGCAGCGCGCCACCGCCTGGTCGAACACATCCAGCGGATGGGAAATGGCCGGCAAGGCAATGATCGCCACCGTGTAACCGGCCAGCACGAACGAATACGACCAGGCACTGCGCAGCAGCGTCGAACAGGCTGTGCACAACCCCAGCCAGAGCGCCAAGGCCAGCAGGAACAACCAGGGTGCCTGGGCAAACAGGCCCATGAACACCACCGACATGACGGTGCCCACCAGCGTGCCGACCAATCGCGCCAACCCCTTCTGCACCACCATCCCGGACAGTGGCTGGGCGACGATGATCGCGGTCATCAGCGCCCATGACGGCTGCTCCAGCCCCCAGCGCAGCGCCAGCCACAACGCCAACCCGGCACCAAGCACCGTCTTGATGGCGAACTGCAAAGCGAGGCGGTCGGGGGCAAACAAGGCCTGGAAGGTAATGGGCACGCGAAAAACTCTTTGGGGGGATGCCAGTAACAATAGATGCAATGCAAGGGGTCGGCGGTGCAATTATTAGCTAGCTATCTATTCGAGTCCAGAGCTGATTATGGATGAATTCAACAACACACTTTTTCTGTTTGATGCTGAGTGAGTTGAAATGGCATCAACCTGCATCACCACAACAGTGTTCATCTTGAATCTGAGTCGTCGCCACAAAAAAACGCCAGGCAAGCTGGCGTTTTCTTGGATCAGGACGCGTTGTTAACTGGCGCGCGCCTGGTTACGCAGAGCCTTGACCTGGTCATGGTTGCGTTGCACACCGTGGTACTGACGCTCAACCAGGTCACGAATACCGACCAGGTTGTGCTTGGTGATTTTCTCGAGCGCTTCCTTGTAGGCCTTGAGCGCATGGTCTTCGCCACGCTCGGCTTCGTTGAGCACCGCTTCTTCATCCTTGCCGGTGAACATGGATTTCACGTCCACCCAACGACGGTGCAGGTCACCAGCGACGCTGGTGGAGGTTTCCGGATCGCCGCCCAGGGAGCGAACCGCCGCTTGCAGTTCGGCCGCAGCGGTCGCGCAATCCGCAGCACGTTGAACGAACAGCGCCTTGAGTTGTGGGTGCTTGATGTCTTCAGCGCAGGTCTTGAAGCCTTCCTGGCCATCTTTGCTGGTCTCGATCAGGTCGTTCAAGACGGAGATGGATTCTTTGTTGATGTCAGTCATTTTTCAGTTCCTTTGCTTGGTGAATAAAAAACCTGCAAGGGATGTTGCATCGGCCATGCCAGTCAAATAACTCGGTTAATTTTCTTTAAAATCAATTAGTTAATAAAAAACAAGAAAACTATATCCGCGTTATTTGCATGATCTGTCATTTGGCCTGCATGCAGAATGCCTGTATTTTCGAAGCAGATTTGAATCAGACGATTGCCATGAACCCGGAAAAGCTCGAATTGCTCATCACACGTCAAATGCCGTTCGGCAAATACAAGGGTCGAATCCTGGCTGACCTGCCAGGTCAATACCTGAACTGGTTCGCCCGCGAGGGTTTTCCTCACGGTGAACTGGGTGGTTTGCTGGCACTGATGCAGGAAATCGATCACAACGGGCTGTCGGACCTGCTCGACCCATTGCGCGCCAAACACGGCAAACCCAAGCCTCGCCCCTGACCAGTTGAGCCCCTGTCATGCCAGAAAACACGCTACGCGCCCATGATGAAGCTTTCTGGCAGACGTTTGTCGGCCGCTACGAAGTCGATCCCGCCGGGCCCCTCAACCTGGAAAACGGTTACTTCGCACGTATGTCCCGCACCGTGGTGGAGGAGTACCAGCGCAACATCGAGTTCATCAACCGCGGCAACTCGGTGTATGTGCGCCAGCATTTCGACCGTGAACACGGCGAAGCCATTCGTCGACGGGTGGCCCGGCTGATCCACGCATCCCCCCAGAGCGTGGCATTGGCCAGTAGCGCGGTGGATGCCTTGCAGACGCTGATTCGCAACTACAACGGCCTCAAGCCCGGCGATCAAGTGCTGATCTGTGATCTGGAATATGCCTCGGTCAAGAGTGCAATGCGCTGGCTGGCTCGTCAGCGTGGCGTGGAGGTGATCGAAATCGTCCACCAGCACCCTGCCAGTTTCGAAAGCCTGGTGGGCACTTATCGCGAAGCGTTCATTCGCTACCCTCGCCTCAAGTTGATGGCGCTGACCTACGTCAACCACCTCACCGGACTGGTGATGCCGGTCCAGGCCATTGCCGAGAGTGCCCGCGAGTTCGCCGTCGATATCATCCTCGACGGTGCCCATGCCCTGGGCCAGATCGATTTCGACCTGAAGAAGCTCGGGATCGAATTCGCCGGGTTCAACCTGCAGAAGTGGATCGGCGGGCCCCTCTCCCAGGGCTTCCTGTACATCGCCCCGCAGCGCTTGGCCGACATCGACCCGGACATGGACGAAGACAGCTACCCCGCCACCGACGTCCGCTCGCGCACGCCCCACAGCACGCCCAACATCCCTGCCTTGCTCACCCTGCCGCTGGTCTTCGAAGAACACCAGGCCCTGGGTGGCGCTTCGGCCAAAGGCGCGCGCCTCTGTTATCTGCGTGACCTGTGGGTGAGCGCCGTGCGCGATGTGCCGGGCATCGAAGTCATGACCCCGGATGACCGGCGTCTCTATTGCGGGATCACCGCGATGCGCTTCACCGCCCAGGCCGATCAACAGGCGATGGCCCATCGATTGCTCCATGAGCATGGGATCTTCACGGTGGTGCGCCACACCAGCGTCGGGCCGTGCATTCGCATTACCCCGGGGCTGATTACCTTGGCGAGTGATATCGAGCGGTTGACCAAAGCACTGCTTGAACTGAGCCGTACCTAGATCCCTTGCTCCCGCTGGGCTCTGTAGGAGCTGGCGAAGCCTGCGATCTTTTGATCTTGCTCTTTCGCTCTCGACTCAATTGTCAGTGGAAAGATCGCAGCCTCGTTGCACTCGTCAGCTCCTACACCGCTCCTACACGCAGCCCAACGGGAGCAAGCTCCCTCGCCACAGGAATTTTGTACTGCCACAAAATCCGGGCAAAAAAAAACGGCGCGCCGACCAAGCGCACCGTAAAACCGTAGAACACCCAACGAGGTTCGGTAAAACAATCAGTCCAGCAGCGCCAAGGCCTCGGCGGTGCATTCCTGAATGCGGGCCCAGTCGCCGTTCTTGATCCACTCAGGATCAAGCATCCAGCTTCCGCCCACGCACATCACGTTTTTCAACGCCATGTAGCTCTTGATGTTGGCCGGGCTCACGCCGCCGGTCGGGCAGAATTTCACTTCGCCGAACGGGCCACCCAAGGCCTTGATAGCCGCGACGCCGCCGCTGACTTCGGCCGGGAACAGTTTGAAGCGGCGATAGCCCAGGCTGTAGCCTTCCATGATGCCCGAGGCGTTGCTGATGCCAGGCAGTAATGGAATAGAGCTGTAGACGCTGGCCTCGAGCAGATCACGGGTGATGCCCGGAGTGACGATGAACTGCGAACCGGCAGCCTCGGCGGCGTCCAGCATGTGGCGGTCGAGCACCGTGCCGGCGCCGGTCACCAGTTCCGGACGCTGCTCACGCAGCACCTGGATGGCCTTGAGGCCGTATTGGGAACGCAGCGTCACTTCCAGCGCCGTCAGGCCACCGGCAGCCAGGGCATCGGCCAGCGGCAGGATGTCCTGTTCACGGGCGATGGTGATCACCGGCAGGATCCGCGCCTTGGCGCAGAGGCTGTCGATCAGGGCAACTTTGTCCGCCATGGAAACGGTCGGGGATGGGTTTGTCATAGCGGCTGATCCTTGGTTCATGGGCACCAGTAAATCTCTAACGTAGGTTGCAAAAACGCGCGGATCGGCATTTCGGCGACATCGTCGCCCGCCACCGCAGCGTTCAAGGTGGTCAATTTCGACTGACCGGAAATCGACAGCACTTTGTGTTGCGCCGAAGCCAGCAAGGCGCGGCTCATGGTCAAGCGCTGGTGCGGCACGGTCGGCGCCAGCATCGGCCAGCAGCGACGTGTGCCATTGGCGTCCAGGGCCTGGGCCAGGTTCGGACTGCCAGGGAACAGCGAGGCGGTGTGCCCGTCATCGCCCATGCCCAACACCAGCACATCGATCGGCGGCAGCTCGGCCAACAGACGATCGGCCTGTTCGGCAGCCGCTTCCAGGTTGGTGCTGGCGCTGTAGAGGCTCAGGAACTGGGCCTTGGCCGCCGCGCCTTGCAGCAAGTAACGCTTGAGCAGGCCGGCATTGCTGTCGGCGTGTTCAACCGGTACCCAGCGTTCATCGGCCAGGCTGACCACCACGTTGGACCAGTCCAGCGCCTGCTTGGCCAGGTGCTGGAAAAACGCCACCGGGCTGCGGCCACCGGAGACCACCAGGGTCGCCGCACCGCGTGCCTCGATTGCTTTGCGCAACTGCTCGGCCACGTTCAGCGCCAGGCCTTCGGCCAGCACCACCGGGTTCTTGAACTCATGGGCGCTAACGCCCTGCGGCAGTTTCAATTCAGATATCGCCATACCATGACCTCCCATCCCGCGTGATCAGTGCAATGGAGCTCATCGGCCCCCAGGACCCAGCCGCATACGGCTTGGGCGCATCGCCGGATTTCTTCCAGCCGGCAATCAACTGGTCACACCACGTCCACGCGGCTTCAATTTCATCTTTACGGACAAACAGGTTCTGATTGCCGTTCATGACTTCCAGCAACAACCGCTCGTAGGCATCGGGAATACGTGCGCTGCGATAGGTGTCGGAGAAGTTGAGTTGCAACGGACCGCTGCGCAATTGCATGCCCTTGTCCAGGCCCTGCTCCTTGGTCATCACTCGCAAGGAAATCCCTTCGTCCGGTTGCAGGCGGATGATCAGCTTGTTGCTGATCTGCAAGCGCTGCTCGGGCGCGAAGATGTAGTGGGACGGTTCCTTGAAGTGGATGACGATCTGCGACAGCTTTTGCGGCATGCGCTTGCCGGTACGCAGGTAAAACGGCACCCCGGCCCAACGCCAGTTGCGGATGTCGGCGCGCAGGGCGACGAACGTCTCGGTGTCGCTCTGGGTATTGGAGTTGGGTTCTTCGAGGTAGCCAGGCACTGCCTTGCCCTCGCTGTGGCCGGCGATGTATTGGCCGCGCACTACCTGGGTGGTCAGGCCTTCCGGGCTGATCGGCGCCAGGGCCTTGAGCACCTTGACCTTCTCGTCACGGATGCTGTCGGCGGACAAGTCGGCCGGCGGGTCCATGGCGATCAGGCACAGCAGCTGCAACAGGTGGTTCTGGATCATGTCCCGCAGTTGCCCAGCCTTGTCGAAATAGCCCCAGCGGCCTTCGATACCGACCTTCTCGGCCACGGTGATTTCCACGTGGGAAATGTAGTTCTGGTTCCACTGGGTTTCGAACAGGCTGTTGGCGAAGCGCAGCGCGATCAGGTTCTGGACCGTCTCTTTGCCCAGGTAATGGTCGATGCGATAGGTACGGTTTTCCGGGAAGAACTGCGCCACGGCATCGTTGACCTTGCGCGACGATTCCAGGTCCGAGCCGATGGGTTTCTCCAGCACGACACGGGTGTTTTCGCTCAAGCCAACCTTCGCCAGGTTTTCGCAGATCGCCCCATACACCGCCGCTGGGGTGGCGAAATAGGCAATGACCTGCTGGGTCGAACCGGCTGCTTCGGCCAAGGCGACGTAATCGTCGGCCTTGAGGAAATCCACGTGCAGGTAGGTCAATCGTGCCAGGAAGCGCTCGAGTACGCCTTCGTCCAGATCTTTTTCATCGACGTAGCGCCGCAGTTCGGCGGCGATGAATGCCAGGTGCTGCTGCTCGCCGCCGGGTTCACGGGCCAGCGCAATGATTCGCGTGTCCTCGTGCAACAACTGGGCGCCATCGAGCTGATACAGGGCAGGAAAGAGCTTGCGCAAGGCCAGATCGCCCAACGCGCCAAACAAGGCAAAGGTGCACGGTTCAACCGTAATCGAAGGCATGATGTTTGTTCTTTTATCAAGTTAAACTACAAATACCTTTTTTCAAGGTATCACTCAAGGAAAAATGTAGTAATAACCACAACATTTTTCGAAAATACCGATTCCGAGTGGTGGTCCGTCGGAGCCATCAGTAGGATAGGCCACCGCAAAGGGTCGTATCAAAGACCCGTCTTCCTAGGAATCTTGTATGGACCGCGTGCGAAATTTACTGGAACAGATCCAGAGTCGCCTTGAAGACCTGAACAAGGCCGAACGCAAGGTGGCCGAGATCATCCTGCTCAACCCGCAGCAGGCGACCCGCTTCAGCATCGCCGCCCTCGCCCAGGCGGCTTCGGTCAGTGAACCGACCGTCAACCGTTTCTGCCGCTCGTTCGGCGTCAGCGGTTACCCGGAACTCAAGCTGCAACTGGCCCAAAGCCTGGCCAGCGGCGCTGCTTATGTGAGCCGTGCAGTGGAGGCCGACGACAACCCGGAAGCCTACACCCGGAAAATCTTTGGCAGTGCCATTGCCTCATTGGACAGCGCCTGCCAGGCCCTTGATCCCAATTTGATCAGTCGCGCCGTGGACCTGCTGATCCAGGCCCGGCAGATCCACTTCTTCGGCCTCGGCGCCTCCGCCCCGGTGGCGTTGGATGCCCAGCACAAATTTTTCCGCTTCAACCTGGCGGTGACCGCGCACGCCGACGTACTGATGCAGCGCATGATCGCGTCCGTGGCCCATACCGGTGAACTGTTCGTGATCATTTCCTATACCGGTCGTACCCGTGAGCTGGTGGAAGTGGCGCGCATCGCCCGGGAAAACGGCGCGTCGGTGCTGGGCCTGACCGCCGAAGGCTCGCCACTGGCCAAGGCCAGCACCCTGAGCCTGAACATCCCCCTGCCAGAAGACACTGATATCTATATGCCGATGACCTCACGGATCATCCAGCTCACCGTACTGGACGTGCTCGCCACCGGCATGACCCTGCGTCGGGGCGTGGACTTCCAGCCGCATCTGCGCAAGATCAAGGAAAGCTTGAACGCCAGCCGGTATCCGGTGGGGGATGAGTTCAACTGATTCGGTCCAGAGCCTTCGGTGTCTGATAGTCAGCCATCGCGAGCAAGCTCGCTCCCACACTGGATCCTTGGTGTTCACAAAACCCTGTGGGAGCGAGCTTGCTCGCGATGGGGCCAGCCGCCACACCGAAGATCCTGAGCTAAGCCCCCACCCGCGCCTGCAAACTCAGGTGCGCCCGCTCCCCCGGCGCCAGGCACAGGCTGTCGGTGCCGCCACTGGCCGCTTCGACGCAGACGAATTCGCTGACTTCATCCCAACTCACCCCCAGCAACGGTCGCGCGCCGGGATGCCAGACCACGGTGTCGGCGCTGTCGCCGGTGTCGATGCACAATTCGCGCTGCCAGGCGTGGTCCTTGAGCTGCAATTCCCCCTCATGCTGGAACACCCGCTGGCAGCCGCCCTCGACCCGCAACTCGCCTTCCTGCTGGCAAACCGCACGGCTCAACTGGTCGTAGCCCTGTGCGCCCTCCAGTCCAGACAGCGCTACCTCACCGACGTCACCAATACGCCAATAGGCGTGCAAGGCCTGGCTCAACTGGCATGGCAGGCTGTCCTGGTGCTCGGTGCTCAAGCGCAGCTCCATACGTTCACCCAGGTCCGCATGCAGGTCCACTTGCCAGTCGCACAGTTGCAGTTGCCAATGCAAATGCACACCGTCTTCATCGCTGTGGCTGTCGAGCAGTTTCCAGTCGATCAACCGCGCCCAGCCATGGGATGGCCAGGCGTTTTCGCTGGGATGACGACCATACCAAGGCCAGCACACCGGTACCCCGCCGCGTATCGCACCGACTTGCGGCCACTTGGCCGCACACCACAACCAGGGTTTCTGGCCTTTGGGCTGAAAATGCAGCAACTGTGCGCCCTGGCGACTGAACACCGCCTGGCACAACGGGTGGTCGATCACCAACACATCGCGCTGCCGATAGCGCTCCCACGCGAACACCGGGCGTTCGCGCAAGGATCTGAAAAAGCGTTGTAGCGGATGCTCATGCATGGGCCGCGGTCCTGGAAATCATTGAGTTGCTCATCTGTTTGCAACGCTTGTTGCGGCAAGGCGATTTATCTGTGGGAGCAAAGCTTGCTCGCGATGCAAGCGCCTCGCTTCCCTGGGAGACCGCGTTGTTTTCATCGCGGGCAAGCCTTGCTCCCACAGGTTCTGTGCCAGCCACCTTGCAAAAAAAAGCGGACAGCCTTGGCCGTCCGCAAATATGCGCACATAGAGAGGAGCTTATCGCAACAGCGTTAGAACACCGACTGAATTTTCAGGCCGGCCACCAGCGCGTTGTCGACTTCATCCACACCACCTGGGTGAGTGATGTATTGCAGGTTGGGACGCACGGTCAGCCAGTTGGTTACGTGGATGCCGTAGTTGAGTTCGTAGTTGTACTCAGTGTCACGCAACGGCGCGAACAGCGGATCGTTGTAGTCGCTGACACCGTTGGCAGCGTTGGTCAGCTCGGCGTTTTTCTTCACGTCATCGTTGACATGGATACGGGAGAAACCAATCCCGATGTCATCTTTAGGACGCGCATCGAACGGCCCCTTGTACACGAACATCAGCGACTGGTAGTTGTCGACGAAGTTGGTGTCCTTGTCGTGGAAGGTCGCGTTCGCCGCGATGTTCAGGCCGCGAGAAGCGTCGCCGTTGTGGGTAGTCAGCTGTTGCTGCGCCACGAACCAGTAGCCGTGCTTGCTGTTGTGACTGCGATAGGCGTTGCCGGTGGTCGCGGCGTCATCGCCATTGTCGTCTTCACGGACGTCATTGGCATCGGCCGTGCTCTTGTAGTAACCGACACGGTATTCGCCCGGCAGGTTGTTGATCTTCGGCGACCAGACCGCCTCGATCGGAATGACCGTACCCTTGGTGCCACTGCCGCTGAGCTTGAAGCCGTTACCGTGTTCCAGTTGCGAGGGGTTCTGGTTGTACGCACCGATCTGCGCGTAGAACTCAGGCGTGATGTTGTACTTCACGCGAATCGCCGCCTGCATGACCGGCCAGTTGTACCAGATGCCGGTTGCCCAGTTACCCGCTTGGGACCCGCAGAATGCCAGGTTCTGGAACTCGCAAGGGAAGGTGTTGAAGTCTTCGCCTTCGCCGAAGTAACCAGCCTTGACGTCCAGCTTGCCATCGAGGAACTGGTGCTTGATCCACAATTGGGTCAGACGGACCATGTGGCCACGGCCGTAGACTTCCTGGGAAGAACTCAAGGTGCCGGCACGCGGGTCGCCGACACGATCATTGGAAATGTTTTCACCGTTACGGTTGGTGAGCTGGATCTTGGCCTGGGTGTTATCCCAGCCCCACAGCTTTTCCAGGTCCAGCGCCACGCCCAGACCAAACTGGTCGGCATAACGCGCTGTCTTGTCGTTGTTGTAGCCGCCATGCAAGTTGGCGCCCACTTCACCGACGTAGTCAGCCTTGATATCGATACCTTGCTCGATCAGCTTGGTCCGCTCGCCACCCCAGTCACCCGTCATCCACTGCGAATCGGCGCTGAATGCGTCGGCAGCGTGTGCGCTACCGGCCAGCATCATCGCCGCAACGGCTGACAACTGGCAGATAAGCTGGGCGTTATTTTTCTTCTTCATCCCTACATCCTCGTCTTTATTGTTATTAACTGTTTTTATCTAACGCGGTTTACAACGATTGCGGCGGATGGTCCCCCACTCACCGCATACTCCTTCCTGTGGGAGAGAGCTTGTGTGGGAGCTGAGCTTGCTCGCGATGAAAGCGCCTCGGTCTTTCGAATGACCGCGTTATCGTTCATCGCGAGCACGCTTTGCTCCCACAAGCCCCCTCCCCCCATTTGTTCTTCACCGGCCTTTGAACTGCGCTACGTTCGGCGACCGAGCATCGGCTTGCGGCTGGCCAGCCACGCCCAGGCGTTCACCGGACTGCGCGTCGAACAGCAGCACCTTCGACGGATCGAATTGCAGCGTCAGGGTTTCCCCCGGCTGCGGTGCCACGTCCGGCGCCAGGCGGCAGCAGACCTTGGTCTCGTTGAGATTGACGAACACCAGGGTATCCGGCCCGGTGGGCTCGGTGACCTGGACTTCGGCGCGAATGGTCGGCAAGCCGTTGGGCTCGCTGCCGGCCAGCATGATCTGCTCCGGGCGCATGCCCAGGATCACTTCGCGGTCTTCCAGGCCTGCGTCCTGCATGCCCATCGGCAGCTCGCAACGGGCCTGGCCGCTGTCGAGCAGCGCCAGCAGGCGACCGTCCTTGCGTTGCAGGCGCAGCGGGATGAAGTTCATCGGTGGCGAACCAATGAAGCTCGCCACGAACAGGTTGGCCGGGTTGGTGTAGATGTCTTTTGGCGTGCCGAACTGCTGGATGATCCCGTCCTTCATCACCGCCACTTTGTCGCCCAGGGTCATGGCTTCGATCTGGTCGTGGGTCACGTAGACCGTGGTGGTCTTCAGGCGCTGGTGCATCAGTTTCATTTCGGTACGCATCTCGACCCGCAGCTTGGCGTCGAGGTTGGACAGCGGTTCGTCGAACAGGTAGATCTTCGGCCGCCGCGCCAGCGCCCGGCCCATGGCCACGCGCTGTTGCTGGCCGCCGGAAAGCTGGCCGGGCTTGCGATTGAGCAGGTGTTCGATCTGCAGCAGCTTGGCCACGCGGGTGACTTCTTCGTCGATGGCGGCCTGGTTCATCTTGCGGATTTTCAGACCGAACTCGATGTTCTCGCGCACGCTCATGGTCGGGTACAGCGCGTAGGACTGGAACACCATGGCGATGTCACGGTCTTTCGGGCTCATGCCGCTGACATCCTGGTCGCCGATCATGATCGCGCCGCCAGTGATGGTCTCAAGGCCGGCGATGCAGTTCATCAGCGTCGACTTGCCGCAACCCGAAGGGCCGACGAGGATCAGGAACTCACCGTCCTTGATCGACAACTCGATGTTCTTCAGGGTGTCCGGCAGGCCGGCACCATAGGTCTTGTTTACGTTGCGAAGTTCAAGCGTTGCCATGATTACCCCTTGACTGCGCCGGCCGTCAGACCGCGCACGAAATACTTGCCTGCGACCACATAGACCAGCAGGGTCGGCAGCCCGGCGATCATCGCCGCCGCCATGTCCACGTTGTATTCCTTGGCCCCGGTACTGGTGTTGACCAAGTTGTTCAGCGCCACCGTGATGGGCTGCGAATCACCGCTGGAGAACACCACGCCGAACAGGAAGTCGTTCCAGATCTGGGTGAACTGCCAGATCAGGCAGACCATGATGATCGGGGTGGACATCGGCAGGATGATCCGCCGGAAAATGGTGAAAAACCCCGCACCGTCCAGTCGCGCCGCCTTCACCAGTGCATCGGGAATGCTGACGTAGTAGTTGCGGAAGAACAGCGTGGTGAATGCCAGGCCGTAGACCACATGCACGAACACCAGGCCCGTGGTGGTACTGGCCAGGCCCATCTTGCCGAGGGTGAACGAGGCCGGCAGCAGGACGGTCTGGAACGGCAGGAAGCACCCGAACAGCAACAGGCCGAAGAACAACTGCGAACCGCGAAAACGCCACATCGACAACACGTAGCCGTTCAAGGCACCGATGGCGGTAGAGATCAGCACCGCCGGAACGGTGATCTTGATCGAGTTCCAGAAATAGCCGTCGACCGTGGCCCAGGCCTTGACCCAGCCGATGCCGCTGACCACGGTCGGCCAGCTCAGCAGGTTGCCGGTGCTGATGTCTTCCGGCGTCTTGAAGCTGGTCAACAGCATGACCACCAACGGCACCAGGTAAAGCAATACAGCGAGGATCAGCACCGCATAGATGGCGATGCGACTCAGGCTGAGGGAAGGTTTGGCAGCGAGACTAGTCATGACGCTTGGTCCTCAGCTCGGAGTACAGGTAAGGCACGATGATTGCGAGAATCGCACCGAGCATCAGGATTGCACTGGCCGAGCCCATGCCCATCTGACCGCGACTGAACGTGAAGGAATACATGAACATGGCTGGCAGGTCGGAGGAGTAACCCGGGCCGCCGGCCGTCATCGCGGCCACCAGGTCGAAGCTCTTGATCGCGATGTGAGCCAGGATCATCACGGCGCTGAAGAACACCGGGCGCAGGCTCGGCAGCACCACTTTCCAGTAGATGCGCGGCATGCTCGCGCCATCGATCTGCGCGGCACGGATGATCGATTGATCGACACCGCGCAGGCCGGCCAGGAACATCGCCATGATGAAGCCCGAGGCCTGCCACACCGCCGCGATCACCAGGCAGTACACCACGCGATCCGGGTCGATCAGCCAATCCAGGCGGAAGCCTTCCCAACCCCAGTCACGCAACAATTTGTCCAGGCCCATGCCCGGGTTGAGCAGCCATTTCCAGGCCGTACCGGTGACGATCATCGAGAGCGCCATCGGGTACAGGTAAATGGTGCGGATGAAACCTTCGCGACGAATGCGCTGGTCAAGGAACACCGCCAGCAACACACCGATCACCAGGGTGACACCGATGAACAGGCCGCCGAACAGCGCCAGGTTCTTGCTCGCCACCCACCAGCGATCGTTATCCATCAGCCGGGCGTATTGCGCCAGGCCTGCCCATTTGTAGTTCGGCAGGAACGTCGAAGTGGTGAACGACAGGACGAACGTCCACAAGATATAGCCATAGAAGCCCACCAGGACGATGAACATGCTCGGCGCCAGCACCAGTTTTGGGAGCCAGCGCTGCAATGCATCGAACGGCGAGGCCTTGCTGAACACAGCAACAGAACTCATGGGAAGATCCAGAACAAGGTTACAAGGGCATCCCTTTGTGGGAGCGAGCTTGTGTGGGAGCTGAGCTTGCTCGCGATGAAGGCACCTCGGTCTTTCTAATGACCGCGTTATCGTTCATCGCGAGCAAGCTTTGCTCCCACAGGCTCGCTCCCACAAGGGAAGCGGCGCTAATTACTTCGCTGACTGAACCGCTGCGCCGAGTTTCTTGGCGGCATCGGCAGGGTCGGCTTTCGGGTCGTTGATGTAGTTGGTCACCACATCGAAGAACGCACCCTGTACGGCCAGCGTGGTCGCCATGTTGTGCGCCATGCTTGGTTGCAGGCCGCCGGACTTGGCGTCCGTCAGGAAGTCCTTGGCAGCGGTCTGGGCACAGGAATCGAAACCGTACTTGGCCATGTCGCCGAGCATGTCGTTACGAACCGGGATCGAGCCTTTGTTGATGCTGAAGACTTTCTGGAAGTTCTCGCCCAACACGACCTTGGCGATGTCCTGCTGGCCAGCCGCAGTGCCCTTGTCTTTCTGCTTGAACACCGCCAGGGAGTCGATGTTGTAGGTGAAGGCCTTGTCGGTGCCCGGGAAGGCCACGCACTCGTAGTCCTTGCCGGCGACTTTCTTCGCCGCGGTCCATTCGCTCTTGGCCCAGTCACCCATGATCTGCATGCCGGCCTTGCCGTTGATGACCTTGGCCGCTTCCAGGTTCCAGTCCTGGCCCTTGCCGTCGGCGTCCATGTAGGTCGCGACTTTCTTCAGTTCGGTCAGCGCCTTGACCATTTCAGGGCCTGTCAGCGCCTTGTTGTCCAGGTCGACCAGGGCTTTCTTGTAGCCATCAGCGCCCATGACCGAGAGCACCACGGCTTCGAATACGGTGCTGTCCTGCCAAGGCTGGCCACCGTGGGCGAGCGGAATAAAGCCCGCGGCCTTGAGTTTGTCGCCGGCCGCGTAGAATTCTTCGAGGGTGGTCGGGTTCTTGGTGATGCCGGCTTTCTTGAAGACTTCCGGGTTGATCCACAGCCAGTTGACGCGGTGGATGTTCACCGGCACGGCGACGTAGTCACCGTCGTACTTCACGGTATCGGAGACTTTCTTGTCGAGCAGGCTGTCCCACTTCTCGGCCTTGGCGACGTCTTTCAGGACGTCGCTGTCGAGCAGCCCGGTGGACGCCCATTCCTGGATGTCCGGGCCCTTGATCTGGGCGACGCCCGGTGGGTTGCCGGCCACGGCACGGCTCTTGAGCACGGTCATGGCAGTGGAACCGCCACCACCGGCGACAGCGCCGTCCTTCCAGGTAAAGCCGTCTTTTTCTACCTGGGCCTTGAGCACATCGACCGCGGCTTTTTCGCCACCCGACGTCCACCAGTGGACGACTTCCACGGAACCTTTGGATTCAGCGGCAAGGGTAGTGACAGGGAATGCTGCGACGGGAAGCAAGGAAGCAAGAGAAATGACAGTAGCGAGGCGAGAAATCGCATTCATCTAGAATTACCTTTCTTGTTGTTATGCATGCAAGTCTGGTGCTTGCGCTGCATGGATTCTAATCAGAGGGAATCCCTTCGCAGGTAACGAAGGGACGTGCAAATGTCACGACATGGTTACACAGGCGCAGGACTGGATAACCGCGCCAGGGCTGACGCCATGCTGGGTGCCAGGGGCAGGCGCGGAATCAGGACCGCCTGCCAGGCGTGATACAGGTCCGGCTTGCCCGGCCAGATATCGGCGCTGGGGCAATTTTGCGGATCGAGTTCGTGATGCCAGCTGCCGTTGCAGCGGTCGATGAAATGTTTGTCACAGAACTCCCAGAATCGCCGGTACCAGGCTTCGTACTTCGCCTCGTCGGTGCGCTTGAGCAAGGCGCTGGCAGCGGCCGCCGCTTCAGCGTGAACCCAATGCAGGCGATGACGAACCACGGCGCGGTTATCCCAACCCAGGGTGTAGACAATGCCCGGCGCACCATCGACGCCCCACGCATGACGGCAGTTCTGGTCGAAGAGTTTCTGTGCGTCCTGGGCCAACCAACCCGGGGTCAACATGCCGATCTGCACGCGTGCCGCTTCAAGGTGCAGCAGCAGTCGCGCCCATTCGAAACCGTGGCCAGGGGTGGTGCCGTAGGGACGGAAACCATCGGCAGGGTTGTCCTGGTTGTATTCGCGCAACGGCTGCCAGTGGCGATCGAAATGCTCCACCACCAGGTAGTCGTTGGCGGCGGCATGGCCGTGGATCACCCGTTCGACGATGTGCAGCGCGCGGGCCAGCCAGCGTGGGTCGTCGGTGACATCGGCCAGGGCGAGGAAGGCTTCGGTGGCGTGCATGTTGCTGTTGGCGCCGCGATAGGCCTCTTCCTCACTCCAGTCGCGGTTGAAGGATTCGCGCAGCGCGCCCTCTTCTTCGCTCCAGAAATGCTCATCGATGATCCGCACCGCTTCGTCCAGCAACGCCTGGGCGCCGGGACGCTGGGCCACCACTGCGGAACTGGCCGCCAGGGCAACGAATGCATGCAGGTAGGCCGCCTTGCCCGCGCCGTCTTCATCAGGCCGCGTCGTGGCAAACCAGCCACCGTGCTCGGCGTCGCGCAAGGGGCCGCTCAGCGCCTGGACACCGTGGTCCACCAGCTCGGCAAACCCCGGCAAGCCCTGGATGTGGGCCATGGCGAAGCTGTGGGTCATGCGCGCAGTGTTCATGGTCTCGGCCCGGGCATCGGCCGGCAGGTGGCCGCGCTCGTCCAGGTTGCCAAAGCCGTCCGCCAGCTTCGACGCCTTGGCGAACGCCAGCAGCCGCAAGCCTTCGTCGGCAAGCCATTGCTGGTGGGCAGGGGCGTTCAGCCAACTGCTGAAGGCCGGTAGGAAGGTGTCCATTGGTGGTACCTTTTTTGTTGTTTTGACGCAGGGAGTCTAAACAAGGGATGGCGAGGGGCAGGTAACGAAAGGGGCGAGTTATGTCACCGTGTTGTGACATTTACCTGGGAGATGGGGTGAGGCTACAGGCGCCATCGTCGGAACGCCGCCCGGAGCAAGCTCGCTCCCACAGTGGATCTTCGGCGTTCACAAAACCCCTGTGGGAGCGAGCTTGCTCGCGATGAACGATAACGCGGTCTGATCAATCCACACTGCGAGGCAACTGCAACGTCACCCGCAATCCACCCTCACGCAGATTTTGCAGGCTCACTTCGCCACCATGGCTGTGGGCGATGTTGCGGGCGATGCCCAGGCCCAGGCCATAACCCTGCTGTTGCCCGGCGAGGCGGAAGTGCGGTTCGAAGACTTGCTCCAGGCGCTGTTCCGGCACGCCGGGGCCTTCGTCGTCGACGTGCAGGATGAACGCGGTTTCATCGTCGTCGATGTGCAGGTGGGCGTTCTGGCCATACTTCAAGGCGTTGTCGATCAGATTGCCGATACAGCGCTTGAGAGCCAACGGCTTGCCAGGATACGGCGCCAGCGCCCGGCCATCCTGGGTCACCCGACCGTTGCCGTTGGGCGCCAGGTAGGGTTCGACCAGGCAATCGAGCACATGGTTGAGGTCCACCGGCTCGATGTTTTCGTGGATGTCGGTGTCCTTGACGCATTGCAGCGCGCCTTTGACCAACAGCTCCAGCTCATCCAGGTCACGACCGAACTTGGCCTGCAGGTTCTCGTCCTCCAGCAACTCGACCCGCAATCGCAAGCGGGTGATCGGTGTGCGCAAGTCGTGGGAAATCGCGCTGAACAACTGGCTGCGTTCCGTCAGGTAACGGCTGATGCGTTCGCGCATGGCATTGAACGCCCGCCCCACCTCCACCACTTCGCTGCCGCCGCCCTCGGCCACCGGTTCCACCTCGGCGCCCAGGGACATGTCCCGCGCGGCCCGGGCCAAACGCTTGAGCGGTCGGCTCTGCCAGTGCACCAGCAAACCGATGAACAGCAACAACAAGCTGCTGGTGAGCACGATGAAACCGACCTGTTGCTTGGGCAGGTCCTGCTCTTCAAGGCTGGTGTAGGGTTCGGGCAGCAGCGAGGCGATGTACAGCCATTCCCCCGGCGCCATCTGGATCTGCGTGACCAGCACCGGCGGGTTCACCGGTTCCAGGGTCAAGGCGTAGTGAGCCCACGAACGGGGCAGTTCATCGAGCTTGAGCCCAGCGTTGAAAATTCGCAGGTCGTCGGGGCTGACAAAATTTACCGAGATGTCGGCGTTACTGCCCAACGACCGGCGCAGCACATCGTCCACCGCCTTGAGCACCGCCAGTTTACGCGGCGTGATCGGCAGCACATCCATGCCCAGGGGCTTGTCGTTGAGGGTCACGACAAACCGCGTACCGCCCATGCTGCGCAACTGGTCCAGCACCAATGGCCGGTACGCCACCGGCAGCGAACGCAAATAACTGACGCTGGCGGTCATCGAGTGGGCCAGGCTACGGGCACTGGTGACCAGGCCTTCAAGCTGGGTGGCGCGCAGTTGCGAGACCCAGATCAGGCTGGACAAGGTCTGGGCGAACAGCACCACCAGCAAGGTCAGCAGCAGCATCCGTCCCAGCAACGAGCGCGGTACCGGTACCCGTCGGGCGACTTTTTTGATCCAGTCAATGACCATTGCTGGCAACCACACTGGCCGCCAGTTGATAACCGCTGCCACGCACTGTGCGAATCAGCCGTGGCGGCTTGTCGGTGTCACGCAGGCGCTGGCGCAGGCGACTGACTGCCATGTCGACGATCCGGTCCAGGGGCATCAGCTCGCGACCGCGGGTCGCATTGCCGATGGTGTCGCGGTCGAGGATTTCCTGGGGATGATCGAGAAACAACTTGAGCAGGGCGAAATCGGCACCGGAGAGAATCACTTCTTCACCGTCGGTGTGAAACAGCCGATGGCTGACCATGTCCAGCCGCCATTCATCGAAGGCCAGCACTTCACCCCCGGCGCGCTCCTGGCCGAATTGCGCCCGACGCAGCAGCGCCTTGATGCGCGCCTGCAATTCCCGTGGGCTGAAAGGCTTGCCCAGGTAATCATCGGCGCCCAGTTCAAGACCAATGACCCGGTCGGCCTCGTCGGAACTGGCGGTGAGCATGATGATCGGCACATGGGCCTGGCGCGGGTGCTGGCGAACCCAGCGGCACAGGCTGAAGCCGTCCTCATCAGGCAGCATCACATCAAGGATCACCAGGTCGCTCGGTGCATCGTTCAGCGCCTGGCGAAACCCGGCGCCGTCGGGCGTGGTCCGCACCTGGAAACCCGCACGGCTGAGGTAGGTGTCCAGCAGTTCGCGAATCTCCTGGTCGTCGTCGACCAACAAAATCGATTTGTTCACTGAACTCACGAGCCTCGTCCTTGTTGTTTGGATGGGGGCGATTATGCCTGATGGATGAGGACTACAAACACACCACAAAACCTTTGTGGGAGCGAGCTTGCTCGCGATAGCGATGTATCAGCCAGCATCAATGGCGACTGACACTCCACTATCGCGAGCAAGCTCGCTCCCACAGGGGATCACATTTCAAACTGGAATCGACTGCTCCAACGCCACACCCGCACCCATCAGGCCGGGGTACGGCGCAGTCACCAGCCAGACCGGTATGTCCTTGAAGTAATCGCTCATGCAGCCCTTGTCGGCGAAGCAACGGGCGAAACCACTTTCGAGGAAGAAATCGGCAAACCGCGGGACCACGCCACCGACGATGTAGACACCGCCGCGCCCGCCCAGCGTCAATACATTGTTGCCGGCCACGCGCCCCAGCCAGCGGCAGAACTGCTCGAGCACTTCCAGGGCAATGGGGTCGCCAGCCAGGCCGGCGGCGGTGATGGATTCGGGGGTGTCGAGCACCGGCACATGGCCGTCCACCGCGCAAATGGCCCGGTACACCCGAGGCAACCCGCTGCCACTCAGCGCGGTTTCGGCGCTGACGTGGCCGATCTCGTTGTAGATGTGCTGCCACAGCTGGGTTTCCCGCGGGCTGCTCATGGGCAGGTCGACATGGCCGCCCTCTCCCGGCAACGCCGCGAAACGGCCTTCGCCCAAGTCCAGCAACGTACCAACACCCAGCCCGGTACCCGGGCCGATCACCACTGCCGGGCGCAACGGCTCCGGGGTGCCTTCGCATACGACCCGGTACTCATCGGGACGCAAGCAAGTCATGCCCAGGGCCATGGCCGAGAAGTCGTTGACCAGCAACAGCTTCTCCACTTGCAAGGTCTGGCAGAACGCCAGGTTGCTCAGGCGCCAGTGATTGTTGGTAAAGCGAAACTCATCGCCGCTCACGGGACCGGCCACCGACAGGCACACCGAACCGATGGCGCCCGGCTTCAGGCCCAGGCCACTCAGGTACACCTGAATGGCATCTTCCGGGCAGGCATAATCCGCCGTTGCCAGCACCTGGATGTTTTCCAGGGTGTGGTTTTTCCACAGCGCAAAGCGTGCGTTGGTCCCACCGATGTCACCGACCAAAGCCAGTTTCAATTAAGCGTCTCCAGGGCAGAAGTGAAGGCGCTGGCGCCCTGCTCCGCCGAGCTGAAGGCCATGCGCATGAAACCGAACAGCTCGCGACCGGTGCCGATGTTGTTGCCCAACAGGCCCTTGGCCGGCGTGCGCGCGGCGAATTCCTCGGCGTCCACCTTCAATTCCAAGGTGCCTTTGACGCCATCGACACGAATGATATCGCCCTCCTGCACCCGGGCCAACGCACCACCGACATAAGCTTCGGGACTGACATGAATGGCCGCCGGGATTTTCCCCGACGCGCCGGACATGCGCCCGTCGGTCACCAGTGCCACTTTGAAGCCACGGTCCTGCAATACGCCGAGGAACGGCGTCATCTTGTGCAGCTCGGGCATGCCGTTGGAGCGCGGCCCCTGGAAGCGCATCACCGCGACGAAGTCTTTCTCCAGCAGGCCGGCCTTGAACGCATCGGCCAGGTCCTGTTGATCCTGGAAGACCATGGCCGGCGCTTCGACGACCTGGTTTTCCAGGGCCACAGCCGAAACCTTCATCACGCCACGGCCCAGGTTGCCTTCCATCACCCGCAGGCCGCCCTCAGGCGAGAACGCACGGGCCACCGGGCGCAGGATGTTTTCGTCGAGGCTTTCGATCGGGCCGTCGCGCCATACCAGCTCGCCGTCCTCGAGGAACGGTTCCTGGGTGTAGCGGCTCAGGCCGTGACCGAGCACGGTGTTGACGTTTTCGTGGAGCAAACCGGCTTCCAGCAATTCACGGATCAGGAACGACATGCCGCCCGCCGCCTGGAAGTGGTTGATGTCGGCCTTGCCGTTCGGGTAGACGTGGCTCAGGGTCGGCACTACCTCGGAGAGGTCGGCCATGTCCTGCCAGGTCAGTTGGATGCCCGCCGCCATGGCGATGGCCGGCATGTGCAGGGTGTGGTTGGTGGAGCCACCGGTGGCGTGCAGCGCAACGATGGAGTTGACCAGCGAGCGTTCGTCGACGATTTCGCCGATGGGCATGAAGTTGCCGCTTTGCTTGGTCATCCGCGTGACCTGGAACGCCGCTTCACGAGTCAGTGCATCGCGCAACGGCGTGTTCGGGTTGACGAACGAGGCGCCCGGCAAGTGCAGGCCCATCACTTCCATCAACAATTGGTTGGTGTTGGCGGTGCCGTAGAAGGTACAGGTGCCCGGGCTGTGGTAGGACTTCATCTCCGATTCCAACAGCTCTTCGCGGGTGGCCTTGCCTTCGGCATAGCGCTGGCGAACGTCGGCTTTTTCCTTGTTGGAAATGCCCGAGACCATTGGCCCGCCTGGCACGAAGATCGTCGGCAAATGACCGAAGCGCAGCGCGCCCATCATCAGGCCCGGGACGATCTTGTCGCAGATGCCGAGCATCAGTGCGCCGTCAAACATGTTGTGGGACAGCGCCACCGCCGTGGAGAGCGCGATCACTTCACGGCTCGGCAGGCTCAGTTCCATCCCCGCCTCGCCCTGGGTCACGCCGTCGCACATCGCTGGCGTGCCACCGGCGAACTGGCCGACCGAGCCGATCTCGCGCAGGGCTTTCTTGATCTGTTCCGGGAAGGTTTCGTAGGGCTGGTGGGCCGAGAGCATGTCGTTATAGGACGACACGATGGCGATGTTGGCGGCGTTCATCATCCGCAGGTGATGCTTGTCTTCGGTGCCGCAACCAGCCACGCCGTGAGCGAAGTTGGCGCACTGCAGCTTGCCGCGCATCGGCCCGTCGCTGGCTGCACCGTGGATCAATGCAAGGTAAGCCTGACGCGTGGCGCGGCTGCGGGCGATAAGCCGTTCGGTGACCTCAAGAACGCGGGGATGCATGTGTAGAACTCCAGGCTAACGGGTGTGGCGACCTGATTGTCTATGCTGATCAAAAGCCCGCTGCACGCTGTGTAAAAAGCGAGGCGACAGACAGTTTCTTGACCATTCGGACCAGTTGACTCAGGTCACTCGTTGTAGATAAAACAAAATATTGCCACTAAAAAGGCTTGTTTTCTATTTTTATGCGAATAATCTTGTAATTCCAACAACAAATCGACGGCGGCGCAGTTAATGACTCTTCGAATCGCAATTAATGGTTTTGGCCGCATCGGCCGCAACGTCCTCCGTGCACTGTATACCCAAGGCTATCGTCGCGACCTGCAGATCGTCGCCATCAACGACCTGGGTGACAGTGCAATCAATGCTCATCTGCTCAAGTTCGACACCGTCCACGGCACGTTCGATGCCGACGTGCAGCACGATCACGAAAGCCTGACGGTCAATGGCGACCGCATCTCGGTCAGCGCCATCCGCAACCCGGCCGAACTGCCTTGGGCGGCTGAAAAAATCGACGTCGTGTTCGAATGCACCGGCCTGTTCACCGATCGCTCCAAGGCCGCCGCGCATATCAGCGCCGGCGCCCGCAAGGTGATCATCTCGGCCCCGGCCAAGGGCGCCGATGCCACCGTCGTGTACGGCGTGAACCACGATATCCTGCGCCAGTCCCACCAGATCATCTCCAACGCTTCGTGCACCACCAACTGCCTGGCCCCAGTGGCCCAGGTGCTGCACCGCGAGTTGGGCATCGAAAGCGGCCTGATGACCACCATCCATGCCTACACCAACGACCAGAACCTGACCGACGTCTACCACAGCGACCCGTACCGCGCCCGTTCGGCGACCCAGAACATGATCCCGAGCAAGACCGGTGCCGCCGAAGCGGTGGGCCTGGTGCTGCCGGAACTGGCGGGCAAGCTGACCGGCATGGCGGTGCGTGTACCGGTGATCAACGTGTCCCTGGTCGACCTGACCGTGCAACTCAAGCGCGAAGCATCGGCCGAAGAAGTCAACGAACTGCTGCGCCACGCCAGCCAGCATTCGAAGATCCTCGGCTACAACACCCTGCCGCTGGTCTCCAGTGACTTCAACCACAACCCGCTGTCGTCGATCTTCGACGCCAACCACACCAAGGCCAGCGGCAAGCTGCTCAAGGTACTGGCCTGGTATGACAACGAATGGGGCTTCTCCAACCGTATGCTGGATAACTGCCTGGCGTTGTGTAACGCCGAATAACTGACTGCTGGCCAATGTGGAGCGAGCCTGTAAGAGCAAACCTTGGGAGCAGGCCAGTGGGAGCAAAGCTTGCTCGCGATGACACCGTCACATGCAGCAACTGTGCAGGCTTTGAGAACGCTATCGCGAGCAAGCTTTGCTCCCACAGGTTTGCCCCAAGGTTTGCTCCTAACATGGGCTCGGCGTGATGAAATGAAGGCTTGACCTGTCAATTAGATGATAAGCATTATCATCTACTCGAACCAGATCGGGCCCTACCGTGAGTCAATCACGCTTTCATCACGTCTTCCTCGCCCAGCGCACACCGCTGCTGCGCACTCTCGAGCGCATGGTCAGCAACCCCAGTACCGCCGAAGACCTGCTCCAGGAAACCTACCTGCGCGTCACCCGCGCCTTGGGCGAACGCACGGTCGAGCACCTCGAACCCTTTGTTTTCCAGACTGCCCGCAACCTGGCGCTGGACCATCTGCGTGCCCGGCGCATCCAGTCGCGGACCTTGCTCGATGACGTACCGCCGGAGGTCGTCCACAACGTCGTCGCCCCCCAGAGCAGTGCCGAGGACGCCGCCCATGCCCAGCAACTGCTCGAACGCCTGAACGTCAGCCTCCAGGCCCTGGGTTCGCGACAGCAGCAGATCTTCATTCTCAGCCGCCTGCATGGCCACAGTTACCAGCAAATCGCCGAACGCCTGGGCGTGTCCCTGAGCACCGTGCAAAAGGAACTGAAACTGATCATGGCGATCTGTGTGGGTGTGGCTGAACGTAGCCACGGCGAGCAGTGACCCGCTCCACGCTTCAGGCCATAAGCTGCGCACACGCTTGCCACTTGCTGCGTACAGCTTGTAGCTTGAGCCCGTGCCGCTAATACCGAGAACCCACTGTGATGGACAATCACCGCTCTGCCGAGCCCACTGCGACGCCGGAAACCGCCCATGCCATGGAGCAGGCGCTGGACTGGCTGATCCTGCTGGACAACCCCAGCGAGGAACAGACTCGGCAGTTCCACGCCTGGCTGGCGGCCGATCCGCGCCACGGCGAGGCGTTCGCCCGAGCCCAGGCGATCTGGAACGGCCCGCAGGTGATGGAAAGTGCCCGCCAACTTGAAGCCGCGCCCAAGGTTACCGCGCTGTCGCGTCTGCGCGCCCACTGGAAACCCCTGGCCACTGCCGCCGTGCTGTTTCTCGGCCTGTTCAACTTCAGCGACCTGCCCCTGCGCTTGCAGGCCGACCACCTGACCGTAGTCGGTGAGCGCCAGCGCTTGCAGTTGGAGGACGGCTCCAAGGTCCTGCTCAACACCGATTCGGCCTTCTCCAGCACGTTCAACGAGCAGCGGCATGTGGCGCGCCTGTACAAGGGCGAGGCGTTTTTCGAGGTCCCGGGCAACCGTAGCCTGCCGCTGGAAATCGATGCCGGCCCGGTCATGGCCAGCGTCAGCGACACCACGTTCGCCGTGCGTTACCTCGACGGCGTGGCCCAGGTCCAGGTGCAGCGCGGCGACGTGGACCTGCGGGCCACCCGCAACGACGCCCATGTGCGGCTATCAGCTGGCGAAAGCATCCGCATCGGCCCCAACGGCTTCGACCGCCCGGCCCGGCTCGAGGCCAACACTGACCTGGCCTGGGTCCAGGGTCGGCTGGTGTTCGAAAACCGGCCACTGAGCCAGGTACTGGCCGAGCTGCGACGCTATTACCCCGGCTGGATCATCAACAGTAACGAACAATTGGCCAACGTCGCGGTGACCGGCAATTACCGCCTCGACCAGCCGCTGGACGTGGTCCGTTCGCTGGCCCACATCACCTCGGCGCGGCTCCAGGAGTTCCCGGCGCTGGTGATCCTGAACTAAATGAGAATTATTTTTACTCGATAGGCTCCGCTGATTCGTCTCGTTATAGCCAATGCAATTGATTCGCATCCAGCGATGTGGATCTGCACCTATAACAGATGCGACACGGAGCGCTATCGATGTCCTCTCGCCTTACTTGCCGGTTTCTTGCCCCCTCTTGCACGCTGTCACTGCTCACCGCCGCCCTGCTGATGGCCGGCACCGCGCCGCTCGCCCTGGCCGCCACCACCGTGCAACCCGCTGCACGCAACATGGGCGACTACACCTTTGCCATCGCCCGGCAGCCACTGGTCTCGGCGCTGAATGCATTCTCTGCGGCCACCGGCTGGCAGGTCGGGATGCCCGCGGAACTGGCCGCAGGCCTCGCCTCGCCAGGGGTGAACGGCTCGCTGCCACCTGAAAAAGCCCTGGAGCGCCTGTTGGTGGGGACCAACCTGAGCTACCGCAAGCTGGGCGACAACAGCATCGTCCTGGAAAAACGCAGTGCCGGCAGCGCGCTGGAGTTGCAACAGGTGACCATCAGCGCCACCCGCCAGGAACAGGACATCACCAGCGTACCGAGCACGGTCACCGTCCACGACCGCCAGGAACTGGACCGCAACAACATCAATACCCTCAAGGACCTGGTGCGCTATGAGCCGGGTGTATCGGTGGGCGGCGCGGGCCAGCGCGGCGGTATCAGCGGCTACAACATCCGCGGCATCGACGGCAACCGGATCCTGACCCAGGTCGACGGCGTGGAAATTCCCGGCGGCTTCTTCAATGGCCCCTACGCCAAGACCCAGCGCAACTACGTCGACCCGGAAATCATCAAGCGCGTGGAAATCCTGCGCGGTCCGGCCTCGGTGCTGTACGGCAGCAATGCCATTGGCGGTGCCGTCAGCTACTTCACCCTGGATCCGGACGACATCATCAAGCCAGGCGAGGACGTTGGCGCCCGCCTGAAGACCGGCTACAGCTCCGCCGACGAGAGCTGGCTCAAGTCCGCCACCGTCGCTGGCCGTAGCGGGCAGTTCGACGGCCTGTTGCACTACAGCCAGCGCGACGGTCATGAAACCGAATCCTACGGCAGCCACAACGGCACCGGCCTGGACCGCACCGCCGCCAACCCCCAAGACGTGCGCGCCAACAACGTGCTGGCCAAGCTCGGCTGGAACTACAGCGATGACTCACGCCTTGGCCTGATCTACGAGAAATACAAGGACGACCGCGACAGCGACCTGAAAAGCGCCTATGGCGGCCCCTATTCCAACGGCCGCCCCACGATCCCCATCTCCATGCTGCCCGGCGGCATGTACCAGTGGCGCACCGGCAACGACACCATCACCCGCGAGCGTTTCGGCCTGGAGCACAGTTTCGCCCTCGACAGCCTGCTGGCCGATCACATGAAGTGGAGCCTGAATCACCAGGTCGCCAAGACCGACCAGAGCACCGCCGAATTCTACTTCCCGATCACCCGCCAGGTCCTGCGCACCCGGGAGACCCTCTATGAAGAGAAACAGTGGGTCTTCGACGCGCAACTGGACAAGGCCTTCAGCGTCGCCGACACCGATCACGCGCTGACTTACGGCACCACCCTCAAGCAGCAGAAAGTCACCGGCTCGCGCAGCGGCAATGGCGTGTGCCTGGCGGTTGGCGTCGGTTGCTCCGCGGTAGGCGCCATCAGCACCCGGGACGTGCTGGCAAAAGCCAGTGATTTCCCGGACCCGACCATCAACACCTACAGCCTGTTCGCCCAGGACCAGATCAGTTGGGACAAATGGACCTTCACGCCAGGCCTGCGCTACGACTACACCCGGCTCAAGCCGCACCTGACCGAGGAATTCCTCAACACCGTAGACCCTACCGGCGGCGGTGCAGTCAGCGGCAAGAACAAGACCTGGCATCGCGTCTCACCGAAGTTCGGCGTGACCTACGCCCTGAGCGATGAGTACACCGGGTACGGCCAGTACGCCGAAGGTTTCCGCACCCCGACCGCCAAGGCTCTCTATGGCCGCTTCGAGAACACCGACCCTGGCTATAGCGTAGAACCCAACCCCGATCTGGAACCGGAAAAAAGCAAGAGCTACGAGACCGGCCTGCGCGGCCGTTTCGATTCCGGCTCGTTCGACGTGGCGGTGTTCTACAACAAGTACCGCGACTTCATCAACGAAGATGCCATCACCCCCGGCGCCGACCAGCTGACCTTCCAGAGCAACAACATCAAGCACGCCACCATCAAGGGCGCCGAGGCCAGGGGACGCCTGGAGCTGGAGGTGCTGGGCGCGCCAAAGGGCCTCTACACCCAAGGTTCGGTGGCCTACCTCTATGGTCGCAACAACGACACCGGCGAGCCGCTCAACAGCATCAACCCGCTGACCGGTGTGTTCGGCCTGGGCTACGACCAGGATCGCTACGGCACCTTGCTCAGTTGGACCCTGGTCAAGAAAAAGGACCGCGTCGACGACAGCAACTTCAACTCGCCCGATGGCGTGAGCGGCCAGTTCAAGACGCCGGGCTTCGGCATCCTCGACCTGAGCGGTTTCTACAAGGTGACCGACGACCTCACCGTCAGCGGCGGCCTCTACAACCTCACCGACAAGAAGTACTGGCTGTGGGATGACGTGCGCGGCTACGACAGCGTTGGCGAGGCGGCGGTGCTGAGCCCTGCCAACCTCGATCGCCTGACGGCGCCGGGGCGTAACTTCGCGGTGAACCTGATCTGGGATATCTGACTCGGTTGCCCAGGCCAAACAAATACCCGTAGTGAGGAGAGTCATGTGGGAGCAAGGCTTGCCCGCGATGCAGGCGATGCGGTCTTTCAGAGATCGAGGCGCCTGTTTCGCGAGCAAGCTTTGCTCCCACAGCCCCTCGCCACAATGTACCAACTCGAAGGAATTGTTCATGACCACACAACGCCCCGCTTCACGCTCCCAACGCCTGAACCAGATCACCCACGAGCCCCACAGCCGGCTCGACGCGCTGGTCAAGGCCCACGCCCCGTTCGAAACCCCGGCCAGCTTCGCCCGTTTCGTTGTCGCCCAGTACCTGTTCCAGTCGGAACTGGTGGCGCTGTACAGCGACGCCGAACTGGCCGCCCTGATCCCCGACCTCCCGGCCCGGTGCCGGGCAGAAGCGGCCAAGGCGGACCTGGCCGACCTGGACACCGAAGTCCCTGCGCCAGTGGCCGGTGCGGTGAAAAGCCCGACCCAGGCCGAAGCCCTGGGCTGGCTGTTCGTCTGCGAAGGCTCCAAGCTCGGCGCCGCGTTCTTGATCAAGCGTGCCGTGGGCCTGGGGTTGAGCGAGACCTTCGGCGCCCGGCACCTGGCAGAACCTGCCGGTGGGCGCGCCCAAGGCTGGAAATCCTTCACCCGCACCCTCGACGGCCTGGCCTTCACCGAACAGCAGGAAGCCGAGGCGGACAAAGGCGCGCTGGATGCGTTCAACCGGTTTACGGTGCTGCTGGAACAGGCCTATGCGGCCGAGTTGGCCTGACTCACACCACTCCCACAGGAGATTTAGGGTGGATGCCGATATTCAGTCACCCAGAAACCAGCGTGGGAGCGAGCTTGCTCGCGATAGCGTCAGCACAGCCGACATCAATGCCAACTGACCCACCGCCATCGCGAGCAAGCTCGCTCCCACTGGAATTGTGCATGACTGAAAAACGCTGATGAACCGCCCCTCGAAAATCACCCAACTGCTCTTCGCCCTGCTCGCCTACACCAGCCTGGGCATCGGCCTGATCGCCATCGTCGTGCCTGGCTTGCCGACGACCGAGTTCATCCTGTTGGCCGCCTGGGCCGCGACTCGCAGTTCGCCGCGCCTGAGCGCCTGGCTGGAGAACCATCGCCTGTTCGGGCCGATGCTGCACAACTGGCGCAACGGCAAGGTCATTCCGCGCCGGGCCAAGGTCGGTGCCACCACCAGCATGCTGCTCTGCGCAGGCTTGATGCTGATGCTGCTCGACCACGCCTGGCCGGCTTACCTCGCGCTCGCCGGCATGGGCCTGGGCAACCTGTGGATCTGGTCACGCCCGGAACAGGTGCAGGGCTCTTGCTCCCGCTGGGCCGCAAAACGGCCCCCAGCGGATTTTTGATCTATGATCGCCCTCTCGTACTGGAGGGCTTTCGATGTCAGATCTGCTCACGTCCATGCAAACCGCTCTCGGCTTGCCCACGACCCCGATCACCTTCACTGGCGATGGCGCGCTGCCCTCGGCCTTCGCCGTCACGGAGCTGGCCAGCGCCAGCATCGCCGTTGCCGGCCAGGCGACCACCGAACTCATCCAGCAACAAACCGCTCGCCTGCCGCCTGTCGAGGTCGACCGGCGCCTGGCGTCGTTCTGGTTCTCCACTTCCCTGCGCCCCATCGGCTGGAGCGTGCCGCCGATGTGGGACCCGGTGGCCGGCGACTACGCCAGCGCCGACGGCTGGATTCGCCTGCACACCAACGCACCGCATCATCGCCTTGCGGCGGAAAAAGTCCTCGGCACCTGCACCGACCGCGCTGACATGGCGGCCAGGGTGGCCCGATGGAACAAGGCCGAGCTGGAACAGGCGGTGGTGGACGCCGGCGGTTGCGCCGCCGAGATGCGTTCGTGGCAAGCGTGGCAGGTCCATCCCCAAGGCCAGGTGGTGAACGCCGAGCCGCTGGTGCACCTGAGTGAAACGCCTGGAGAGCAGCGCAAACCCTGGCTCGGCTCCGTGACCCAGCCACTGGCGGGCCTCAAGGTGCTGGACCTGACCCGCGTGCTGGCCGGCCCCGTCGCCAGCCGCTTCCTCGCCGGCCTGGGGGCCGACGTGCTGCGCATCGACCCGCCGACCTGGAACGAACCCGGCGTGGTGCCGGAAGTCACCCTGGGCAAACGCTGCGCCCGCCTCGACTTGCATCGGGCCGAAGATCGCGCGGCATTCGAGGCACTGCTCAAGGACACCGACATCCTCCTGCACGGCTACCGTGCCGACGCCCTGGAACGCCTGGGCTACGGCGCCGAGCAGCGCCGGCAGATAGCCCCGGGCCTGATCGACGTCAGCCTCAATGCCTACGGCTGGAGCGGCCCGTGGCAGAACCGGCGCGGCTTCGACAGCCTGGTGCAGATGAGCAGCGGCATCGCCGAAGCCGGCATGGGCTGGAAACACACCGACAAACCGACACCGCTGCCGGTGCAAGCGCTGGATCACGGCACCGGCTATCTGCTGGCGGCCAGCGTCCTGGTGCTGTTGTCCCGAAGCCTGGCAAACGGTCACGGCGGCTCGGCACGCATGTCACTGGCACGCACGGCGAAACTGTTGATCGAACGTGGCGCAGGGGACTCGACCCCATTGCGAGCCGAGGCCGTGGATGATCAGGGCCTGGTGGTCGAACAGACGCCGTGGGGACCGGCCCATCGCCTGCAGGTGCCCTTGAAAATCACCGGGACGCCGCTGCAATGGAGCTTGCCAGCGGCGGAACTGGGCGCGCATCGGGCACGGTGGTGACGCTCACTATCGGTTAAAAAATGCCCTTTGTGGGAGCTTGCTCCCGCTGGGCTCTGTAGGAGCTGGCGAAGCCTGCGATCTTTTGATCTTGATCTTTCGCTGGAGATTCAAGTGTCAGGGGAAAGATCGCAGCCTCGTTGCACTCGACAGCTCCTACAGCCGCGCCCCAGCGGGAGCAAGCTCCCTCGCCACAAGAGTCCGCCTCGACAACGTGGTAGCCTCACAACGCCAAAAACCCACTGTACAACCCATACGCCGCGACGCCCGCCCCTGACATCACGCAAGCAAAAATCCCCTTTTCCACATGGGTGAACAAGGGCTGTCCCTGTTCCCGCTTGGCCTGGGCAAACAGGATCACCCCGGGGGCATACAACAGCGCCGACAACAGCAGGTATTTCACGCCTCCGGCATACAGCAGCCACACCGCGTAGCACAGCGCGACGCCACCGATGCACAGGTCTTTCATCCGCCGCGCCGAGCCCTGTTCATAGGTTTCCCCCCGGGCGCAAAGCAGCACCGCATAGGCTGCCGACCACAGGTACGGCACCAGGATCATCGACGAGGCGAGGTAGATCAGGCTGGTGTAGGTGCCTGCGGAAAACAGAGTGATCAGCAAAAACAGCTGGATCATGCCATTGGTCAGCCACAGCGCGTTGACCGGCGCATGATTGGTATTTTCCTTGGTCAGGAACGCCGGCATGGTCTTGTCCCGGGCGGTGGCGTAGAGGATTTCAGCGCACAACAGCGCCCAGGACAGCAAGGCTCCCAACAGTGAAACCGCCAGCCCCAGGCTGATCAGCAACGCGCCCCAAGGCCCGACAATGTGCTCCAGGACGCCGGCCAGGGACGGGTTCTGCAACTGCGCCAGTTCCGGCTGGCTCATGACCCCCAGGGACAACACATTCACCAGCACCAGCAGCGCCAATACCCCGAGGAACCCGATCACCGTCGCACGCCCTACGTCCGCACGTCGTTCTGCCCGTGCCGAATAGACGCTGGCGCCTTCGATGCCGATGAACACGAACACCGTCACCAGCATCATGTGCCGCACCTGGTCCATCACACTGCCCAGGTCCGGACTCATCGCGCCCCAGATATCGCGGGTGAAAACCTCGGCCTTGAAGGCCACGGCGGCCATGACCACGAACATCAACAGCGGCACGACCTTGGCCACGGTGGTCACCAGGTTGATGAACGCCGCTTCCTTGATCCCGCGCAACACCAGGAAATGCACCGCCCACAGCAACAACGACGCACAGCCGATGGCCACCGGCGTATTGCCTTGGCCGAACGCCGGGAAGAAGTAGCCCAAGGTACTGAACAGCAGCACGAAGTAACCGACATTGCCCATCCAGGCGCTGATCCAGTAGCCCCAGGCAGACGAGAAGCCGATGTAGTCGCCGAACCCGGCCTTGGCATAGGCGTACACGCCCGAGTCCAATTCCGGCTTGCGATTGGCCAGGGTCTGGAACACGAAGGCCAGGGTCAGCATGCCGACGGCGGTAATCGACCAGCCGATCAGCACCGCACCGACATCGGCCCGAGCCGCCATGTTTTGCGGCAGGGAAAAGATCCCGCCGCCGATCATTGACCCCACCACCAGTGCGATCAGTGCGCCCAGTGGCAACTTTTCAATCGGCTGCGGCATTTTTTCTCACTATTAAATTAAGTAAATAAAGCGACATAACGTTTTTGAATAACGTCATCTCCACAAAGTCCAAAGGCTTATGACTCGGCCATTCTCCAAGGCCCTAATTAAAAAGACCATGACACCCCATTATTATTGTCACGAACGCAGCCTACAAAATAGTTGCGACTCAGTGGCAATCAACTAGCGTGAATATTCCTGCGGCAAGAAAACCTTCACAAACCCTTTGCCAAAGGCCCTGAAACGGGCCTTTCGAGCAACTTCAAGACGCCAACGGGCGGTGTTAACTCCTTCATTAACAATGGAATGTTGTCATGCACTGATCCAGATCAGATATTCAATTTTCGAATCGACTTAGTCTGTTGACTCTCTTCTCCTGCACTGGAGTCTCGCAAATGTCTGATACGCCCGGAAAACTTCGATTGGGTGCGCTGGTTGCAATGGTGGTCGGCTCAATGATCGGCGGGGGAATCTTTTCCTTGCCACAAAACATGGCGGCCAGTGCCGATGTCGGTGCCGTGCTGATCGGCTGGGCCATCACCGCCGTCGGCATGCTGACCCTGGCCTTCGTGTTCCAGACCCTGGCCAACCGCAAACCCGACCTGGATGGCGGGGTGTATGCCTACGCCAAGGCCGGGTTCGGCGACTACATGGGGTTCTCATCCGCGTGGGGTTACTGGATCAGCGCCTGGCTGGGCAACGTCGGCTACTTCGTGTTGTTGTTCAGCACCTTGGGCTACTTCTTCCCGGTGTTTGGTGAAGGTAATACCGTCGCAGCGGTGATCGGCTCATCGGTGCTGCTGTGGGCCGTGCACTTCCTGGTATTGCGAGGCATCAAGGAAGCAGCATTCATCAACCTGGTGACGACCATCGCCAAGGTCGTACCGCTGGTATTGTTTGTGCTGATCGCCGTATTCGCGTTCAAGCTCGATATTTTCACCGCTGATATCTGGGGCCTGAAAAATCCGGACCTGGGCAGCGTGATGACCCAAGTGCGGCACATGATGCTGGTCACCGTGTGGGTGTTCATCGGCATCGAGGGCGCAAGTATTTTTTCCGCCCGCGCCGAGAAGCGCACCGACGTGGGCAAGGCCACCGTCATCGGCTTCATCACCGTGCTGCTGTTCCTGGTGCTGGTGAACGTGCTGTCCCTGGGCATCATGACCCAGCCTGAACTGGCGAAGTTGCAGAACCCGTCCATGGCCGCCGTGCTGGAGCATGTCGTGGGGCACTGGGGCGCGGTGCTGATCAGCGTCGGCCTGATCATCTCGCTGCTCGGCGCCCTGCTGTCCTGGGTATTGCTGTGCGCCGAGATCATGTTCGCCGCCGCCAAAGACCACACCATGCCCGAGTTCCTGCGCCGGGAGAATGCCAACCACGTACCGGCCAACGCCCTGTGGCTGACCAACGCGATGGTCCAGGTGTTTCTGGTCATCACCCTGTTCTCGGCCAGCACCTACCTGTCACTGATCTACCTCGCCACCTCGATGATCCTGGTGCCGTACCTGTGGTCGGCGGCCTACGCCGTGCTGCTGGCGGTGCGCGGCGAGACCTACGAAGGCTTCGCGGCCGAGCGGCGCAAGGACCTGGCCATCGGCGCCATCGCCCTGATCTATGCGGTGTGGCTGCTGTATGCCGGCGGGATCAAGTACCTGCTGCTCTCCGCCCTGCTCTATGCCCCCGGCGCGATCCTGTTCGCCAAGGCCAAGCGCGAGCTGGGCAAACCGATTTTCACCGCTGTCGAGAAGCTGATTTTCGCCGCAGTGATCGCAGGCGCCCTGGTGGCGGCCTACGGGCTCTACGACGGCTTCCTGACCTTGTAGTTGGCTGATTGTTCTAACTGGAGGATTTGTAATGACCACGGAAAAAGTGAAATACGGCGTGCACTCCGAAGCCGGCAAATTACGTAAAGTCATGGTGTGTTCCCCAGGCCTGGCCCACCAGCGGCTGACCCCGAACAACTGCGACGAGCTGCTGTTCGACGATGTGATCTGGGTCAACCAGGCCAAGCGCGACCATTTCGATTTCGTCACCAAGATGCGCGAGCGCGACATCGACGTGCTGGAAATGCACAACCTGCTGACCGACATCGTCGCCATCCCCGAAGCCCTGGACTGGATCCTGCAACGCAAGATCACCGCCAACTCGGTGGGCCTGGGCCTGGTGAATGAAGTCGGTTCGTGGCTGCGCAGCCTGGAGCCGCGCCATATCGCCGAATTCCTGATCGGCGGCGTCTCGGCCGATGACCTGCCGGACAGCTTCGGTGGCAAGACCATCCAGATGTTCCGCGACTTCCTCGGGCATTCCAGTTTTATCCTGCCGCCGCTGCCCAACACCCAGTTCACCCGCGACACCACCTGTTGGATCTATGGCGGCGTGACCCTGAACCCGATGTATTGGCCGGCGCGCCGCCAGGAAACCCTGCTGGCCAGCGCCATCTACAAATTCCACCCCGAGTTCACCCAGGCTGACTTCCAGGTCTGGTACGGCGACCCGGACCAGGATCACGGCAGCGCCACCCTCGAAGGCGGTGACGTGATGCCCATTGGCAACGGCGTGGTGCTGATCGGCATGGGCGAACGCTCGTCCCGCCAGGCCATCGGCCAACTGGCGCTGAACCTGTTCAAGAACAAGGCCGTGGAGCGGGTGATCGTCGCCGGCTTGCCGAAATCCCGCGCGGCCATGCACCTGGACACCGTGTTCAGCTTCTGCGACCGCGACCTGGTCACGATTTTCCCGGAAGTGGTGAGCCAGATCGTCGCCTTCTCCCTGCGCCCTGACGAGAGCAAACCCGGCGGCATCGACGTGCGCCGCGAGGACAGCAGCTTCCTCGACACCGTGGCCGCGGCCCTCAAGCTGCCGGCACTGCGGGTGGTGGAAACCGGCGGCAACAGCTTCGCCGCCGAACGCGAACAATGGGACGACGGTAACAACGTGGTGGCCGTGGAGCCGGGCGTGGTGATCGGCTACGACCGCAACACCTACACCAACACCCTGCTGCGCAAGGCCGGTGTGGAAGTCATCACCATCAGTGCCAGCGAACTGGGCCGGGGCCGTGGCGGTGGTCACTGCATGACCTGCCCGATCATCCGTGACCCGATCGATTACTAACCTTTGAGCCTGGGCCGGCACCGCTCTGCATCCCACGGCAGAGACCGGCCCCGGGGATAACCTACACCTGAGGAGATCCACATCATGGCGTTCAACATGCGCAACCGCAGCCTGCTGAGTCTGATGCACCACACCAACCGCGAGCTGCACTTTTTGCTGGACCTGTCCCGCGACCTCAAGCGTGCCAAGTACACCGGCACCGAACAGCAGCACCTCAAGGGCAAGAACATCGCGCTGATCTTCGAGAAGACCTCGACCCGCACCCGCTGCGCCTTCGAAGTCGCGGCCCATGACCAGGGCGCCCACGTCACCTACATCGACCCGGTGTCGTCGCAGATCGGGCACAAGGAAAGCATGAAAGACACCGCCCGGGTCCTGGGGCGGATGTTCGACGCCATCGAATACCGAGGCTTCGAACAGGAGATCGTCGAGGAACTGGCCAAGTTCGCCGGGGTGCCGGTGTTCAACGGCCTGACCGCCGAATTCCACCCCACCCAAATGATCGCCGACACCCTGACCATGCGCGAACACAGCGACAAGCCGCTGCATGACATCAGCTATGCCTACCTGGGCGATGCCCGCTACAACATGGGCAATTCGCTGTTGATGATCGGCGCCAAACTGGGCATGGACGTGCGCATCGGCGCGCCGAAAGCCTTGTGGCCGCATCAGGACTTCATCGACCAGTGCCAGGCCTTCGCCGCCGAAAGTGGCGCACGCCTCACCATCACCGAAGACCCTAAGGAAGCCGTCAAGGGCGTGGACTTCATCCACACCGACATCTGGGTGTCCATGGGCGAGCCAGTGGAAGCCTGGGATGAGCGCATCGAGCAATTGCTGCCCTACCAGGTCAATGCGCAAATGATGAAAGCCTCGGGCAACCCGCGGGTGAAGTTCATGCACTGCCTGCCGGCGTTCCATAACAGCGAAACCAAGGTCGGCAAGGACATCGCCGCCCGTTATCCGAACCTGGCCAATGGCGTGGAAGTGACCGAGGACGTGTTCGAATCGCCGGCCAACATCGCCTTCGAGCAAGCGGAAAACCGCATGCACACCATCAAGGCGATCCTGGTGTCGGCGTTGGCGGATATCTAGGACCTCGGAGCAGAACTGTGGGAGCAAGGCTTGCCCGCGATGCAGGCACCTCGGTGTAGCTGATGGATCGAGGCGATGCCATCGCGGGCAAGCCTTGCTCCCACAGGTCAGCTCTCACAGGTCTTGCTCCCACAGCCTTGCTTCCACAAGGGAACAGCATTGTTCGTTCCATTTTTGAAAGGACAGCACCATGCGTATCGTCGTTGCCCTGGGCGGTAACGCCCTCCTGCGTCGGGGTGAACCCATGACCGCAGACAATCAACGCATCAACATCCGCACCGCGACCGAACAGATCGCGAAAATCCACCCTGGCAACCAACTGGTCATCGCCCACGGCAACGGCCCGCAGGTCGGCCTGCTGTCGTTGCAGGCGGCGGCCTACACCTCGGTCGCGCCGTATCCGCTGGACGTGCTCGGCGCCGAAACCGAAGGCATGATCGGCTACATCATCGAACAGGAACTGGGCAATCTGCTGGACTTCGAAGTCCCCTTCGCCACGCTGCTGACCCAGGTTGAAGTGGACGGCAACGACCCGGCCTTCCAAAAACCCACCAAGCCCATCGGCCCGGTCTACAGCCAGGAAGAGGCGCAAAAACTGGCTGCCGAAAAAGGCTGGGCCATCGCCCCCGACGGCGACAAGTTCCGTCGCGTGGTCGCAAGCCCCAGGCCCAAGCGCATCTTTGAAATCCGCCCGATCAAATGGCTGCTGGAAAAGGGCAGCATCGTGATCTGTGCCGGCGGTGGCGGCATCCCGACGATGTACGACGCCGACGGCAAGCTGCAAGGCGTGGAAGCAGTAATCGACAAGGACCTGTGCTCGGCGCTGCTGGCCGAACAGCTGGAAAGCGATCTGCTGGTGATCGCCACCGACGTCAACGCCGCGTTCATCGACTTCGGCAAGCCGACTCAGAAAGCCATTGCCCAGGCCCACCCCGACGACATGGAAAAGCTCGGCTTCGCCGCCGGCTCCATGGGGCCGAAGGTGCAGGCGGCCTGCGAATTCGCGCGCAACACTGGCAAGGTCGCGGTGATCGGGTCGCTGTCGGACATCGATGCTATCGTCCAGGGCACTGCCGGTACGCGCATCAGCACAGCGACACCTGGCATCACTTATCGATAACAGGAAACTTGCGGGGCGGATCCAGGGTCTGCCCTACTCCCCATGCCTTCGAAGGAGAGTTGCTTATGGCCATGTTCGAACCCGGACACCTGCACATGGAGCGCCATGCGCTGAACAAGGACGATTTCAGCTACAACCTGTGCATCGACTACAAGGTCGACCAGGACGGCAAGGAAGGCACGGGCATGTCGTTCCGGGTGCATGGCAGCGTCGAAGACAAGTCACTGGACGAGACATTCTTCCTGGCCAAGGACCAGGCCTTCGATTTCGCCCGCCACGCCACGCGCATCGCCCAGAAGTATGGCTTGCCCAAGACCGCCAGCATCGGCTCGATGCACAAGTACTACGACGAAATGTTCGAAGACGTGCGCAAGCAACTGGACGTCAAGCCGGGCGACCCGATGAAGCCAGAACACCTGGCGTAACTGACTGGGAAACACTGCCAGTTCCTGACATACAGCGAACCTGTGGCGAGGGAGCTTGCTCCCGCTCGGTTGCGCAGCGACCGCAACATTTTTGGGCCGCTGCGCAGCCCAGCGGGAGCAAGCTCCCTCGCCACAATGAAGCAGGGCTTCAGCCCTTGGGAGGCTGGGTCCTACTGGGGAATATCAGTGTTCTGAATATCGGGTTACACACAAAGCCTGCCCGGCTGGCAACTCGCCACGGCTGACCTATTCTGAAAGTAGTACCCCCGGGTATTCGTTCAGAGGTCACCGCCATGAACATTAAAACAAGAAGACGCCTCGCCATTTTTGTCACCTGCGCCGCGACGCTCGCGCTATACGGCACTGCGGCCTACCGGGTCGAGCAGGCCAGGCAACTGCCCCGTGAATACGCCAGTTGCAACTTCGAACGGTGCATCCCCCACAGCGCAACCCTGAACGCCCTGCGCTGAGGCGTGGTCAGTCGTCCTGTTGATCGGTCTTGAGCCGGTCCCGGAACGCCTTGGGCGAGATGCCCACGCGCCGGCGGAACAGCCGGGTGAAGTTGGTCGGGTCGGAAAACCCGAGCATTTCGGAAATCTCGTAGATGGTCATGCCGGTGTAGGTCAGCAGGCGCTTGGCTTCCAGCAACTGGCGCTCATGCATGATCTGCAACGCCGGTTGCCCCGCCAGCTCCCGGCAGGTGCCGTTGAGGTGCGACACGGAAATGCCCAGGCGGTGGGCCAGGTCTTCGACCTTGACGTGCTCGCGATAGGTTTCTTCCACCAACTGAATGAAGCCGTTGAGGTATTCCCGGGCCCGTTGCGGGCGCTGGGCCTGGGTGTGTCGCTGCATCACCTGGCGGCTGACCCAGACCATGATCACGCTGACCAGCGCGTGCATCAGCATTTCCCGCGCCGGTTGATGCCCCACGTACTCATTCTGCAAGGCGCTGAACAGGCTGTTGAGGTACTCGGCATTCTCAAGGGCGGGGTAGCTTTCGGCCTGGGCCAGGACGTTGACCGAATGCCCCAGTTGCGCTTGCAGGTGCGTGACCAGCGGCGCCGCCAGGGTCACCACGTAACCTTCCACATCCTCGGAAAAACGAAAGCCATGGACCGACAGCGGCGGCAGGATCTGCACGGCCGGCTCGGTGAGCAGCGTGTGCCGGCCCTCGATTTCCAGTTCCGCCTGGCCCTTGAAGACAAACAACAACTGGCACAGATCAGCATGCCGATGAGGCTTGATTTCCCATTGATGCTCGCGGCTGCGCTTGGAGATGGTCTCGCAGTGCAACAAGTCCGGCGTCGGCCATTCCTGGCTCTCGCCATAGAGCTTGAACACCGGGATCGGAGGCAGGTCAGGTTTTTTCATAACGTGGATCCGGGCCTGGGGTTGCGGGCGATAATCGCACCAATTGGCGAAAAGAACAGGTATCGGCTCAGTTTTCCCCTTCAACTGACAGCTCCGCAAGCGAAAAATGTAGGCACTCGATTTCTAATAATCAACACCGACCCTGGTCGCGTGCTTCGTGCGAGTCATAACAACAATGAAAACCCTCAAGACCCAAGTCGCTATTATCGGTGCCGGCCCCTCTGGCCTGCTGCTCGGCCAGTTACTGCACAACGCCGGGATCGACACTGTCATCCTCGAACGCCAGACCCCGGAATACGTCCTGAGCCGCATCCGCGCCGGTGTGCTGGAGCAAGGCATGGTCGAACTGCTGCGTCAGGCCGGCGTTGGCCGGCGCATGGACGCCGAAGGCCTGCCCCATGATGGTTTTGAACTGGTGCTCAACGATCGACGGGTGCACATCGACCTCAAGGGCCTGACCGGTGGTAAAAATGTCATGGTCTACGGCCAGACCGAAGTGACCCGTGACTTGATGGCCGCCCGCGAAGCCGCCGGCGCCCGGACCCTGTACCTGGCCAGCAACGCCCAACCCCACGACATGCAAACCGAAACCCCTTTCGTGACCTTCGAGCATGAAGGGGAAACCTGGCGCCTGGACTGCGACTACATTGCCGGTTGCGACGGTTTCCACGGCGTGGCGCGACAGTCCATTCCTGCGGAAAAACTCAAGGTCTTCGAACGCGTCTACCCGTTTGGCTGGCTCGGCGTGCTGGCCGACACCCCGCCGGTCCACGAAGAACTGGTCTACGCTCGCCATGCACGCGGTTTTGCCTTGTGCAGCATGCGCTCCAAGACCCGCACCCGTTATTACCTGCAAGTGCCCGCCGAGGAACAAGTGGCCGACTGGCCGGACGAGCGCTTCTGGGATGAACTGAAAAACCGCCTGCCCGCCGACCTGGCCGCAGCCCTGGTGACCGGCCCGTCCATCGAGAAAAGCATCGCCCCGCTGCGCAGCTTCGTGGTCGAGCCGATGCAGTACGGGCGGATGTTCCTGGTGGGCGATGCGGCCCACATCGTCCCGCCCACCGGCGCCAAGGGGCTGAACCTGGCGGCCAGCGATGTCAGCACGCTGTTCAACATCCTGCTCAAGGTCTATCGCGACGGCCGTGTGGATCTGCTGGAGAAGTATTCGGCCATCTGCCTGCGGCGCGTCTGGAAAGCCGAACGGTTCTCCTGGTGGATGACCTCGATGCTGCACCGCTTCGACGACGACGCCTTCAACCAGCGTATCAGCGAAGCCGAGCTGGAATATTTCGTCGACTCCGAGGCCGGTCGCAAGACCATCGCGGAAAATTACGTCGGACTTCCTTACGAGGCTATCGAATAGTCGCCTATCGACTTAAACTGCGGGTTTCGTCCATTTTGCCTCTCCGGCGCGATGCCCGCAGGTTCTGCCTTGACTCAGTTCAATACGCTCCACGCCCCAAAACCGGCCATCCGTAGCGTGCTGGCAGCCCTGATGCTGGCGATTTTCCTGGGTGCGCTGGACCAGACCATCGTCGCCGTCTCGATACCGGCCATTTCCGCACAATTCGCCGACGTCAGCCTGCTGGCCTGGGTGATTGCCGGCTACATGGTCGCCATGACCGTGGCGGTGCCGATCTACGGCAAGCTTGGTGACCTCTACGGTCGCCGGCCGCTGATGCTGTTCGGCATGGGCCTGTTCACCCTGGCCTCGCTGTTCTGCGGCCTGGCCCAAAACATGGAGCAACTGGTGCTGGCGCGGATTTTCCAGGGCATCGGCGCCGGCGGGATGATTTCGGTGAGCCAGGCGATCATCGGCGACATCATCGCGCCCCGCGAACGCGGTCGCTACCAGGGTTATTTCAGCAGCATGTACGCGGTGGCCAGCGTGGCGGGACCGGTGCTCGGCGGCTACATGACCGAGTACCTGTCGTGGCGCTGGGTGTTCTGGATCAACCTGCCACTGGGCCTGGTGGCCTGGTGGGTCGCCCGACGCAGCCTGGTCGGGCTGCCGGTGCCGCAACGCACGCCGATCATCGATTACCTGGGCACCGTGTTGCTGATCATCGGCCTGACGGCGCTGCTGCTGGGGATCACCCAGGTCGGCCAGGGTCATGCCTGGCACAGCCGTGAAGTGCTGGGGTTGCTGGGTTGCGCAGGAGCAGCGCTGGGGGTGTTCGCCTGGCACGAGCGCCGGGCGCGGGAGCCGTTGTTGCCGATGCACCTGTTCGCCAACCGCGATGCGGTGCTGTGTTGGTGCACGGTGTTCTTCACCAGCTTCCAGGCGATTTCCCTGACAGTGCTGGTGCCGTTGCGCTTCCAGAGCGTGACCGGCGCCGGTGCCGACAGTGCGGCGTTGCACTTGTTGCCGCTGGCGATAGGGCTGCCGATCGGCGCGTATTTCGCCGGACGCCGGACCTCGGTCACGGGGCGCTACAAGCCGATGATCCTGAGCGGCGCCCTGCTCTTCCCGTTCGCTATCCTCGGCATGGCTTTCACCCCGCCCGCCGCGCTCTGGCTGAGCAGCCTGTTCATGCTGCTCAGCGGCATCGCCTCCGGCATGCAGTTTCCCACTTCGCTGGTGGGTGCGCAGAACGCCGTACACCAACAGGACATCGGCGTCGCCACCAGCACCACCAACCTGTTCCGCTCCCTTGGCGGCGCGGTGGGCGTGGCACTGATGTCAGCGTTGCTGCTGGCCTTGCTGCAAGATTCAAGCTTCGCCCAGCTCGCCAGCTCGTCACTGATCGGTGAAGGGCATTCCGGCAGCGTCTTGCTGGACGGCCTGAACGCCGCCCCGGGCGAGGCGCAGAACGCCTTGCGCCAGGAACTGCAGGCGACGTTCCGGCATTTGCTGATGATCAGCGCAGCAGTGTCGTTGTTGGGACTGGCGGCCGCGGTGGCGATGCCCAATCGCCTGTTGCGTGGGCGAGATGACAAGGCTGGATAACCTGTAACACACGGCCTTTGTGGCGAGGGAGCTTGCTCCCTCGCCACAAAAGCATCATTGCCACAAAATTTCTTTAGGCCGTCGCCACGACACCTTCGGGCAGCACCACCGCGCTCATCCCGTCCTTCATGCGCTTGGCATCGCGCACAAAACAACGTGACGCCAAAAACAGGAACACCATGGTCAGGAACAGCGCCACCGGGATCAGGTACATCGCGTCATGCAGGCCGATGGCCTTGAACGCTTCGGTCATCTGGTCGACTCCGGCTGCGGCCATGGCCGTGCGGGCGAAGTAGTCGGACAAGCCGCCCACCACCACCGGCCCCAGGCCGCCACCGAGCAAGTACAGGCCGGCGAAGAACAGCGCCATCGCCGTAGCCCGCAGGCGCGGCTCGACCACGTCCTGGATCGCCGTGTACACGCAGGTATAAAAGGTATAGGCGAACAACCAGCCGACACTGAACACCGCGACGAACACGCCGATTTCAATTCGCCCGGCGTGCAATGCCCAGGCGGTGGTGAGCGTCGAGATCACCAGGCTGAACGCGGCGAACAGCAAGCGACCGCTGGGCACGCGCTGGTGAATCTTGTCGGCGATCCAACCGCCGAGGGTCAAGCCGAATAACCCGGTCACGCCCACCATGATCCCGGTGGCCACCGCCGCCTCGTGCAACGGCATCAGGAAATAGCGTTGCAGCATCGGCACCAGGAAGGAGTTGCAGGCATAGGTGGCGAAGTTGAAGCACAACCCGGCCAGCACCAGCCACAGGAAAGTGGGAATCGCCAATACTCGACGGATCGGTCGGTCGACCTTTTCCTGGGACACCTGCACGGTTTCCGCCGCGCCGCGCTTGGGTTCCTTGATGAAGAACATGAATAGCGCCAGCACCAAGCCTGGCACCGCCGCGATAAAGAACGGCGCGCGCCAGCTGTCGAAGGCCTTGACCATCGCGCCGATGGTGAAGAACGCCAGCAACAAGCCAATCGGCAGGCCCAGCATGAAGATGCCCATGGCCCGCGCCCGGCGATGGGCCGGGAACAGATCGCCAATCAGTGAGTTGGCAGCCGGCGCGTAGCTGGCCTCGCCGATCCCGACGCCCATGCGCACCAGCAGGAACGCCCAGAAACTGCCCACCAGGCCGTTGACCGCCGTCAGCGCGCTCCAGGTCGCCAGGCCCCAGCCCATCAACTTGCTGCGCGAACCGGTATCGGCCATGCGTCCCAATGGCAACCCGGCAATGGCGTAGACGATAGTGAAAGCGGTGCCGATGATGCCGATCTGGAAATCGCTGAGGCTCCACTCCATGCGAATCGGCTCGATGATGATCGCCGGGATGGTGCGGTCGAAGAAGTTGAACAGGTTGGCCAGGAACAACAGGAACAGAATGCGCCAGGCATTCGCCGCTTGGGTCGAGTTCTGCATGGGTCCGTCTCTTTTATTGTTATGGAGCATTAGCGGAATCTGCAATCTAGACAGCGGCGCGCGGGCTGTCTCCAATCATTCGCAAGGCTGATACCCATCCATGGCGAGCGGCGCGTTTCTTGATAACGGTCAATTTCCTGTAACAATTGCCATCATTTCGCCCATTCTTGATTAAAGATCGTCTCCCGGTGGCCGATTCAACCTATCAGGAAAGAATCTCTCGAGCGGCGCCCAGGCCATAGCCTTGGACGCTCGGGCCGACCTTCGCGCCATCCAGGACGCGAGCTCCCATCCGCGATGGTTCGATGACAGCGCTCGTCGAGCCAACCAGTTCAGGCACATGGCGCACAATGACTTCCAAAAAAACAGCCACTGCGGTATCCGATCTGACCCTGAGCCCGGCCGCCAACGGCCCTGAAGCCTCGAAACCATCGAGCAGCTCGAGCTCGCGTCCCCTGTCGACTCAGCAGTATCTGTATTTCACCGAAACCAACACCGACCGGATCCTCGACAACCTCGATGGCCTGCGCGACGCGGTGTTCCCGCGACCGCCCCATCTGGTAGAAGACGAGAACGACCGCGCCCAACAGGAATTCCCGTCGGTATGCCTGATCGGCCTGGGGCGCTGCGGTTCCAACATCGCCCTGGACGTGGCGGAGCTGGTGTACAACGCCCGCAAGTTCTACCTCAACGAATTCAACGCCGAAGACAAGGCTTACAGCGACAAGGGCTACAGCCCCGCGCAGTGGATCCGCAACAACCTGCGCCTGGGCAACAGCAAGGCCAGCAAACCGGTGTTCCTGGTGGAACCGCTGGTGATGCTCGGCGACCTGGACAAGGACATCGCCGGGCGCATCCGTTTCTCGCGCAAGGGCGAGAAAAGCGGCTTTTTGCGCGACTACAGCAAAATGAAGATCATGGACTTGTCGGAAGTCCACGCCGGTGGCGCCGGTAACGCGCCGATCCTGGGCCAGTACCTGGCCAAGATCATCCTGAACAAGGACACCCAGCGCTTCTCCAGCCCCGACTGGAAAATGATCCACTCGTACCTGATCGACAGCTGCGGCATCAAGGCCAACCAGTCGCGCCTGTACTTCTCGATCTTCAGTGCCGGCGGCGGTACCGGTTCGGGCATGGCCTCGGAGTTCGGCCTGGCCCAGCAATACTCGTACATGAACAAGACGTTCGACACCAAGCCGATGGACGAACACGACAGCAAGAGCGGTCACTCCTTCGTCTTCGAACCGATTTTCACCAGCGGCATCTGCGTATTGCCGAACATTTCCGACCACCGCAGTGAAATGTCCGAGGCCTTGCACATCAACGCCGGACGCCTGCTGTGCAAGTACCTGTCGGAAGAATGGGATTTCTCGTACAACTTCGCCAACGAAGACAGCAGCGAAGCCAGCGTGATGGGCCGTATCCGCCCCTGGAACGCGATGATGCTGATCTCCAACGACATCATGCGCTACGCCGAAGAAAGCGATGACGGCAACATCCAGAACATTGATGTCAATGCCATGGAGAAGCACGCCAACCAGTACATCTCCCAGCAGATCTTCAACATCCTGACGGCCCAGGCGGTTACCACCGACTACGACCAGAACTACTTCCGCCGTGCCGGCATCGACATTGGCGAAACCATTCGCCTGGACGCCAACGACCTGTTCATGAGCCTGGCCGGCCCGGTGGCGATTGCCTACGCCGAGTCCGTCGTTCCGGAAACCCCGGCGCCAAGCGGCGACAAGTTCAAGGTGTTCGAGAAAGAGCCGCCGCGCCTGAACATCGACGACCTGTTCTTCCGCTCCATCGACCTGCCGCACTTCAACAAAGTCACCCAGGCCATCGAAGGCATCAGCCTGTTGCCGATCGAATCCAAGCGCTACCGGGCGTCGCTGGAGCAGTACAAGAATTCCGGCTACGACGCAGCCGCCCTGCATGACCTGCACTTCTTCAAGAATTGTTCGTCGGTGGTGTCCATCGTCTCCCTGCCCAAGGACTACAAGCTGTCCTACATGGACCTGAACCGGCTCAAGACCCACCTCAACAGCCTGTTCCCCAACACCACCCTCAAGCGTTACGCGTTGGTGATCGGTGCGTCGGCCAACCTGTCGCTCACCACCCTGATCGCCAAGAGCCCGTGCCTGTCGGACGATTTCCTGACCCTGATCGTGGCCTTCATCAAACGCTGCTTCGCCCGCACCCCGTACCGCTTCGACGACACCCTGGACAACTCGATCCTGGACTTCATCATCAATGAAGACTTCGACGAAGAACGCATCGACGATCTGCTCAACGAATTCGAAAACCCGGCGAAGATCCTCGACACCAACTGGTACGCGATCAAGCCGATGTACGAGAAGAAATACCGCGAGCTGATCAACGACAAGGACAAGTTCGTCTCGATCAACGACATCCGCCTGTCCCGCGACTGCGTGAAGAAATCCATCAAGTACCTGCGCGAGATCTACCGTCACCGCATTGGCAAGACCAAGGTTATTTCCCTTAATAACCATACTGGCAAGAGTTACTGAGGCTGGCGCAGCAGCGTGTTGCCCCTTTCGCGAGCAAGCTCGCTCCCACAGGGTTTTGTGTACACAGACCCACTGTGGGAGCGAGCTTGCTCGCGATAGCGGCCCTGAATCCTGCACCTGAACAACATCCAGAAACAATTGAGCAGCCCAAAGGCTGCTCCATAAACTGTTCCCGTTACGTATACGTCACCCTCCCCTGTGGCGTTTCGCCACGGCAGGACGCCATCACGCTACTCACCTACACACTTTCTTGCCCACCCGAACGCGAACCAACTTGGTGCATCGATCAGTTCGACGCCCTTTCCTGGATCATAATCCAGGGCGAAACCACCACCGCCCAAAGCTGCGGATCACGCTCCAGAAAATCCAGCGCCCGCGTTTCAGACAGCTTGGCGAGCTGGTCGGCGGCCAGCCAGGCGGCGACTTTGTCGCCTTCGTCCTGGGCGACGGCTTCGGCGGCGGCGATCAAATCCAGTGCCGGATCGACCCACAATAGGGCACCCCTGGCAAAGAACGGCTCCAGCTCTTTCCAGGTGATGGATGCGGTTTCACCAAGCAGTTTGGCATAGAGGGTGCTAGGTTCTTGATTCATGGGACCTGTCCGGAAAAGAAATCGGCGCGAATGATAACGTCGGTGGTCTGGCAGAAAAACCCGGTAGCAATTGCAGTACCGATTGAAAAGCGCAGGAAAGCCAAGGATTGCCGATATGACCGGACAACCCCCGCCGCAATTCTGTCTTTTTCTTTCAATTAAGCGACACCCTCAGGTTTTGCCCCCAAGCGCCAGCTTCCCTTGCCAACAATCGGCGCTCTACACTGTACCGGTACAGTTGCCGGGGGCATTTTCCGCGAGGGTATCCAAGATATCTGACCCGGTTCTGCTGCTACGGCGCCAGGACTATAAAAACTACAACAGCATGAGTGGAGCACTATGACTAAGGCTACTAAGCAGATTTCCAAACTGTTTGCCGCTATGGTTCTGGCCGGGGTTGCCAGCCATTCGTTCGCCGCCGACACCATCAAGATCGGCATCGCCGGCCCAAAAACCGGCCCTGTAGCCCAATACGGCGACATGCAGTTCAGTGGCTCCAAAATGGCCATCGAACAGATCAACGCCAAGGGTGGCGTCAACGGCAAGCAACTCGTCGCCGTTGAATACGATGACGCCTGCGATCCAAAACAAGCGGTAGCGGTCGCAAACAAAGTCGTCAACGATGGCGTCAAGTTCGTGGTCGGCCACCTGTGCTCCAGCTCCACCCAGCCGGCTTCGGACATCTATGAAGACGAAGGCGTGGTCATGATCACCCCGGCCGCTACCAGCCCGGACATCACCGCTCGCGGCTACAAGATGATCTTCCGCACCATCGGCCTGGACAGCGCCCAAGGCCCTGCGGCCGGCAACTACATCGCCGACCACGTCAAGCCGAAGATCGTTGCGGTCCTGCACGACAAGCAGCAGTACGGTGAAGGCATCGCCAGCGCCGTGAAGAAAACCCTCGAAGGCAAAGGCGTCAAGGTTGCCGTCTTCGAAGGCGTGAACGCCGGCGACAAAGACTTCTCCTCGATGATCGCCAAGCTCAAGCAAGCCAACGTCGACTTCGTCTACTACGGCGGCTACCACCCGGAGCTGGGCCTGATCCTGCGTCAATCCCAGGAAAAAGGCCTGAAGGCCAAGTTCATGGGTCCGGAAGGCGTGGGTAACGACTCCATCTCGCAAATCGCCAAGGACGCTTCCGAAGGCCTGCTGGTGACCCTGCCGAAATCCTTCGACCAGGATCCGGCCAACGTCGCCCTGGCTGACGCGTTCAAGGCCAAGAAAGAAGACCCAAGCGGTCCGTTCGTGTTCCCGTCCTACTCCGCTGTCCAGGTGATTGCCCAGGCCATCACCGCAGCCAAGAGCGAAGACGCGGCCAAAGTGGCTGAAGCCATCCACGCCGGCACCTTCAAGACCCCAACCGGTGACCTGAGCTTCGACGCGAAGGGCGACCTGAAGGACTTCAAGTTCGTGGTCTACGAGTGGCACTTCGGCAAACCTAAAACCGAAGCTTCGCCTCAGTAAGGCCTGGCCTGACTGACTGCCAATAAAGCCCACGGCGTGCCGTGGGCTTTGTTTTAAATGTATTGGGCCGCGCTGGCGTGATCCGCCAGTCTCCCCACCTGAAAATCTCAAAACCGTCATCAGCGGTTCGCTGGCAAACCTCGTGTTCGAAGTGGATGCAGATCCACGGGACCCGGGCGGGAAAATGACTCCACCAGTGAAATGCGTATCAGGTTTTTAGGAGCGCTGTAATGCCTGACATCTATCACTTCTTCCAGCAGCTGGTTAACGGCCTGACCGTTGGCAGCACGTATGCCCTGATCGCCATCGGCTATACGATGGTTTACGGCATCATTGGAATGATCAACTTCGCCCACGGCGAGGTGTACATGATCGGCTCCTACGTGGCGTTCATCGCCATCGCCGGGCTGAGCATGATGGGACTCGACAGTGTCCCGCTGTTGATGACCGCGGCTTTCATCGCGAGCATCGTCGTCACCAGCTCCTATGGCTACAGCATCGAACGGATCGCCTACCGCCCCCTGCGCGGCAGCAACCGTCTGATCCCGCTGATTTCCGCCATCGGCATGTCGATCTTCCTGCAGAACACGGTACTGCTTTCGCAAGACTCCAAGGACAAATCCATACCCAACCTGATTCCGGGCAACTTTGCCATCGGGCCAGGCGGGGCACATGAAGTGCTGATTTCCTACATGCAAATCGTGGTGTTCGTGGTGACCCTGGTCGCCATGCTCGGCCTGACGCTGTTCATCTCCCGTTCCCGCCTGGGCCGCGCCTGCCGCGCCTGTGCCGAGGACATCAAGATGGCCAACCTGCTGGGCATCAACACCAACAACATCATCGCCCTGACCTTCGTCATCGGTGCGGCCCTGGCGGCCATCGCCGCGGTGCTGTTGAGCATGCAATACGGCGTGATCAACCCCAACGCCGGTTTTCTCGTCGGCCTGAAAGCCTTCACCGCCGCAGTACTGGGCGGCATCGGCAGCATTCCCGGCGCGATGCTCGGCGGGCTGGTGCTGGGCGTGGCGGAAGCCTTTGGCGCCGACATCTTCGGCGACCAGTACAAGGACGTCGTGGCATTCGGCTTGTTGGTTCTGGTTCTGTTATTCCGGCCGACCGGCATCCTGGGCCGCCCGGAGGTTGAGAAAGTATGACTAGGCATCTCAAATCGGCGCTCTTCAGCGCCCTGCTGGTCTGGGCCGTGGCCTACCCGGTACTGGGTCTTAAACTGACCATCGTCGGCATCGACCTGGAAGTGCATGGCACCAGCCCGGCCATCCTGGCAACCATCGCCGTGTGTTCGCTGCTGATGTTCCTGCGGGTGCTGTTCAGCACGCAGATCAGCGCCATGTGGAAGTCGTCGCCCGGCCTGCCGGTGATCCCGGCCAAGGCCAGCAACTTCCTTACCCTGCCATCGACCCAGCGCTGGATCGTGCTGGGCCTGATCGTCGTGGCACTGGTCTGGCCGTTCTTCGGCTCCCGCGGCGCGGTGGACATCGCCACGCTGATCCTGATCTACGTGATGCTCGGCCTTGGCCTGAACATCGTGGTAGGCCTGGCCGGCCTGCTGGACCTGGGTTATGTCGGCTTCTACGCCGTCGGTGCCTACAGCTATGCGCTGCTGTCCCACTACTTCGGCCTGAGCTTCTGGATCTGCCTGCCGATCGCCGGGATGATGGCCGCCACCTTCGGTTTCCTGCTGGGGTTCCCGGTCCTGCGCTTGCGCGGTGACTACCTGGCCATCGTAACCCTGGGTTTTGGCGAGATCATCCGTCTGTTCCTGCGCAACCTGACCGACATCACCGGTGGCCCGAACGGCATCAGCAACATCGAGAAACCGACGTTCTTCGGCCTGACCTTCGAACGTAAGGCCGCCGAAGGCCTGCAGACCTTCCACGAGTACTTCGGCCTGGAATACAACTCGATCAACAAGGTGATCTTCCTCTACCTGGTTGCCCTGTTGCTGGCCCTGGCCGCGCTGTTCGTCATCAACCGCCTGCTGCGCATGCCGATCGGTCGCGCCTGGGAGGCATTGCGTGAAGACGAAATCGCCTGCCGCGCCCTGGGACTCAACCCGACGATCATCAAGCTGTCGGCCTTCACCCTCGGTGCTGCGTTCGCCGGTTTTGCCGGCAGCTTCTTCGCCGCCCGCCAGGGCCTGGTGACGCCGGAATCCTTTACCTTCATCGAGTCGGCGATCATCCTCGCCATCGTGGTGCTGGGCGGGATGGGCTCGCAGTTGGGCGTGATCCTGGCGGCCATCGTGATGATCCTGCTGCCTGAAATGATGCGTGAATTCAGCGAATACCGCATGTTGATGTTCGGCGCCTTGATGGTGCTGATGATGATCTGGCGTCCTCAAGGTCTGCTGCCTATGCAACGCCCCCACATGGAGCTGCGCAAATGAGCCGCGAGATCCTCAAAGTCGAAAACTTGAGCATGCGCTTCGGCGGCTTGCTGGCGGTCAACGGCGTGGCCCTGACCGTGAAAGAAAAACAGGTGGTTGCGCTGATCGGGCCGAACGGCGCGGGCAAGACCACCGTGTTCAACTGCCTGACCGGCTTCTACCAGCCCACCGGCGGCACCATCGTGCTGGACGGCGAGCCGATCCAGGGCCTGCCCGGCCACCAGATCGCCCGCAAGGGTGTGGTGCGCACCTTCCAGAACGTGCGGCTGTTCAAGGACATGACGGCGGTCGAAAACCTGCTGATCGCCCAGCACCGTCACCTGAACACCAACTTCTTTGCCGGCCTGTTCAAGACCCCGGCGTTCCGCAAAAGCGAACGCGAGGCCATGGAGTACGCCGAGTACTGGCTGGACAAGGTCAACCTCAAGGAGTTTGCCAACCGTACCGCCGGGACCCTGGCCTACGGTCAGCAACGACGCCTGGAAATCGCCCGCTGCATGATGACCCGTCCGCGGATCCTCATGCTCGACGAACCGGCCGCCGGCCTGAACCCCAAGGAAACCGAAGACCTGAAAGCGCTGATCGGCGTGCTGCGCGAGGAGCACAACGTCACTGTGCTGCTGATCGAGCACGACATGAAGCTGGTCATGAGCATTTCCGACCACATCGTCGTGATCAACCAGGGCACCCCCCTGGCCAACGGCTCGCCGGAACAGATCCGCGACAATCCTGAAGTGATCAAAGCCTACCTGGGGGAAGCGTAAATGCTGCAATTCGAAAACGTTTCCACCTTCTACGGCAAGATCCAGGCCTTGCACAGCGTCAACGTCGAAGTCCGCCAGGGCGAAATCGTGACGCTGATCGGTGCCAACGGCGCCGGCAAATCCACCCTGCTGATGACGCTTTGCGGTTCGCCCCAGGCCCACAGCGGCAGCATCTGCTACATGGGTGAGGAACTGGTGGGCCAGGACTCGTCACGGATCATGCGCAAGAGCATCGCGGTGGTGCCGGAAGGTCGTCGGGTATTTGCCCGGCTGACCGTGGAAGAAAACCTCGCCATGGGCGGATTCTTCACCGACAAGGGCGACTATCAGGAACAGATGGACAAGGTCCTGCACCTTTTCCCACGCCTGAAAGAACGCTTCACCCAGCGCGGTGGCACCATGTCCGGCGGTGAACAGCAAATGCTCGCCATCGGCCGTGCGCTGATGAGCAAGCCCAAGCTGCTGCTGCTCGACGAGCCTTCCCTGGGCCTGGCACCGATCATCATCCAGCAGATCTTCGACATCATCGAACAACTGCGCAAGGACGGCGTGACGGTGTTCCTGGTGGAGCAGAACGCCAACCAGGCGCTGAAAATCGCCGACCGGGCGTACGTGCTGGAGAACGGTCGCGTGGTGATGCAAGGCACCGGTGAAGCCCTGCTGACCGACCCGAAAGTGCGCGAGGCGTACCTGGGCGGTTGAGTCTGCAGCAATAAAAAAACGGCCTTCGGGCCGTTTTTTTTGCCCAATGTAGGAGCTGTCGAGCGAAGCGAGGCTGCGATCTTGTCCCGGACAATTGAGTCTAAAGCGAAAGATCAAGATCAAAAGATCGCAGGCTTCGCCAGCTCCTACAGGTCTCAGCGCGAGCTTGCTCCCTCGCCACAGGTTCCAGGATCACTAAAAAAAATCATGCGCCCGCTGTAACGCTTTCCCACCTCCCCTCTCTAGTTCAGCAGACCGGCGCTAACGCCGGTTCATTTCCCTGAATGACTGGAGAATCATCATGACTGCTTCGACCCGCACCCTGTCCGCCACCGCCCTGATCCTGGCCCTGGGTTCTGCCCTGAGCATGACAGCCGTCTCGACCGTCCACGCAGCCGACGACACCATGGAAAAATGCTTCGGTGTCGCCCTCAAAGGCATGAACAACTGCGCCGCTGGCGCCGGCACCACCTGCGCCGGCACGGCGAAAATGGACTATCAGGGCAACGCCTGGAAATCGGTACCCAAAGGCACTTGCACCACAATGGAAAGCAAGACCTCCCCAACTGGTTTCGGCCAGCTCGAAGCGTTCAAAGCCAAGTCCTGATCGCATCTGCCTGAGGCCCGCCACCATGTTGAATAGCCCTTTCCTCGCCACTGATACCCGACTGCCACCAAGGGTGGGGCTGGGGCTCAAGGCCGAGCATTTTCGTGAGGTGCTCCAGACCCGACCGGACCTGGGCTTTTTCGAAGTGCACGCGGAAAACTACATGGTGGCCGGCGGGCCGCTTCATCACTTCCTGGGGCGGATACGCGAACAGTACCCGCTGTCGCTGCACGGCGTCGGCCTGTCGATCGGTGCGGAGGGGCCGCTGGATATCGCGCATTTGCAGCGCCTGGCCGCATTGATCGACCGCTATCAGCCCCAATCCTTTTCCGAACACCTGGCCTGGTCCAGCCACGGCCCGGTGTTTCTCAATGACCTGCTCCCCCTGGCCTACGACGAAGCAACCCTCGACCGTGTCTGCGAACACGTCGACCAGGTGCAGTCCAGCCTCAAACGCACGCTGTTGCTGGAGAACCCGGCGACCTACCTGGCGTTCGAAGCCTCGACCCTCGACGAGCCACACTTCATCAGCGAAGTGATCCGGCGCACCGGCTGCGGCCTGCTGCTGGATGTGAACAACGTCTACGTTTCGTGCATCAACCACTGCCGCGATCCACTGGCCTACCTCGACGCCCTGCCCCTGCAAGCGACCGGTGAAATTCACCTGGCCGGCTTTGCCGAAGACACCGACAGCCTTGGCGAGCGCCTGTTGATAGACGACCACGGCGCGCCAATCGACAACGCAGTCTGGCAACTGTACCTCAAGGTTCTGGCGCAGACCGGGCCGGTAGCCACCTTGATCGAGCGCGACAACCACATCCCCCCATGGGAGGTGCTGCTGGCCGAAGCGCGCCAGGCCGATCAACTTTTAAACGCCGTTGGAGCCCGATCATGAGCGACCAGCGCACATTCGCCGCCGCCCTGCTCGACCCGCGCAAGGCTTGTCCGCCCGGCCTGGTCAGTGCCAACGGCGCCGACCCGCAGAGCCGCTTCGCGGTGTACCGCAACAACGTGCTCAGTTCATTGATCAACGCCCTGGCCGACAATTACCCGGTGGTGGCGCAACTGGTGGGCGAGAAATTCTTCCGAGGCATGGCTGGGGTCTACGTTCAGTCGGCGCCACCGCAAAGCCCGTTGATGAGCGACTATGGGGATGATTTTGCCGGGTTCATCGAACGCTTCGAACCCGCCGCCTGCGTGCCGTACCTGGCGGACGTCGCCCGGCTGGAGCGACTGCACGTGCAAGCCTGGCATGCCGCCGACGCCGAGCCCATGGCCGCAGAACAGATTGTCGAGGCGCTGTCATCACCCACACAGACAAGGCACCAGAAGGTCGGTCTGCACCCGTCACTGCGGCTGCTGCAATCGCCCTTCGCCGTGGTGACGATCTGGGCCGCCCATCAGCACGAGCCCCCCGTGCCGTTCGAGGCATTTTCTGCGCAAAACGCCTTGGTGCTGCGCAACGGCCTCGACGTGCAAGTGTTCGCGATCAATCACGCGGCCCATGGGTTCATCACCGCCCTGCAACAGGGGCTGTCCCTGACCGCTGCCATTGAAGCCTCAATCGACCTCGACCTGGAACAGACCCTGGCGGGGCTCATTCGCCACAGAGCTATCACTCACCTCCTAGCTGAACAGGTATCCCCATGAACGCCCTGATTGCCGGTTCCATTCAATGGCTGGAGAAAATTCCCCACAGCCTGATCGCCTTCATCGCGCGTTTCTCGATTGCCGCGGTGTTCTGGAAATCCGGCCAGACCAAAATCGAAGGCCTGGCCATCGACTTGTTCGACGGCACCTTCCAGATCGGTCTGCCACGGCTGGCGGACTCGACCATTCCCCTGTTCAAAAGCGAATACGCCCTGCCGTTGCTGTCGCCGGAACTGGCCGCACACCTGGCGGCCTCTGCCGAGCATGTGTTCCCGGTCCTGATCCTGCTTGGCCTGGCGACACGCTTTTCAGCGTTGGCCTTGCTGGGCATGACCTTGACCATCCAGCTGTTCGTCTACCCGGACGCCTACCCGACCCATGGCACCTGGGCGGCGGTATTGCTCTACTTGATGGCCCGTGGGCCGGGGATACTGTCCATCGACCACCTGATTGCCAAGCGTTACGCCCACTGACTGCGACTAGAAACTCCTGTGGGAGCGAGCCTGCTCGCGATAGCAATACCCGCTCCAATACAGTTGTTGACTGACCCACTGCTATCGCGAGCAGGCTCGCTCCCACAAGGGCTATCCAATGGGTTGAGCCCCTTATTACTTGAGCCGATCCAACGCCTCGCCGCTGCGCTTGAACCAGTCGATCAGATAGTCAGCCAGCACCTGGGTGCGCTTGGGCAATCCACCCTGGTACGGGTGCACCAGGTACATCGGCATGCGCCGAGTCTGGTAGCCGCGTAGCAGCCAGTGCAGGCGTCCGTCGGCCAACTCCTCATGCAGCAGGTATGACGGCAGCCGGGCGATTCCGGCGCCGGCCAGGGCGGCTTTTTTCAGCAGGCTGTAGTGATTACTGGCGAACGGCCCGGACACCCGGACCCGCAGCAGTTCGTGTTGCTGGTGATAAAGCCATTCTTCCCGGCCGCTGTAGTGGCTGTTGAGCAGGCAGCGATGTTCGGCCAGGGCTTGGGGTGTCTCGGGTTCGCCATAGTGTTCGAGGTAGGCCGGGCTGGCGCAGGTCATTTCGTGCCATGCCAGCAATGGCCGGGCCACCAGCCGCTCATCGATGGCGGCGTCGGAACGGATCGCCAGGTCGAAGCCATCGCGGGTCAGGTCACGGTAACCGTTGTTGAGCTCCAGTTCGATCTGCACATTGGGATACGTACGAGCGAACTCCATCAGCAAGCCTTCGAAGAACGTTTCGCCCAACGAAACCGGCACCGTCATACGCACCGGCCCGGAAATATCGTCCTTCAGCCGAGCCAATGCCTGACGCGCCCGTTCCACCTGCACCAACAGCGCCTGGGCCTGGGGCAACAACGCCGCCCCTGCCGCCGTAAGGCTCAAGCGCCGCGTGGTGCGTTGCAGCAACACCACCGAAAACCGCCTCTCCAACAGACTGATGCGCTTGGACAACTGGCCCTTGCTGCACCCCAACTGCTGGGCCGCCTGGGTGAAGCTGCCGGCCTCCATCAACACGGCAAACGCCGCCAGGTCATCCATTTCGCTCATTGGATTGTTTCCAATTGAAAACCAAAGGTTGCCTATTAGCATGATTATCAATGGAAAGAACCCCTCTAGACTGAAAACTCATTCAACCCATTGGGAAACAACTCATGAAAATCCTGTTGATCGGCGCCAACGGCACTATCGGTTCGGCCATTGATAACGAACTGTCGCCGCGTCACGAGATCATTCGGATCGGCCGCCACAGCGGTGACCTGCAGGTGGATATCAGCGACAGCGCTTCAATCCGCGCGCTGTTCGCAAAGACCGGCCGCTTTGATGCCCTGGTTTGCGCCGCCGGTAACGTCACCTTTGCACCCCTGGCCGACATGACCGATGACAGCTTTGCCCTGGGCTTGAAAGACAAGCTGATGGGCCAGGTCAACCTGCTGCTGATCGGTCGCGAATTCGCCAACGACGGTGCATCCTTCACCTTCACCACCGGCGTGCTCAGCCACGATCCGATCAAGAGTGGTGCTTCGGCGGCCCTGGTCAATGGCGCCCTGGACAGTTTCGTGCGCGCCGCGGCAATCGAGTTGCCACGGGGCTTGCGGGTCAACTCGGTGAGCCCGAACGTGTTGCTGGAAGCCATGGACAAATACGCCCCGTACTTCCGCGGCTACAAACCGGTCCCGGCCGTCGATGTTGCATTGGCCTACGCCAAGAGTGTCGAAGGCCTACAAACCGGTCAGACCTTTCACGTGGGCTAACACCCCTTGTGATGCAGGATCAGTCTGAGTAACGTGGCGGCACTTGTCTGGAGACCCAATGATGCGTGCCGCCCGCTCCCTGCTGTTTGTCGCCCTCCTGCCGCTCTTCACCGGCTGCCAATTGCTCGACGCCCCTCGTCAGAGCGCCTCCCACGCCGGCCAGACGCGCATGCAAGGCGAGCTCACGGCAGCCGATGGCAAGCTGGTGTTCCAGCCGTGCCAGGAACAGCGCCGCTACATCGTCAATGACAGCGGTGGCACCAGCGTGCTGCAGCAGGCCGCCAGCCTGGCCGATGACCAGGGCAAGCTGTTTGCCGATGTGCGCGGCCGTATCGTCTCCAGCGCAGCGGCCGGCAGCGACAGCCAGTTGGACCTGGAGCAGTTGTATCGCCTGGAGCACTCGGGCAGCGCTTGCGATGACGGCAATTTCAAACTGCTGGTGTTGCGTGCCGCCGGTCATGGCCCGCAATGGAACCTCAAGGCCAGCGGCAAGGGCATGGTGCTTGAGCGTGAAGGCCAACCGACACTGGCGGTGCCTTACCTTGAAGAACAACTGGGCGATGGTCGCTTCAATCTCAGCACCGAAGCCAACGGCCAGAAGGTCGAACTCTGGCTGGCCGCCCAGCGCTGCGTCGACAGCACCACCGGCAGTGTGCAACACATGAGCGCCGAACTGCGGGTCAACGGTCAGGTCCAGCGTGGCTGCGCCTACTTCGGTGGTGCGCGCAACGACTGATTCGCCGTTTTTTGGCTTATAATCGCCGGTTCACGCCCTGGTGCAGTTGTGCATCCCGCGAACCGGATCCCACCATGTTACGAATCACCGAACTCAAGCTGCCGATCGACCACCCCGAAGAAGACCTGCGCCCTGCCATCGTGCAGCGCCTGGGCATCGCCAGCGATGACCTGCTCGACTTCACCTTGTTCAAGCGCAGCTACGATGCGCGCAAGAAATCCTCCGAATTGTGCTTCATCTACACCATCGACCTGACGGTGCGCGACGAAGCCAGCCTGCTGCGCAAGTTCGCCGATGACCGTAACGTCAACGAGGCGCCGGATGTCAGCTACAAAGTTGTGGGCCAGGCACCGGCCGACCTGGGCGAGCGGCCGATCGTGGTCGGTTTCGGCCCGTGCGGGATCTTCGCCGCCCTGCTGCTGGCACAGATGGGCTTCAAGCCAATCATTCTCGAGCGTGGCCCGGAAGTGCGCCAGCGCACCAAGGACACCTGGGGCCTGTGGCGCAAAAGCGTGCTCAACCCCGAATCCAACGTGCAATTTGGTGAAGGCGGCGCCGGGACGTTTTCCGACGGCAAGCTCTACAGCCAGATCAAGGATCCGAAATTCCTTGGCCGCAAGGTTTTGCACGAATTCGTCAAGGCCGGGGCGCCGGAAGAAATCCTCTACGTCAGCAAGCCGCACATCGGCACGTTCCGTCTGACCGGTGTGGTGGAAACCATGCGTGAGCAGATTCGCGCCCTGGGTGGCGAAGTACGCTTCCAGCAGCGGGTCACCGATGTGCTGATCGAAGACGGCCAACTGGTCGGCGTCGAACTGGCCAGCGGCGAGCAGATTCATTCGAAACATGTGATCCTGGCCCTGGGCCACAGCGCCCGGGACACCTTCCGCATGCTCCACAGCCGGGGCGTGTACATGGAAGCCAAGCCGTTCTCGGTGGGTTTCCGTATCGAACACCCGCAATCGCTGATCGACAGCGCGCGCCTGGGCAAGTACGCCGGTCACCCGAAACTTGGCGCCGCCGACTACAAACTGGTGCACCACGCCAAGAATGGTCGGTCGGTGTACAGCTTCTGCATGTGCCCGGGCGGCACCGTGGTAGCCGCGACGTCCGAGCCGAACCGCGTCGTGACCAACGGCATGAGCCAGTATTCGCGCAACGAGCGCAACGCCAACTCCGGCATCGTCGTCGGGATTACCCCGGAAGTGGATTATCCCGGCGGCCCGCTGGCCGGGATCGAGTTGCAGGAACGCCTGGAATCCCACGCGTACATACTCGGTGGCAGCAACTACGAGGCCCCGGCGCAACTGGTGGGTGATTTCATCGCCGGCAAGCCGTCTACGGCACTGGGCAGCGTCGAACCTTCCTACAAGCCAGGGGTGTCCCTGGGCGACTTGGCCCTGGCCCTGCCGGACTTTGCCATCGAAGCCATCCGCGAAGCCCTGCCGGCGTTCGAGAAACAGATTCGCGGCTACTCGCTGCACGACGCCGTGCTGACCGGCATCGAAACCCGCACCTCATCGCCCCTGCGCATTACCCGCAACGAATCGCTGCAGAGCCTGAACGTCAAGGGCCTGTTCCCGGCAGGTGAAGGTGCCGGTTATGCCGGCGGGATCCTGTCGGCGGGCGTGGACGGGATCCGGATTGCCGAGGCGGTGGCTCGGGATATCCTCGGCCTCGAGGCCTGAGGGGCCGATGCTGTTCACCCAAGGCAGGATTTGCCCGAGTGAACAGCATGACCCTGTGGGAGCGAGCTTGCTCGCGATGGCGGCCTGGCATCAACACAGATGTTGACTGATCCACCGCTATCGCGAGCAAGCTCGCTCCCACAAGGGACCTCAATGATTCAGATATTGGCCCGCAACACGCTCTCCGGCAGCGCCTCGCCCCGTTCCACACACGCCGCCACGATGCCCATCAGCCCACTCAACTCATACCCCTGGGCCTTGAGCCACGCCGGGTCGTAATAGGTCGTGGCGTAGCGCTCGCCACCGTCACATAAAATCGCCACGATCGACCCCGACTCACCCGCATCCGCCATCTGCCGGGCCGCCATGAGTGCGCCGATCAGATTGGTGCCGCTGGACCCGCCGACCCGTCGCCCCAAGCGCTGGGCCAGGTAATGCATGGCCGCCAATGACAAGGCGTCCGGGACCTTGACCATCGCATCGATGACTTTCGGCAAGAACGACGCCTCGACCCGTGGCCGGCCGATGCCTTCGATGCGTGAACCGCAATCCAGGCGCAGGCTGGCATCACCGCTGCGGTAATAGTCGAAGAACACTGAACGCTCGGCGTCGGCACACAGCACGCGGGTGCCGTGCTGGCGATAACGCACGTAGCGCCCCAGGGTGGCGGTGGTGCCGCCGGTGCCGGGGCTTGAAATCAACCAACTCGGCTCCGGGTGCCGCTCGAAGCGCATCTGCTGGAAGATCGATTCGGCAATGTTGTTATTGGCCCGCCAGTCCGTGGCGCGCTCGGCATAGGTGAATTGGTCGATGAAGTGCCCATCATGCTCGTGGGCCAGGCGTTCGGATTCGGCGTAGATCTGCGTAGGATCGTCCACCAGGTGACTCTGGCCGCCATAGAAAGCGATCTGTGCGATTTTTTCCCGGGAGGTGGTCGCCGGCATCACCGCAATAAACGGCAGGCCCAGCAATCTGGCGAAATAAGCCTCGGAAATCGCCGTCGAGCCGCTGGAGGCCTCGATCACCGGCGCACCGGGCTTGAGCCAGCCGTTACACAACGCGTAGAGAAACAGCGAACGGGCCAGCCGATGCTTGAGGCTGCCGGTGGGATGGCTGGACTCATCCTTGAAATACAGCTCGATACCCGGCAGGCCAGGCAGCGGCAACGGAATCAGGTGGGTATCGGCGCTGCGCTGGAAGTCAGCCTCGATGATGCGGATCGCTTCGCGCGCCCACTGGCGGTGGTCGTTCATGGTGTTTTCTCACTGGCTCGGTTCGACGCGGGGAAACCTGGTGGTCATGCAGGCGCAACGTGGTCTCGGAAAAACCAGTCGCAAGCTTAGGAAAAAACCTACATCACGCACAGGTACAGCTAAGGTCCAATATGGCCCATAACTGCCCGACTGCGTGGAGCATGCGTTGTAACGACATATAACAAAAAAGAATATAACTTTTGTTTTAACAACTAACAGTACGAGTTAGGGTGTGCCATCTTTTTGATTCAATGAATGGAGAGCGATCGTGGCTCTACGCAATTCTCTGACACGTTTTTTCCAACTGGAGGCTGCCAGCGGCCTGCTGCTGATCGCCGCCGCCGTATTGGCCCTGGCCATCAATAACTCGCCCCTTTCCTGGCTGTACAACGGCCTGCTGGACACGCCGGTGGTCGCCCAGATCGGCGCGTTGAAGATCGCCAAACCCTTGTTGCTGTGGATCAACGACGGCCTGATGGCGATGTTTTTCCTGCTCATCGGCCTCGAGGTCAAGCGAGAGGTCCTCGATGGGCAACTGTCGAAACCTTCGCAAATCGTCCTACCGGGTGCGGCGGCGATTGGCGGCATGGTGGTGCCGGCGCTGATCTACTGGTTCCTCAACCGCGACAATCCTCCCGCCCTCGCCGGCTGGGCGATTCCGACGGCCACCGACATTGCATTCGCCCTCGGCGTGCTCGCCTTGCTGGGCAAGCGGGTGCCGGTGTCGCTCAAGCTGTTCCTGATGACCCTGGCGATCATCGACGACCTGGGCGCCATTATCATCATCGCGATCTTTTACTCCGGTGCTCTGTCCAGCCTGTCGCTCATACTGGCGGCAACCTGCATCGCCGCGCTGGTGGCGATGAACCGGATGGGCGTGGTCAAGCTCGGACCCTACATGGTTGTCGGGCTGATTCTGTGGGTCTGCGTGCTCAAGAGCGGTGTCCATGCCACCCTGGCCGGGGTGACCCTGGCGTTCTGCATCCCGCTGCGCACGAAAAATGCCGAGACTTCGCCGCTGCTAACCCTGGAACATGCCCTGCATCCCTGGGTGGCCTATGGCATTCTGCCGCTGTTCGCCTTCGCCAATGCCGGCCTGTCCCTAAGTGGCATCACTGTCGAGAGTTTCACCCATGACGTGCCGATGGGCATCGCCATTGGCCTGCTGCTGGGCAAGACCGTCGGCGTCTTCGGCCTGACCTGGCTGGCCGTGAAAATCGGCATTGCCAGCTTGCCCGCTGGCGCCAATTGGGGCCAGATATTGGGGGTGGCGATTCTGTGCGGTATCGGGTTCACCATGAGCCTGTTCGTTGGCTCCCTCGCGTTCGAGCCGGGTGTGAGTGACTACGCCGGTATGGACCGGATGGGGATTCTCACTGGTTCGATTCTGGCGGCGTTGCTCGGTTATGCGGTGACGGCGGCGGCCAGTCGCAAGCAGCCTGCATTGCCTGGCTGATCCTTGCTTCTGCGTTAGCGTCTTGAGAGCCGTGGGAGGTTAAGGAATGGTGTGTATATCCGTTTCTGCGGTAACGGCTACTTAGGGTTCCGCTCTTACAGCGGGTCACTTTTGGAAGAGCGCCAAAAGTAACCAAAAACGCTCATGCCCCACCACTCGGTGCCTCGCCTAGGCTCGGCATGCCTGAACGAAGGCATTGCTCCGTGGGCCCGCCGCGAAGGGCCATCCATGGCCCAGCGCGGCTATCCCGGCATCCATGCCGGGATACCCACTCCACAATGCCCGCGTTCGGCCAGCGTGGTTAACGGGGCGCCGAGATCAACGTCCGCCACGAGGCGGCCTAACAGCCGACCTGGTTCTGGGTGGGACCGCGTTTCTCCTGTGGGAGCGAGCTTGCTCGCGATGAGGCCAGCAAGCCCAACATCCATGTGACTGGACCATCGCCATCGCGAGCAAGCTCGCTCCCACATTCAATCTTCAGCGGACACAAAATTCATATCCAACACAGAACCACTGTGGGAGCGAGCCTGCTCGCGATGACCCCGGCACATCCAACATCACCGCAAACTGACACACCGCCTTCGCGAGCAAGCTCGCTCCCACAGGAGAAACGCAGTCTCACCAAGAACCAGGTCGGCTGTTAGGCCGCCTCGTAGTGGACGTTGATCTCGGCGCCCCGTTAACCACGCTGGCTGAACGAAGGTATTGCGCAGTGGGTAACCCGGCATGGATGCCGAGCCTAGGCGAGGCACCGAGTGGTGGGGCATGTAGCGTTTTGGTTACTTTTGCGCTTTTCAAAAGTGACCCGCTGTAAGAGCGGAACCATAAGCCGCCGTTACGCAAAAAACGGATATACACCCCGTCCCCCGAAACGAAGCCATAAAAAAACGACGCCTTCCCGTTCAGGAACAAGCGCCGTTTTTTCTCTTACCTAACCAAGCTTAGTGCGATACGCGACTCGTACCATCCACAGTGGAAATACGAACCCGCTCACCCACACGGAATACCTCGTTCTCCTGAACCTGCTGCACATAGGCACGCATGCTACCGTCATCTTCACGAACGGTGATTTCCACACCCTGGGTACGGGTCAGGCCTTCTTCAGTCGCAGAACCAATCAGGCCACCGGCCACCGCACCGATCACAGCGGCGACGATGCTGCCACGGCCACCACCGATGGCGCTGCCACCGACACCACCGACCACCGCACCAGCCGCACCGCCGATCGGGGTCTTGGTGCCTTCGATCTTGACCGGACGCAAGGACTCGATAGTCCCCATGCGAATCGTCTGCACGCGACGCGCTTCGTCACGAGAGTAGGAGTCACCGGTCAGGCTCGACTGACAGCCAGTGAGCAACATCGCCATCGTGGAAAAGGAAGCAACCAGCAAAACAGACTTACGCATAGCATCAACTCCAAAAGACAGGGATTCATTAAACTCCGCAGCTTGACGCCTGTCACGGCCTCGCCGGGATAAAATTGTTTTCATTCAGGTGGGATACAGGCGCACCCGAAAAATTCACCAAACAGTAGCGCCAATTTCCGAAACCTGCGTCATCAACCCGGGGATTTTCATGGATTATTTCATCATCGTCGCGGTCACCGTGGCCGGTTTGTACTTCCACTGGTGGCTGTACGTACGAATCAAACGCTGGATGGACCGCGACCTGGCGCTGTCCCTGGCGGGGCAGGATGAGCAGAAAAAGACCTACATGCTGCAACAATTGGCCCGCGCCCGGGAGCAAGGGGTCAAGCGCCGGGACTTGCCGCAATGGCTTAAAACCGCTGCGGCAGGTTACCCCGATGCTAAGGCGCCAGACGCTCGCGCGTCCAGTTCGCCCCTTGCAGGCGGTAGTTGAGGCGATCGTGCAGGCGGCTCGGACGCCCCTGCCAGAACTCGATGCGCTCAGGCAGCAAACGATAACCGCCCCAATGCTCCGGGCAGTGCGGTTGGCTGTCGCTGAAGCGTTGTTCGGTGGCCTTGAGCAGGTCGTCCAGCTCACCACGCCCTGCAATTACCCGGCTCTGGGGTGAAGCCCAGGCGCCGAGACGGCTGCCCAGCGGGCGAACCTGGTAATAGGCGTCCGACTCCTGCGCGGTGACCTTCACCACTTTGCCCTCGATGCGCACCTGGCGCTCCAGGGCCGGCCAGAAAAACGTCATGGCCGCAAATGGATTCGCGGCCAGTTGCTGGCCCTTGGCGCTGTCGTAGTTGGTGAAGAACGTGAACCCCAGGGCATCCAGGCCCTTGAGCAGCAGGATCCGGCAGTGCGGGCGCCCTTCTGCATCCACCGTCGCCAGGGTCATGGCGTTGGCCTCCACCGGGGCCTGCTCGGTTTTCACCGCGTCGGCGAACCATTGGTGGAACAGTGCAAACGGCTCGGCCGGGGCTTGTGCCTCGGTCAAGCCATCGCGGGTGTAGTCGCGGCGCATATCAGCCAGAGGTTGGGTCATGGCGCGTTCCTTGTGGTTAGCCCATCACTGCTTGGGGGTATCGGCGGCCGCGACTTTCTTGGTATCGGTGGCGGCTTTGGCCGGTTGGGTTTTCTTCGCCGGGGTAGTGGCCTTGGCAGGGACCTTCTTGGCAGGCGCCTTGGCCACGGTTTTTTTGGCCGGTGCTTTTTTGCTGGTCGGGGTCACGGCTTTTTTCGCCGCAGGCACTGGGGCCGGGGCCACGGGTTTCACGTCCTGGGCCGCCACCAGCGTCACTGGCGCAGGGGCCGGCATGTTGTATTTGCTCAGCAGCGCAACCATGGTGTTGGCCGGCGTGACCAGCAGTTCCACACGACGGTTCAAGGCACGCCCTTCCACGCTATCGTTGGCCGCACGTGGCGCCACTGCGCCCATGCCGCGCAGCATCAGGCGATCACGTTGCAGGCCGCTGAGACGGAAAATCGCCGCCACGGACTGGGCTCGCTCCTGGCTGAGCTTCAAGTTGGCCGGTGCGGCGCCCGAGGTGTCGGCGTGGCCGAGGATCAGCACCGCGGTCTTCGGGTCGGCTTCAAGGATCTTCGCCACGCGGGTGAACGGCCCTAGGGTCACGGGCAGCAGCATGGCCGGACGGTCCGGGTTGAAGGAGCCGTCCACGGGCGCGGTGACCACCAGCACGTTGTCGCGGCGCTCGAGTTGGAGCTTGCTGTCCTGGATGGCTGTGCGCAGCTTCGGCTCGTAGTCGTCGAGCCAGGCCTGGGTGACTTTAGGATCGGGCATCGGCACCGCCTTGGCGGTTTCCTGATCCTTGCCGCCAAACGGCCACCACCACTTGCCGTTACTTTCGGCTTCGGCCTTGGCAACGGCCGGCGCCTTGGCTTCAGGCTTGTCCTGGGGTTTGACGTCATCTTTCTTCGCAACGTCGGCCGCATCATCGGAAGAGAACGGCCACCACCAGTGGGTGGCGCTCTCGGCCTTGGCTTGCGGTGCGACGGCGGCCGGTTTCAGAGGCGCAGCTGGCGCCGTGTCCTTGGCTACGACCTTGTCGGAAGAGCCGAACGACCACCAGCTACCGCCGCCCTCGGCATCATTTTGTGGGTTTTGTGCGCAACCGGTGATAGCGAAGCACAGCGCCAGAGCGAGGGTTTTATTCGATGACATTGGATATCCACAAAATGATGTAAATGGAAAATAAAGGCCATGTTTTGGCCACATAAACAGTCGCTTGGAAACTGAAAAGGCCACGAGGTTCCGGTGCCCGCCGCCTTCAATGGCGTTTTATAGACAAGTGGCAAGTACCCTCGCAAGGTTCTGCGCGCGCGGGTCCATCAATACGTAAGGCCCGAGCGTGTTGGTTACGAAGCCAAAAGCCACATCATGCTCCGGGTCGGCGAACCCCATGGAGCCCCCGGCCCCCGGATGACCGAACGCCCGTGGGCCGAGGCCATAGGTCGCATTCGGTACATCCGGCTGGTCGAGCATGCAACCCAGGCCGAAACGGGTCTGGGTCAACAAAGTCTTGTCCTCGCCGAAGCTGTGCTGGCGAGTCAGTTCGTCGAGCATTTCACCTTCCAGCAGGCTGCCATCCAGCAGCCCCGCATAGAATCCAGCCAGGCTGCGGGCGTTACCGTGGCCGTTGGCCGCCGGTTGCTGCATGCGCCGCCACTCCGGTTTGTTGGTACTGGTCATGATCGACGGCGGATTGGTGAAGGCCCGGGTGGTCATGGCCGTCGGCTCGCGCATCGTCACCTGCAGCAGACGTTGGGCCGCGGCATCGCCGACGTTGCCTTTGCCACGGGCGATGTGGGCCACGCGATGAAACTCCTCGTCGGCCAGGCCAACGTGAAAATCCAGGCCCAACGGCTTGGCAATACGGGCCACGATGGACTCCCCCGGGCCACGCCCATCGGCCCTGCGCAACAGCTCGCCAATCAGCCAGCCGTAGGTGATCGCGGCATAACCATGACCCTCACCCGGCGTCCACCAAGGTGTTTCGGCGGCCAGGGCATCGACCATGGCTTGCCAGTCATAAAGCGCTTCGGGCGGTAGCAATTCACGTAGCGCCGGCAACCCGGCCTGATGACAGAGCAATTGGCGCAGGGTAATGGATTGCTTGCCGGCTGCGGCAAACTCGGGCCAATAGCGGGCTACCGGGACATCCAACTGCAACTTGCCTTCGGCCACCAATTGCAGGGCAGTGACGGCGGTGAAGGTCTTGGTGCAGGAAAACAGGTTGGCAATGGTGTCGCTGTGCCAGGCTTCATGGCCATCCTTGTCGGCGGTACCGGCCCACAGATCGATCACCGTGCGACCACCCACCTGGATGCACAACGCCGCGCCGCGCTCCTGGGGATTATCGAACAGCGCCGCGAACGCTTCACGCACCGCCTCGAACTGAAGTTCATAATGGCCTTGAATCTGCACCCGTAACTCCCTTGAAACAAACACTTTTAAGGTGGCTGGCATTGTTTCAGCCATTAGGGTTTTTGGGAACCGTCGCAAGACGGCTGGCTAAGCACGCCCATGGCAAGAAGAACCTGTGGGAGCAAGGCTTGCCCGCGATGAGGCCTGTGAGGTCTTTCTGAGACCGAGGTACCTTCATCGCGGGCAAGCCTTGCTCCCACAAATACATTGCTTCACCGTGAAGTTGCAGCAGCCTCAGGAAATCTCCCGCCGAAACGGCGGCAGCGCGTTGAGGATCGCCTTGCCATAGCGCTGGGTTACCAGCCTGCGGTCGAGCAAGGTGATGGTGCCGCGGTCTTCTTCGGTGCGCAGCAACCGGCCACACGCCTGGACCAGCTTCAGCGAAGCGTCCGGTACGGAGATCTCCATGAACGGGTTGCCGCCTCGGGCTTCGATCCACTCGGCCAGCGCGGCTTCCACCGGGTCATCGGGGACCGAGAACGGAATCTTGGCAATCACCACGTGCTCGCAATAGGCACCGGGCAAGTCCACGCCTTCGGCAAAACTCGCCAGGCCGAACAGCACGCTGGAATCCCCACCATCGACCCGCGCCTTGTGTTTGTTCAGGGTTTCCTGCTTCGACAGGTTGCCCTGGATGAACACCTGCTTGCGCCAGTCACGGTCAAGGCCGTCGAATACGTCCTGCATCTGTTTGCGCGAGGAAAACAGCACCAGGGTGCCCCGCGAGCCTTCCACCAGTTCTGGCAGGTCGCGGATGATCGCGGCGGTGTGAGCGGCAGCGTCCCGCGGGTCGGCCTTGAGGTCCGGCACCCGCAGCACGCCGGCATCGGCGTGGTGGAAGGGGCTCGGGACCACGGCGGTCACGGCTTTCTTCGGCAGGCCGGCGCGCATGCGGAAGCGGTCGAACGTGCCCAGGGCGGTCAGCGTGGCGGACGTCACCAGCGCGCCATAGGCCACGTTCCACAGGTTGCGACGCAGCATTTCCGCCGCCAGGATCGGGCTGGCATTGACCTCGATATCGAACAGCGAACCGCTTTCGGCCAGGGTCAGCCACCGCGCCATCGGCGGGTTGTCTTCCGGGTCTTCGGCGGTGAAGGCCGTCCACAGCTCCCAGTTGCCCTGTGAGCGGGACAACAGGCTGCCAAACAGCGGGTACCACTCCTCGGCCTGGTTGCTGGCGATACCGATGTTGACCTCGCCATCCATGCCTTCCTTGAGCAGGTCGGTCAGGCGCGTGAACAGGTCGGTCAGGCGCGAGAAACCTTTCTTGAGCTCGATGCCCATTTCGCGCATGTGCTCGGGGACCACCCCGCCAACAAACCGGTGGCGTGGCCGATCGCGGCCCTCGACGTCTTCACCAGGCTTGAAGTCGGCCACTTGTTCACAAGCGGTGAACATGAACTGCTGGTTCGTCTTGATTTCCCGCGCCAGCTCCGGCACTTGCTCGATGAACTTGCCCAGGTCACCCGGCAATGGATGCTGGGCCAACAGTTTGGTGAGGTTCTTGGCGGTGGTTTCCAGCCAGTCGGCAGTGGAACGCAGCCGGGTGTAATGGGCGAAATGACCGATGGCCTTGTCCGGCAGGTGATGGCCTTCGTCGAACACGTAGATCGTGTCGCGCGGGTCCGGCAGCACCGCACCACCGCCCAGGGCCAGGTCAGCCAGGACCATGTCGTGGTTGGTGACGATGACATCGACCTTGCCCATGCCTTCGCGGGCCTTGTAGAAGGCGCACTGGCCAAAGTTCGGGCAATGCCGGTTGGTGCACTGGCTATGGTCGGTCGTCAGGCGGGACCAGTCGGCGTCTTCCAGGGCCGTGGACCAGCTGTCGCGGTCGCCGTCCCATTTATTGCCGGCCAGCTTCTCGATCATGCTGGTGAACAGCTTCTGGCTGGCCTCGTCGACTTCGATCTTGAAGCCTTCTTCTTCGAACAACTGGGCCGTGGCGGTCTGCGCGTGGCCTTCCTGGAGCAACATGTCGAGCTTGGACAGGCACATGTAGCGCCCACGGCCCTTGGCCAGCGCGAACGTGAAGTTCAAGCCGCTGTTGCGCATCAGGTCGGGCAGGTCCTTGTAGACGATCTGCTCCTGCAGGGCGACGGTGGCCGTGGCGATCACCAGGCGTTTGCCGGCGGCCTTGGCCGTGGGAATCGCCGCCAGGCTGTAGGCCACGGTCTTGCCGGTACCGGTGCCGGCCTCCACCGCCACGATGGCGGGCTCGCCACTGCGCCGGCCTTCGTCGTCGGTGTCGATGTCACCCAGGACTTTTGCCACTTCGGCAATCATCAGGCGCTGGCCATATCGCGGCTTGAGGCTCTTGGCTTCGAGAAAACGCGAATAGGCGCCCTGGATCGTGGTTTTGAGTTCGGTGCTGATCATGAATGGTCGGGCGCAAAAAACGCTGGATAAATTTTCAGTGGTTCGGATCGGCGGCTATCATACCCCGCTAATGAATCCTGCGCAGAACGGAGTAACCCAATGACATCCTTTGCCCTCGTCTACACCCTGCATTTACTGGCGGCCCTGGTCTGGGTCGGCGGCATGTTCTTCGCCTGGATGATCCTGCGCCCCGCCGCAATGACGGCGCTTGAGGGCCCTGCCCGGCTCAAGTTGTGGGTAGAAGTGTTTCAGCGTTTTTTCGTCTGGGTCTGGGTCGCCGTGGTGCTTTTGCCGATCAGCGGTGTAGGCCTGATCCATGTGCGCTTCGCCGGTTTCGAAACCGCGCCGCGGTATGTGCAGGTGATGATGGGGTTGTACGTGGTGATGACAGCACTGTTTATCCGCATCCAGGGTCTGCAACTGCCGGCATTGCGTAGCGCCGTGACGGCGCAGGACTGGCCGACGGGTGCGGCGGTGCTGGGGAAGATTCGGCGGTTGGTGGGGATCAACCTGTTGATCGGGTTGCTGGTGGTGGCGATTGGCGCGGCGCGGCCGATGTTCTGAACATCACATAAAACCCTGTGGGAGCGAGCTTGCTCGCGATGACGGTGTATCAGGCAACACTTCATCGACTGACACAACGCCATCGCGAGCAAGCTCGCTCCCACAGTTTCAGATCAGGTTTTTCTTCAGAACCGCTGCACCGTCACCGTCCCCGCCGCTCCGGCAGGCCCTGGCTGGCCATCGGCGCCAGGACGGCCGCTTTTGCCGCCGTCAGCCGTATAGACCAGGCAGCCCTTGGCCTTGCCACCGGCCCCGGGCTTGCCGCCGCGCCCTGCCGCGCCACCGGCACCGCCGTCCACCGTCACTTTGATCTGCTCGGCAGGATAGCCGCGGGGCAGCTCAAGGCGTACCAGCGCACCGGCCGCACCCGGCTGGCCATCGCTGCCATTGCTGCCGTCGGCCCCGCGACCGGCCGAACCCCAGGTGCAACCCGGCGCCTGGCCATTGGCACCGTCAAGACCGACGAAACCCGGTGCACCGGTGCCGCCACGGGCATCCACCGACAACAGCGGCGCATTCAAGGCATTGAAACGCAGGTTGAGATCGCGCCCCGACCGCGCGGCCTTGGTGTAGGTACCTGGTGCGCCGCGTGAAGTGATCTGGCTGCCCTCGGCCAGCTCAGCCTGGGCCACTTTCATTTCCAATACCTGCTGCGCCGGCACGATGGCAATCCGTGCTTCACGCCCCAGGTGCAATTGGTCGATGGTCAGTTCCGTGACATTGGAAGGCACCAGCAACGTGCCGTAGTCGGCCACGTCCAGCCGCTCAAGGACCAGCGCGCTGGTGGTGTTGGGCAGGCGCATCAACGAATGGCTTTCGACCTGGACCACCTGGGCCGAAGCCCACGGGCATACGAGTGCGGCGAGCAGACACAATTTACGCATGGGAAGCCTCTGGCGCGGTCGGGAGGGTTTGCAAATGGAAGATACCGAACAGCAGCACTCTGAGGCGATCACGACCAGGCGCGGGGCGGCCACGGAAACTGGCCCTGAACAACAGCAGTTCCAGCAGATGGAGCACCAGCAAAAACGCGCCGGCGACATTGACCAGCAGATGCAGCGGATGGACGAACGGCACGACCAGATTGACCAGCACCACCAGCCAGAACAGCAGGGTCAGCAAGCGCCCCAGCCCCCAAAACACCTTCATACGCCCCCCTGATCGGGAATTATTCTTTGCGCGCACAGTAACGGCTTGCGCGCAGGATAAGCCAGAGGGCCAGGCAAATTTAATCTGACCCGAGCCCCGGATCGCCTTCCCGACGACCCGGCAGCCCTGGCCCGCGCTTCAACGCTGGATATGCAGCTCGACCCGACGGTTCTGCGCCCGCCCTTCGTCGGTCTCATTGTCAGCCACCGGCTCGCTTTCGCCTTTGCCTTCGCTGGTGAGTTTGCCGGGGGCCAGCCCCTGGGTCAGCAAATACTCCACGACGCTGCTGGCCCGACGTTCAGACAGCCCCTGGTTATAGGCATCACTGCCGACGCTGTCGGTGTGACCCACGACCCGGATGCTGGCGACATTGGCATGGCTGAGCTTGCCCATCAGCCCATCGAGCTGGCTTCGAGCATCTGCGGTGAGGTCGGATTTGTCGAAATCGAACAGTACCTTGCCGGCGTCGTTGAGGGTGATGACCTCGCTAGCCGGTGCTTCAGGCTCCACGGGCGGGGCGCTGGCCGGGTATTGCGGCACCGGGCAACCGTGATGCTCGACGGGGGTATTGGCCGGCGTATCGGGACAACGGTCGCGACGGTCGAACACCCCGTCGTCGTCTTCATCGCCATCCTGGGCGTAGCAGATCAAACCACCGCCCAGCAGTCCCAGTGCGGCGCCGCCGGCGGCCCAGCCACTACTTTCAATGGCCCCCAACCCACCGCCAACCAAGCCGCCGATCAGGCTACAGATTGGCCAGGTGCGTTGATTGAGAGGTGCGCTACCGTCGCTGTGAGTGGCGCAACCGGACAACAAACTGCTCGCCAGCAGTACCGGTAAGGCGGCCCTGATTAGAACGTTCATGATGAATGCTCCTGTGTCACCGGCCCATACCGGTCACACAGGAGTAAAGACCCGCATCCGCAACTCTACAAGCCGCGAATGGCAAGGGTTTCAGCGGTTTATCTTGATTTCCGTGCGACGGTTCAGCGCGCGGCCGTCGGCAGTCTTGTTATCGGCCACCGGCTGGCTCTCACCGGCACCGGACACCGAGACAAAACTGGACTGCGGCACGCCGTTGTCGACCAGGTACTTCACCACCGAGTTGGCCCGTTTCTCCGACAGTTTCCGATTGTAGGCATCGCTGCCAACGCTGTCGGTGTGGCCGGTGACCCGCAGTTGCGTGGTGGACGTTTCCTGTTTCAGCCGGGTCGCAACGCCGCTCAGGACATCTTTGTCGGCCGGGGTCAGCGTGGCTTTGTTGAACTCGAAGTGCACATCGCGGATCACGATGGTTTCTTCCTTGACCACTGGAGGTACGTCAGCCACCGGTGGCGGTGGAGGTGGTGGGCAACCGTCGGCATCGACCTGTACGCCCTTCGGCGTACCCGGGCACTTGTCGCGGCTGTCCGGCACGCCATCGCCGTCTTCGTCGCCGTCACCATGGGCCCAGCACCAGCCCGCCGCCACAGTGCCGGCCACCAGCGCTCCCGGGCCGATCCAGGAACTGCTTTCGATCGCGCCCAATCCCGCGCCGACGACACCACCAGTGGCCGCACAGATCGGCCAGTCGGTTTTCTGCAAACCTGCGCAACCAGTCAACACACTGGTTAGCAGAACCAGGGGTAACGCTGTCCGAACTATGCTCATCGGTTTTCTCCTTGAGGGATCGGCTTGTCGCCGATTGAGGGGAGTAAAGACCCGTCTTCGAATCTGCGCCAGCCTGAGCAATCGCGGGTTTTCGCCCCGTGTTTGCGAAGATTTCGCACGTTCAGGGACAAACCGCTCTAGGCCACGATGTCCGGGCAGGCTATCGTTGTGGTTCTGACTGAGGAACTTCGATGACCGTTGCCATTTCTGCGCGTACGCCCCAGCAAGCCCTGGCGGCCGTGCTTGACCGTTATGCCCCGCAAAAACTGCTGTTGATCGGTGCCAGCGGCTTTCCCGCGCTCGAAGCATTCCAGCAGGCCCATCCCGACACCGAAGTGGTCCACGCCGGCCCCGGCGCGCTGCCGGCGGACGTGGCGGCGCGGCGTTTCGACCTGGCCCTGGCGCTCGATTGCCTGGAGCATTTGCCCAAGCGCGAGGGTCTGAACCTGTTGGGCGGCATCCGCAATCTCAATGCCAGCCGCATCGCCGTGCTGGCAGACCTCAACGCCTGCGGCTGGCAAGAGACAGACTTTTTTTCCCTGGCCCTGCAAGCCAGCGAGCGATTCCAGCGCGAAGATCAGGTGCTGACTCTGTTTACCTACGATCTGCTTGAATACAAACAAGTCCCCGACTGGCTCAACTCGCGCTTTTGGGCCAACCCGGAAAATTTTGGAAAATATTGGTGGTAACCGTGAACACAAGCCTACACACACCCATTTGCCCCTGTGGCAGTGGCAACCCACTGGACGCCTGCTGCGGCCATTACCACGACGGTCACCCGGCGCCCTGCGCCGAAGCCTTGATGCGCTCGCGCTATAGCGCCTATGTGTTGGGCCTGGTGGACTATCTGGTCGCCACCACCCTGCCCGCCCAGCAGCCAGGCCTTGATCGCCAGTCGATCAGCGAGTGGAGCGCCAACAGCACCTGGTTGGGGCTGGAAGTGGAAAGCAGCGAAGTGCTCGGTGGTCAGCCGGAACACGCCTTTGTCACGTTCACGGCACGCTGGCACGACGGCCAGGGCGAGCACAGCCACCGCGAGCAGTCCTCGTTCGTGCAGAACAGCGGGCGCTGGTACTTCATCGACCCGACCGTACCGGTCAAGACGGGCCGCAACGACGGCTGTCCGTGCGGTAGCGGGCATAAATTCAAAAAGTGCTGCGCCGGCTACTTCAATCGTTGAATTCAGAAACGTCCGACACTCGTCCATCGGCCCATAGGGCTAGACTGGGGGTAAACCAGAGGCTCGGACATGACCGCCACATCACTCCTGCTGCGCATCACCTGCCTGCTGCTGTTCGTCGGGCTCGGCGGTTGCGCGTCCTGGCAAGGTGAAGAAGCCCCTGAGCCACAGGTGCACCTGGTCAAGGTCGAGGTGGTGCGGGCCCGGCTGCTGGAACAGAAGTTCATACTGCACTTTCGCGTCGATAACCCCGGCGACAGCGACCTGACCGTCCGCGGCCTGACGTACCGCATCCACCTGGGCGACCTGTTGCTGACCGAAGGTGAGCATGAACACTGGTTCACCGTGAGCCCCCGGCACAGCGCCTACTTCAAGGTGCCGATCCGCACCAACCTGTGGCCGCAGGTGCGGCACGTGGTGAAGTTGCTGGAGAAACCCCGGGAACAGATCCCCTATCGTCTGGAAGGTGAGCTGGAAACCGGATTATTCATCGCTCACTACGTGCACCTGGAACGCAATGGCGTGATAATCGCCGCCGATTTTATTGCGGAGTAACCCCGATGACCCAACAACCCCACGTCCATGGCCCTGATTGCAACCACGATCACGACCATCATCACGATCATGACCACGGCCATGTCCACGGTCCGAACTGCGGCCACGCCCACCAGGAACCGGTGCGCAACACCCTGAAGGATGTCGGCCGCAACGATCCTTGCCCGTGCGGCAATGGCAAGAAATTCAAGAAGTGCCACGGGGCTTGAGGGTCCGGGCGAAAAACTTTTTCGCCTGTTAGACCGTCATCGCGAGCAAGCTCGCTCCCACAGGGGATTTGCGGTGAGGCGATATTTAATGATCGCCGAAGAATCAATGTGGGAGCGAGCTCGCTCGCGATGAGGTCAGTACATTCACTGCTTATGTATCAGCCCGCCTCCAGAATCCGCTTCACAGCGACCACCGTCGCATACTCGCCATGCAAATTGCCCAGGGACATGGCATGCACGTCGGCAGCCGAACGGGCGTTGCCGAAGTAATCGCTCTTGTCGAAGGTAAAGCAGGCATCCTCGGCCACCCACGTGTCGAATCCCAGGTTGCCGGCCGTACGCGCCGTGGACTCCACCGAGTTGTGCGTCGCCACACCGACGATCACCAGTTGCCCGATACCCACCCTGCGCAGGTCTTCCTCCAGGCGCGTGCCACTGAACGCATCCGGTACCTGTTTCTGCACCAGCCATTCCCCCGCCCGCGGCTCGAACCGTGGCTGGACCTCTACGCCCGTCTGCCCCGGCCAGAACACCGAGTCCGGCGAGCGGGACAAGTGGTGGACGTGAATCACCGGTCGCGCCGTGCGTCGCCATAACGCCAGTAGCTCCAGCATGCGCAGCTCTGCCTCGGGGTTGTTGCGAGGACCGAGCCTGGGGTGAAGGATGCCTTTTTGTTGATCGATGAGGATCAGCGCTGCGTTGTTTTGGAGCTCCATGCCGGTTTTCTCCTCTCGGTCATTGAATCGTCCACACTTGATCATCACCTCTTCCTACAGGCAAGCCTTCGAGCAAAAGCGATGACCCGGCCCCGGAGTTTCATCGCCAAACCAACAAATAACCCTCGCCCCGCTTGCGCGGCCCCCTCCTGCTCACTAACGTAGCGCCTTTATTGGTGCCACCCCCCTCCCGCAGGAGCTTTGCCATGGCCTCGCCAGCCTCGATTTCCCTTATCCCCCGGCTCGGCGTTGCCGCCGCAGTGGCCAGTGTGCTCGGTTTGAGCGGATGCCAGGCCTGGAATGCCCAGGACACTGTCCCGCCGACTTCCGGTGTGCAACCGCTCAAGGGGCTGGCGCAGAACGTCTCGGTCCGGCGCAATGCCACGGGCATGCCGCTGATCGAAAGCAACAGCTTCCATGATGCCCTGTTCACCCTCGGCTACGTCCACGCCAGCGATCGCATCACCCAGATGGTCACCCTGCGCCTGCTGGCCCAGGGGCGGCTGGCAGAGATGTCCGGCGCCGAACGGCTGGACGTCGACCGCTACATGCGCGCCGTCAACCTGAAGAAAAACGCCGACGAGCTGTACAAGGCGTCTTCGCCACGGCTCAAGCGTTTCTTCGAAGTCTATGCCCGCGGCGTCAACGCCTACCTGTTCCGCTACCGCGACAAGTTGCCGTCGGACCTGGCCGCCACCGGCTACAAACCCGAATACTGGAAACCGGAAGACTCGGCGCTGATGTTCTGCCTGCTGAATTTCAGCCAGTCAGCCAACCTGCCGGAAGAAATCGCCGGCCTGGTTCTGGCCCAGACCGTCACCAACGAAAAACTCGCCTGGCTGAGCCCGTCCTACCCAGACGAACCACTGCCCGTGGCCGAGGCTGACAAACTCCAGGGCTTGCGACTCAACGGCCAGATTCCGGGCCTGAACGAGATCAGCAAGGCCACCAGCCAGTTGGCCGAGCTGAACCTTTTGAGCGCTGCGTCTTCGAGTAACTGGGCCATCGCGCCGCAACGCAGCCGCAGCGGCAAGAGCCTGCTGGCCAGTGACAGCCATGGGCCGCTGGGCATGCCGGGGCTGTGGAGCCCCGTACAGATCCGCGCGCCCAAGTACCAGGCGGCCGGGATTTCCGTGGCGGGCATCCCGATGATCCTGGCCGGGTTCAACGGCAAAGTGGCCTGGAGCATGACCAGCGTACTGGGGGACAACCAGGACCTGTTCCTGGAGAAAATCCGACGCCAGGGCAACGGCCTGTCCTATGAGGTCAACGGCAAATGGCAGCCAGCGATCGTGCGCAACGAAACCTATTTCATCAAAGGCCAGCGGCCGATTCGTGAAGCGGTGTTCGAGACCCGTCACGGCCCGCTGCTCAACAGCGCCCAGGGTCCGGCCATGACCAACGGCTTTGGCCTGGCCTTGCAGACGCCGAGCTTGAGCGACGACAAGACCCTGGATGCTTTCTTCGACCTGTCCCGGGCGCAGAACGTCGAGAAAGCCTCCGACGCCAGCCGGGAAATCCGCGCCATGGCGGTGAACCTGGTATTTGCCGACGCCAGCCATATCGGCTGGCAAGTCACCGGTCGCTATCCAAACCGCCGTGAAGGCGAAGGCCTGTTGCCGTCGCCGGGCTGGGACGGTCGCTACGATTGGGACGGTTACGCCGACCCCATGCTACACCCCTACGATCAGGACCCGGCCCAGGGCTGGCTTGGCACGGCCAACCAACGGGTCATTCCCCACGGCTACGGCATGCAACTGTCCAACTCGTGGGCCGCACCGGAGCGTGGCGAACGCATGGCCGAACTGGCCGGCGCGGGCAAGCACGACACCCGCAGCCTGACCGCCATGCAATATGACCAGGGCACAACGTTCGCGGCCAAGCTCAAGAAAGTCTTCGAAGCGCCGGGCATGGCCCAGCCGCTCAAACAGGCGATCGAAGCCCTGCCGGTGGCTGACCGGGCCAAGGCCCGCGAGGCCTACACGCGCTTGATGGCATTCGATGGCCGGCTCAGCCCGACCTCCGCCGACGCGGCGATCTATGAGCTGTTCCTGCAGGAAAGCATGAAGCAGATTTTCCTCGACGAGCTGGGCCCGGACAGCAGCCCGGCGTGGAAGGCACTGGTCGCCAACGGCCAATTGTCCTACTCGGCCCAGGCCGATCATCTGCTGGGGCGTGAAGACAGCCCGTTCTGGGACGATGTGCGCACACCTCAGAAAGAAGACAAGGCCGTCATCCTCGCCCGCAGCCTGGCCACCACCATCAGCGCCGGTGAAAGCCAGTTGGGCGGTGACCGCAAGGCTTGGCAGTGGGGCCAGTTGCATCGCTACGCGTGGAAGAACAGCAACGGCCAGATCGTACGTGGCCCGCTGCCGGCCGGTGGCGACGCCAGCACGCTCAACACCGCAGCGTTCGCTGGGGGGCAGGATTTCAACACCAACCTGGCGCCAGCCATGCGTTTTATCGTCGACTTCGGCCAGCCTGAACCGATGATGATCCAGGATGGCGCCGGACAGTCCGGCAACCCGGTCAGCCCGAACTATGCCAATGGCATCGATCCGTGGATCAAGGGGCAGTACCAGAGCCTGCCGTTGCAATCGCAGAATTTCGATCGGGGCTATGGCAAGACGCGATTGACCCTGGTGCCTGGCAAATAACTGCAACCTGGGGCTGGAGATAGGTTTTTTTGTGGCGAGGGAGCTTGCTCCCGCTGGACTGCGAAGCAGGCCCCTGCGTGTCTTCAGGCAGAATGCATCAGCCGGTTTACGACTGCTGCGCAGCCGAGCGGGAGCAAGCTCCCTCGCCACGGTTCTGGGTCTGGACTGACGCCATCGCGAGCAAGCTCGCTCCCACATTGGCTTTGTGTCGAATCGCCATACCGAATTCAACACCGCCCCCCTGTGGGAGCGAGCTTGCTCCGGGCGGCGATCCGACGATGGCGCCAGCCCATCCACCCCGAAAACCCGATAGAACTTCTCCCCCCGCCCTCGCCTCTACCTGACAAGCCCATCGCTCCGGTGACTGCATGGATCTTGTCATTGCCCGCCCCGAAGGCTTGTACTGTCCGCCCGGGGATTTCTACATCGACCCGTGGCGTGCAGTGGAACGTTCGGTCATCACCCACGCCCACGGCGACCATGCCCGCAGCGGCAACCAACACTACCTGGCAGCGGCACCCGGTGAAGGCATTCTGCGTTCACGCCTGGGCCAGGACATCAACCTGCAAACCCTGCCCTATGGCGAACGCCTGTCGCATCATGGCGTGACCTTGAGCTTTCACCCCGCCGGCCATGTGCTGGGCTCGGCCCAGGTGCGGCTGGAATATCAAGGCGAGGTCTGGGTGGCGTCGGGGGATTACAAAGTCGAGCCTGACGGCACCTGCACCCCGTTCGAGCCGGTGAAATGCCATACCTTCATCACTGAATCGACCTTCGGCCTACCGATCTACCGCTGGCAACCCCAGGCGCAGATCTTTGAAGAGATCAACCAGTGGTGGCGCGGGAACATCGCCGCCGGCCGAGCCAGCGTGTTGTTCTGCTATTCCTTCGGCAAGGCCCAGCGGATTCTCCACGGCATCGATGAAAGCCTCGGCCCGATCCTGGCCCATGGCGCGGTGGAGCCACTGAACCGGGTCTACCGCGAGGCCGGCGTTCACCTGCCGCCGACAATTTATGCCAGCGACATCGACAAGCATGACCCGATCATGGGCCAGGCGCTGGTCATCGCCCCGCCCTCTGCCGGGGGCAGCAGCTGGATGCGCCGCTTTGGCGACTACAGCGACGCCTTCGCCAGCGGCTGGATGCGCCTGCGCGGTACGCGGCGGCGCCGCGGCGTGGACCGGGGTTTTGTGCTGTCCGACCACGCCGACTGGCCTGGCCTGCTCTGGGCCATCGAACAGACCGGCGCCGAACGGGTGATGGTCACGCACGGTTCGGTAAGCGTGCTGGTGCGCCATCTCTGCGAGCAAGGCCTCGACGCCCAGGGGTTCAGCACCGAATACGGCGATGACGAAGAAGACCTCGCCACGGCCACCGACAGCGGTGTGGAGGCGTCATGAAAGCCTTCGCCGAGCTGTACGCCGAACTGGACGCCACCACCTCCAGCAATGCCAAGCTTGCCGCCATGCAAGCCTATTTCACCAAGGCTGCGCCTCAAGACGCGGCGTGGGCCGTGTATTTCCTGTCCGGCGGGCGTCCACGGCAACTGGTGCCGGTAAAAATCCTGCGGGAGTTGGCCGTGCAGGTGTCCGGGCTGTCCGCGTGGCTGTTCGAAGAGAGCTACCAGGCCGTGGGGGATTTGGCCGAAACCATCTCGTTGGTGTTGCCGGAATCGCCCCACCGTTCCGACGAGGGCCTGGCGTCGTGGATCGAGGAAAAACTGCTGCCATTGCGTGGCGAGTCGCCCGAGGTACTGGCGCTGCGCTTGCCCACGTTGTGGGCACAATTGGACCGGCCGAGCCTGATGCTGTGCATCAAGCTCATCACCGGCAGCTTTCGCGTCGGCGTGTCCAAATTGCTGGTCACCCGGGCCCTGGCCGGCATGGCCAACCTGGACAGCAAGCGGGTGGCCCAGCGTCTGGTGGGCTACACCGACCTGTCCCATCGTCCCACGGCCGCCAGTTACCTCAAGCTGATCGCGGCCGAATCCGACGATGAACATGCCCAGCGCGGCGGCCAGCCTTATCCGTTTTTCCTGGCCCACGCCTTGTCTGCCCCGGTGGAGCAACTCGACACCCTGCTGGGGCCGGCCAGCGACTGGCAGGTGGAATGGAAATGGGACGGCATCCGCTCCCAAGTGATCAAGCGCGACGGCCATTTATGGATCTGGTCCCGAGGCGAAGAACTGGTGACCGAGCGCTTCCCCGAACTGCACGCCCTGGCGCAGGCACTGCCCGACGGTACCGTGATCGATGGCGAAATCGTGGTGTGGAAAACCGCCCGGCCGGTGACCGAGGACGCCTTCGACCCGGAGGCGCCGCTGCAACCGGCGGTGCAACCCTTCGCCCTGTTGCAGCAGCGCATCGGTCGCAAGACCCTGGGCAAGAAAATCCTCGACGATGCGCCGGTGGTGGTGATGGCCTACGACCTGCTGGAATGGCAGGGCGAGGACTGGCGCAGCCGTCCCCAGGCCGAGCGCCGCGAACGGCTGGAGGCACTGATCGCCCATGTTCACAGTCCGGTGTTGTTGCCATCGCCGACGGTCACCGGCCAGGACTGGTTCGACCTCGCCCGGCAACGCGAAACCTCTCGCCACCTCGGTGTTGAAGGCATGATGCTCAAGGCCCGCAACGCGCTGTACGGAGTTGGTCGCACCAAGGACATGGGCGTGTGGTGGAAATGGAAGATCGACCCCTTCAGCGTCGACGCGGTGCTGATCTATGCCCAGCGCGGCCATGGTCGGCGCGCCAGCCTGTACAGCGACTACACCTTCGCCGTATGGGACAACCCGCCGGACAGTCGCGAGCGCACACTGGTGCCATTTGCCAAGGCTTATTCAGGGCTGACCGATGCAGAAATGCGCCAGGTCGACAACATCGTGCGCAAGACCACCGTGGAGAAGTTCGGCCCGGTGAGCAGCGTCACGCCCACCCTGGTGTTCGAACTGGGTTTCGAAGGCATCGCCCTGTCCAATCGCCACAAGAGTGGGATCGCGGTGCGCTTTCCACGGATGTTGCGCTGGCGCCAGGACAAGCACGTCGACGAGGCCGACACACTGGCGACGCTGCAAGACCTGCTGAAATAGCAGGCACTCCCTTTGTGGCGAGGGAGCTTGCTCCCGCTGGGGCGCGAAGCGGCCCCCTGGTTCTGTCTGACACACCGCGAGGGGAGGCTGCGCCTCCAGCGGGAGCAAGCTCCCTCGCCACAAAGACCAAACCCAACACAACGCACGCTCCATCCCGGTGCGCTTTTTGATGTACGCTCGTCCTCGCGCACCAACGCGTTCCGTCTCCCGCCGCCAGTGCTTTTAAAACACTTGTTCGGCACTCTGGTTCGGAAATTGCTACCTTTATGCCGTCATACCGTTCTCGCCTTCACCGGTAACAATACTTACGCGCCACAAGCGCTCATATTGGTTTTAGGGATTGAATAATGAAAAAAGCACTGCTGACCCTTTCTGCACTGGCGTTGTGCATGGCTGCTGGCGTCGCCACGGCCAAGGAATACAAGGAACTGCGTTTTGGTGTCGACCCTTCCTACGCCCCATTTGAGTCCAAAGCCGCCGACGGCAGCCTGGTCGGTTTCGACATCGACCTGGGCAACGCGATCTGCGCAGAGCTGAAGGTCAAATGCAAATGGGTCGAAAGCGATTTCGACGGCATGATCCCGGGCCTCAAGGCCAATAAATTCGACGGCGTGATCTCCTCCATGACCGTTACCCCGGCTCGTGAAAAAGCCATCGACTTCTCCAGCGAGCTGTTCTCCGGCCCAACGGCCTATGTCTTCAAGAAAGGCTCGGGCCTGAGCGAAGACGTTGCCTCGCTCAAAGGCAAGACCGTCGGCTACGAGCAAGGCACCATCCAGGAAGCCTACGCCAAGGCCGTGCTGGACAAGGCCGGTGTGAAGACCCAGGCCTACCAGAACCAGGACCAGGTTTATTCCGACCTGACCTCCGGCCGCCTCGATGCGGCGATCCAGGACATGCTCCAGGCTGAGCTGGGCTTCCTGAAGTCGCCAAAAGGCGAAGGCTATGAAATCAGCAAGCCAGTGGACAGCGAACTGCTGCCAGCCAAGACCGCCATCGGTATCAAGAAAGGTAACAGTGAGCTGAAGGCGCTTTTGGATAAAGGTATCAAAGCGTTACACGACGACGGCAAGTACGCCGAGATCCAGAAAAAACACTTTGGCGATCTGAATCTGTACAGCGGCAAATAATGCGCGGCGCCCATCCGGTCTCGGATGGGCGCTTTTCTCCTGCCAAAGGCTTTCTTCCATGTTCGAACAACTCCTACAAAATCTGGGGCTCTCCGCCTTCAGCCTGCAGGGCTTTGGCCCGCTGCTGATGCAAGGCACCTGGATGACCATCAAGCTGTCGGCCCTGTCCTTGCTGTTGAGCGTCTTGCTCGGCCTGCTGGGCGCCAGCGCCAAGCTTTCCAGCGTCAAACTGCTGCGAATCCCTGCCCAGCTCTACACCACGCTGATCCGCGGCGTGCCGGACCTGGTGCTGATGCTGCTGATCTTCTACAGCCTGCAAACCTGGCTGACCTCGCTTACCGACTTCATGGAATGGGAATACATCGAGATCGACCCATTCGGCGCCGGGGTGATCACCCTGGGCTTCATCTATGGCGCGTACTTCACCGAAACCTTTCGCGGCGCGATCCTCGCGGTCCCCCGAGGCCAGGTCGAAGCCGCCACCGCGTATGGCCTCAAGCGTGGCCAGCGCTTTCGCGTCGTGGTGTTCCCACAAATGATGCGCTTTGCCCTGCCGGGTATCGGCAACAACTGGATGGTGATACTCAAGGCCACCGCGCTGGTATCGATCATCGGCCTGGCCGACCTGGTCAAGGCGGCCCAGGATGCGGGCAAGAGCACCTACCAGCTGTTTTACTTCCTGGTACTGGCGGCACTGATCTATCTGCTGATCACCAGCGCGTCCAACGTCATCCTGCGCTGGCTTGAACGCCGCTACGCCGCCGGAGCCCGGGAGGCGGTGCGATGATCGAACTTCTGCAAGAATACTGGCGGCCATTCCTTTACAGCGATGGCGTCAACGTCACGGGCCTGGCCATGACCCTGTGGCTGCTCAGCGCCTCGCTGCTGATCGGTTTCCTGGTGTCGATCCCGCTGTCCATCGCCCGGGTTTCACCCAAGTTCTACGTCCGCTGGCCGGTGCAGTTCTACACCTACCTGTTCCGTGGCACACCGCTCTATATCCAACTGCTGATCTGCTACACCGGCATCTACAGCATCGCGGCGGTGCGCGCCCAGCCCCTGCTCGACAGTTTCTTTCGCGACGCAATGAACTGCACGATCCTGGCCTTCGCCTTGAACACCTGCGCCTACACCACGGAAATTTTCGCCGGGGCGATTCGCAGCATGAACCATGGCGAAGTCGAGGCGGCCAAGGCCTACGGCCTGACCGGTTGGAGGCTGTACACCTACGTGATCATGCCGTCGGCGCTGCGCCGCTCGCTGCCGTATTACAGCAACGAAGTCATCCTGATGCTGCACTCGACGACCGTGGCGTTCACCGCTACCGTTCCAGACGTGCTGAAAGTGGCCCGGGACGCCAACTCGGCGACGTTCCTGACGTTCCAGTCGTTCGGGATCGCCGCGTTGATCTACCTGACCGTCACCTTTGCACTGGTGGGCCTCTTCCGCCTCGCCGAACGCCGCTGGCTGGCCTTTCTCGGGCCGACCCACTAGGGCTTTTGTTCCAGGACACACACGCACATGCGCCACCAGATCCATGACCTGCTGGCCCCAGTACCGGGGACCGCACGCAAGATCCACAGCTTCCACTTCGGCCCGGAAAAAGCCGTCGGCAAAATCTATATCCAGTCGTCCCTGCACGCCGATGAACTGCCGGGCATGCTGGTCGCCTGGCACCTCAAGCAGCGCCTGGCCGAACTCGAAGCGTCGGGCCACCTGCGGCACGAGATCGTGCTGGTGCCCGTCGCCAACCCCATCGGCCTCGAACAAGTGCTGATGGACGTGCCCCTGGGCCGCTACGAAACCGAGAGCGGGCAGAACTTCAACCGCCGCTTCGTCGACCTGAGCGAAGAGATCGGCAACGAAATCCAGGACCTGCTCACCGACGATCCGCAGCACAACCTGATGCTGATCCGCACCAGCCTGCGCGACGCCCTCGCCCGGCAGACCCCAGGCACGCAACTGCAATCCCTGCGCCTGGCCCTGCAACGGCTGGCCTGCGACGCCGACATGGTGCTGGACCTGCATTGCGACTTCGAAGCCGTGGCCCACCTCTACACCACGCCCGAAGCCTGGCCACAGGTCGAACCACTGGCCCGCTACATCGGTGCCGAAGCCTGCCTGCTGGCGACCGATTCGGGCGGCCAGTCGTTCGACGAATGCTTCACCCTGCTCTGGTGGCAACTCAAGGAACGCTTCGGCGAACGCTTCGAGATTCCCCTGGGCAGTTTTTCGGTCACCGTGGAGTTGCGTGGCCAGGGTGACGTCAACCACGGGCTGGCGAGCCTGGACTGCCAGGCCTTGATCGAATACCTGATCCGTTTCGGGGCCATCGACGGCGAACCGATGCCCATGCCCGAGTTGCCCTACCCGGCCACGCCACTGGCCGCTGTCGAGCCGGTGGCGACGCCCGTGGGTGGGTTGCTGGTCTACAGCGCCCTGCCCGGCGAATACCTGGAGGCGGGGCAGTTGATCGCGGAAGTCATCGACCCGGTCAACGACACCGTCACCCCCGTTCATTGCCGTAACGCCGGGCTGCTGTACGCCCGTTCGCTGCGCCGCATGGCCACGGCCGGCATGGTGATCGCCCATGTCGCCGGCACCGAAGCCTATCGCAGCGGCTACCTACTTTCGCCTTGAGGATGCATGCTCCATGTACAAACTGACCATCGAAGGCCTGCATAAAAGCTATGGCGAACATGAAGTGCTCAAGGGCGTTTCGCTCAAGGCCAAGACCGGCGACGTCATCAGCCTCATTGGCGCCAGCGGCTCAGGCAAAAGTACCTTTTTGCGCTGCATCAATTTCCTGGAACAACCCAACGACGGCGCCATGAGCCTGGACGGCCAGCCGATCCAGATGATCAAGGACCGCCACGGCATGCACGTGGCCGACGCCGACGAACTGCAACGCATCCGCACGCGCTTGGCCATGGTGTTCCAGCACTTCAACCTGTGGAGCCACATGACCGTACTGGAAAACATCACCATGGCACCGCGCCGGGTGCTGGGGGTCAGCAAGCAGGAAGCCGACGACCGCGCCCGTCGTTATCTCGACAAGGTCGGCCTGCCGGCACGGGTCGCCGAGCAATACCCGGCGTTCCTCTCCGGCGGCCAGCAACAGCGCGTGGCCATTGCCCGCGCCCTGGCGATGGAGCCGGAGGTGATGCTGTTCGACGAACCCACCTCGGCCCTGGACCCGGAGCTGGTGGGTGAAGTGCTGAAGGTGATCCAGGGCCTGGCTGAGGAAGGCCGGACCATGATCATGGTGACCCACGAAATGAGTTTCGCCCGCAAAGTCTCGAACCAGGTGCTGTTCCTGCACCAGGGCCTGGTGGAAGAAGAAGGCGCGCCGGAAGACGTGCTGGGCAATCCCACCAGTGAACGGCTCAAGCAGTTTCTCAGTGGCAACCTGAAATAAATTTCGGACTCCCCTGAAAAGGAGGCGCCAGGCGCCAATGCCTGTCAGTTAGGAGCAAACGGCATAAATCCTGGGGGAGCAAAGCTTGCTCGCGATAGCGGCAGAGTCGCCAATATCTTAGTCGGCTGGCTTACCGTAATCGCGAGCAAGCTTTGCTCCCACAGGTTTGCTGCTTAACTGACTGGCATTCGGCGCCAGGCGCTGCTTTTGTGGCGAGGGAGCTTGCTCCCGCTGGAGGCGCAGCCTCCCCTTGCAGCGTGTCATCCAGATCCAGGGGGCCATGATTCATCAGGCAACAGGCGCAGGAGGCGGCTCGTCCGGCAGGGTAGGTTCGCCGGGCTCGGTAGGTTGTTCGTTGGGGGTATCGGGATCAGGCTGGCCAGGGATGCCGCCCGCCGCTTCGACAGGATGGGCCAGCAATGACCAGGCCATGACGCCGATCTGATTGGGCTCAAGCCTTGCCAGTTCGGCACTGATTCGCGGATCGATCTTCATAGAGCAGCTCCTGAGCGAAGGCCCGCTGCGCTGACGCACAAAAACGGGCAGTACACGCAATAGAGTGTCTGCCCGCCCAGGAATTCCAACAGCTCGTCAGATTCAGGTACGCGGCAGCGTCACGCCGCGCTGGCCCTGGTACTTGCCGCCACGATCCTTGTAGGAAACCTCACATTCTTCATCGGATTCCAGGAACAGCATCTGCGCCACACCCTCGTTGGCGTAGATTTTCGCCGGCAGGGTCGTGGTGTTGGAGAATTCCAGGGTCACGTGGCCTTCCCACTCGGGTTCCAGCGGCGTGACGTTGACGATGATGCCGCAACGGGCGTAGGTGCTCTTGCCCAGGCAGATGGTCAGTACGTTGCGCGGAATGCGGAAGTACTCGACGGTACGGGCCAGGGCGAAGGAGTTCGGCGGGATGATGCACACGTCGCTCTTGACGTCGACGAAGCTCTTCTCGTCGAAATTCTTCGGGTCGACGGTGGCCGAATTGATATTGGTGAACACCTTGAATTCGTCGGCGCAGCGCACGTCGTAGCCGTAGCTGGAGACACCGAAGGAGATCAGCCGGTCGGCGCCTTCGCCACGCATCTGGCGTTCGACGAAGGGCTCGATCATGCCGTGCTCTTGCGCCATGCGGCGAATCCACTTGTCCGATTTGATGCTCATGGCGGTTTCCTGAAATAGCGAGGTGGAAAAAATACGTCCGGCATCTTACCGGGGCGCGGGGCAGGGTTCAAAGCACGGCGCGTAAATCTCGCCGATCCGCCTTGATTTCCGGGTCCTGCCGGCCATCGCCCGCGCCGTCAGTCACCAAATAAGAGAAACCTTCGCAAAGACCATTGGCACATTCTGGAAAAAGGGTTAAGGTGGCGCCACTGTGTTGCTTGTGTCACTGAGAATCTCTACACGATATGTTGAATTTCGATCCAACCATCTACAAGAATTTTTCCTGCTCTTTGCACTCAGTCTCGGCCAGGGTTCTTCCTGAGTCGCAGTTATCTTTGTTCAAGGAGTTACACCATGTCTAATCGCCAAACCGGTACCGTTAAGTGGTTCAACGATGAAAAAGGCTTCGGCTTCATCACCCCACAATCCGGTGACGACCTGTTCGTTCACTTCAAAGCTATCCAATCCGACGGCTTCAAAAGCCTGAAAGAAGGCCAACAGGTTTCTTTCATCGCTACCCGCGGTCAGAAAGGCATGCAAGCTGAAGAAGTTCAAGTTATCTAACTTGTCCTTGCTTTAGTAAAAGGCCCCGCCCTCAAAAGCGGGGCTTTTTTGTGCCTGTCTGTTTTTGCCGGCGCACAAAAAAACTGTGGGAGCGAGCTTGCTCGCGATAGCGGTGGACCAGCAACATCAACGCTGACTGATAGACCGCTATCGCGAGCAAGCTCGCTCCCACAGGATTTGTTAATCGCCTGGGATTACCAGGTCACGCCAAATCCAGCCGTGTAGCGCGTCTTGCTCAAGTCGCTGTCCTCGGTGCCTTCAATGACATCCTTCTCAGCCTTGAGGTTGAGCGACGCCCAATCGGTAACCTTGTAGCGTAACCCCACTTCAGCGTCGTAGGCGTAATCCGCCACGTCGGACAGTGGCTTGCCCACTTCACCATTGGTGAAGAACTCGACGCGCTTGCCAATCAGGTAGCGGTTGTAGTCCCACTTCATGGCGACGGAATAGAAGTTGTCCTTGCCGCCGTCGCGGTATTCATAGTCGGTGCGGTTCAACAGCGACCCCAGCGAGAACGCGCCCAGTTCGTCATCCCAGAACTGATAGCCCGGACCGGTACCCACCACGCGCTGGCGCGCCAGGTCTTCGACTTTGTCGCGCTTGTAGTTCAGGCGACCTTGCCAGAACCACTTGTCGGTGATGAACCGGTCGAGGGAATACTCCAGGCGCCAGTTATCGGCGGAAACCACATCGTCCTGGAATTCACGGTTGTATTCGCCTTCGGCGGTGTGCCGCCATCTGCCGTGGCGCGCCGAAGTCTTGAAGTCGATGTCGTAATCGTCGGTATCGTTTTCCGCACGCTGGTAATCCAGCGCGGCATCGATATTGCCCTTCCACACCAGGTCCTCGACCACCGGCTTGGGCTTGAGGATCTGCTGGATACTGGCCAGATCGACAGTCTTGGGCGCATCACCGTTGGCCAAGGTGACCTTGCCATCCTCGGCCGCATGCAGCGCCTTGGCTTTCTCGCCGGTATAAGCATCCTGCTTGACCAAAAGTTGCTGATCACTCTCCAGCGTCTTGACCTGTTTCCAGTCGACGGGAATCGCCCCGGCGTAATCGGTCTGGATCAGCAACTTGCCGCCATCAAAAACGGTAATCTTGCCGCTGAGTTTGTCCCCATTCTTCAACCAGACGGTGTCGGCAAGCAAGGGCATGGAGGCACTGGCAACAGCCAGGCAAAGCAGGGTTCTAGACAACATAAGCGATAAAGGGCTCAAGTTTGCGGTGAAAAGGCGGCATTATCCCCCAGGATGACACCTCAGCAAGGACTGACCCGCGTAAGGGTGATGAGTTCATTTCTCAATCAGCGCTGTAGGAATTAATCTACAGACGGACGTCCCCATTTCAGGAACCCTTTACGTGACCGATACCCCAGCGGGCACCGAGAACGCCGCCCAAATCCGCCGCACCACCCTTTACCTGACCCTGGCACAGGTGCCAGCGGGCAAGGTGGTCACCTATGGCCAACTGGCTGAAATGGCCGGCCTGGGCCGCGCGGCGCGCTGGGTCGGGCGGACCCTCAGCCAATTGCCGAACGACACGAAGCTGCCCTGGCATCGGGTATTGGGTGCCGGCGGTCGGATCAGCCTGCCGGCGGGCAGCGCTTCAGGGGATGAACAGCGCGCACGCCTGCGCATGGAAGGGATCAGTGTCCTGAACAATCGTGTTGATATTCAGCGCCATGGCTGGCGCCCGGTAGAGCACAGCGGTTAGAGTGCGCGCTTTGTTTTCGCAATTTTTGAGGCAGACTCCAGCCCATGCCCCGTAAAACCTGGCGCGCCGCCCTCGCCGCCTATGCCAGTCCCTCGACGCTCGTGCTGTTGCTGCTTGGCTTCGCCGCCGGCTTGCCGTACATGCTGGTGTTCTCTACGCTTTCGGTCTGGTTGCGCGAAGCCGGTGTGGCCCGCGAGACCATTGGCTACGCGAGCCTGATCGGCCTGGCATACGCCTTTAAATGGGTCTGGTCGCCGCTGCTCGACCAATGGCGCCTGCCGCTGCTGGGTAAACTCGGGCGTCGGCGTTCATGGCTGGTGCTCTCTCAGGGCCTGGTAATCCTCGGGCTGATCGGCATGGGTTTCTGCGACCCACAGAAACACCTGTCATGGTTGATCGCCATCGCCGTCATCGTGGCCTTCGCCTCTGCGACGCAGGACATCGCCGTCGACGCCTATCGCCTGGAGATCGCCGACGACACCCGCCAGGCCGCCCTCGCCGCCAGCTACATGTCCGGCTACCGCGTCGCGGCACTGCTGGCCACCGCCGGCGCCCTGTTTTTCGCCGAAGGGTTTGGCTCCACCGGCTTCAACTACAAACACTCGGCCTGGACCGGCACTTACCTGCTGTTCGGCGTATTAATGGTCCCGGCGTTGCTTACCTCGCTGTTCATGCGCGAACCGCCGGTGCCGCTGCGCACCCAACTGCAGGCCGGACGCTACTCGTTCGCCCATCAACTGGCATCGGTGTTCGTGCTGATCGTGCTGCTGGTGTCTGTCCCGGCGATGTTCACCCAGCTCTACAACACCGACTTCGCCAGCGTGCTGTTCGAGGGCGTCAGCCTGCTTGACCTGCTGCTCGAAGACCGCGCGTTCCTGCGGGCCATCCTCTATATCATCCTGACCGCCCTGTGCCTGTCGGCCGTGGGCCGCCGCGGATTGGCGCCGGTGCTGACGCCGGTCAACGATTTCATCCTGCGTTACCGCTGGCAGGCCCTGCTGTTGCTCGGGCTGATCGCGACCTATCGCATGTCTGACACCGTCATGGGCGTCATGGCCAACGTGTTCTACATCGACCAGGGGTTCACCAAGGACCAGATCGCCAGCGTCAGCAAGATTTTCGGGTTGATCATGACCCTCGTCGGTGCCGGCATGGGCGGCCTGCTGATCGTACGTTTCGGCATCCTGCCCATCCTGTTCATCGGTGGCGTCGCCTCGGCCAGCACCAACATCCTCTTCCTGATGCTCACCGACATGGGCGCCGACCTGAAGATGTTGATTGTCACCATATCCCTGGATAACTTCAGCTCCGGCCTGGCCACTTCGGCGTTCGTCGCCTACCTGTCGAGCCTGACCAACCTGAAATTCTCCGCCACTCAATACGCCCTGCTCAGCTCGATCATGCTGTTGCTGCCGCGCCTGATCGGTGGTTATTCAGGGGTGATGGTGGAGAAGTTCGGCTATCACAACTTCTTCCTGATCACCGCGTTGCTGGGCGTTCCGACCCTGCTGCTGATCGCCTTGCACTGGTTCCAGGAGAACCGTCGCCAGGGCTCGACGCCCACCGCGGAACCGACGCCCACCCGGCCTGCGGAAGAGTCGTAGGAAACTTCAGAAAACGCCGGGGAAACCGGCGTTCGCATCGGGCGACCGGCCACGCGCCTGTACGCCAGGGCATCTCGCCCGTACAATGCTCCGTCACTTCTCGTCATCAGCAACCGACAACGGCCAACCATGCGCACCAGTCAATATTTGCTCGCCACACAGAAAGAAACGCCTTCCGACGCCGTCGTGATCAGCCATCAGTTGATGCTGCGTGCCGGCATGATCCGCAAACTCGCCTCGGGCCTGTACACCTGGCTGCCGATGGGCCTGCGGGTCATGCGCAAGGTGGAAGCCATCGTTCGCGAAGAGATGGACGCTGCCGGTTGCCTGGAAGTGTTGATGCCGGGCACCCAACCGGCCGAGCTGTGGCAGGAATCGGGGCGCTGGGAAGAATACGGCCCTGAGCTGCTGCGCATCAAAGACCGTCACGGTCGCGACTTCTGTGCAGGCCCGACTCACGAAGAAGTGATCACCGACCTGATGCGCAACGAGTTGAGCAGCTACAAGCAGCTGCCGATCAACCTGTACCAGATCCAGACCAAATTCCGTGATGAAATCCGGCCACGCTTCGGCCTGATGCGCGGTCGCGAATTCATCATGAAGGACGCCTACTCGTTCCACACCGACCTGGCCTCGCTGCAAGTCACCTACGACCGCATGCACCAGGCATATTGCAACGTGTTCACCCGCCTGGGCCTGAAATTCCGTCCGGTTGAAGCCGACAACGGCTCCATCGGCGGTGCCGGCTCCCACGAGTTCCACGTACTGGCCGAGTCCGGCGAAGACGACATCGTCTTCAGCAATGGCTCCGACTACGCCGCCAACATCGAGAAAGCCGAAGCCGTGCCACGGGAAACCTCCCGCGCCGCGCCGACCGAAGAGTTGCGCCTGGTAGACACGCCGAACGCCAAGACCATTGCCCAGTTGGTGGAAGGCTACGACCTGCCGATCGAGCGCACCATCAAGACCCTGATCGTGCGGGCCGAAGAGGAAGGCAAGCTGATTGCCCTGATCGTCCGTGGTGACCACGAGCTCAATGAAATCAAGGCCGCCAACCAGCCTGGCGTCGCCAGCCCGCTGGTCATGGCCACCGAAGCCGACCTGCGCGACGCCATTGGCGCCGGTGCCGGCTCCCTCGGCCCATTGAACCTGCCACTGCCGATCATCATTGATCGCTCGGTGGAGTTGATGAGCGATTTCGCCATCGGCGCCAACGTCGACGACAAGCATTACTTTGGCGTGAACTGGGAACGCGACCTGCCGGTTCCAACCGTCGCGGACCTGCGCAACGTCGTGGCCGGCGACCCGAGCCCGGACGGCAAGGGCACCCTGGAAATCAAGCGAGGCATCGAAGTCGGGCACATCTTCCAGCTGGGCAACAAGTACAGCAAGGCGATGAAGTGCGAAGTGCTGGGCGAAAACGGCAAGCCGGTCACCCTGGAAATGGGTTGCTATGGCATCGGCGTTTCCCGCGTGGTGGCTGCCGCCATCGAGCAGAACAACGACGAGAAAGGCATCATCTGGAGCGACACGCTGGCGCCTTTCCAGATTGCCCTGGTGCCGCTGCGCTATGAAACCGACCTGGTGCGTGAAGCCACCGACAAGCTCTACGCCGAACTGACGGCCGCCGGCTTTGAAGTGCTGCTGGACGACCGCGACAAGAAAACCAGCCCCGGCATCAAGTTCGCGGACATGGAACTGATCGGCATCCCGCATCGGATCGTCGTCAGTGACCGTGGCCTGGCCGAAGGCAACCTGGAATACAAGAGCCGCACCGAGGCCGAGCCGCAAGCGCTGCCGGTCGCCGACGTGCTGTCGTTCCTCCAGGCCCGTATCCGCCGCTGACACCAGATAGAGACGTCATGTTCAAGCGAAACACCTTAGGCCTCGGTGGCGCCGCCCTGTGCGGCGCCCTGCTGGTCAGCGGCTGTGCCAACCAAATGTCACAACGCAGCGAGCACGAAGAGCGGGTCGAGCGCAAATTGCTCGACCACAGCCTGCAGATCGACGTGGGCGAACCCAAGGTGCTCGACCTGCCGCAGCGTCGGGTGCGAATCAATGAGCAGAAGACCTTCGAAGTCACTGAGTTCGAGGTCACTCGCCATTACGACCGCTACACGCCGTACCAACCCTGGCGGGAGATTTACGAGATCCCCCTGGGCGCAGTGGCCGTGGTGGCCGGTGTCGGCGCGAACGTGGTCAATGTGTTCGCCCTCGGAAACCTGCCGGACACCGTGACCCGTGACTGGATCAGCTACGGTTTCGCCGGGCTCAACCCGTTCATGAACGTCCCCTCCCATGGTCGTGCCCAGCAGAACCTGGCGGGCATCGACGAAGTCCAGCGCGACAAGCGTACGGAACACTCGAGCCTGCCTTGGAGCGAACGCCCGGTGGAGGTCAAGGCCGCCCGGCAGACCTTCGAGTTGAGCACCGACCGTAGCGGCGTGCTGCGCCTGAACCTGCTGGAAAGCCCGTTCGCCGAGCAGGACTTGAGCCAATTCGGCAAATTGCAGATCAGCGTGACCGATGCCCAGGACGAAGTGCACACCGACTCATCCCTGAGCATCAGCAGCAGCCTGCGCAGCAAGCTGGTGGAAGCACACGCGCTGATCTACGACGACCTGGAAGACGACGAGGTGAGCCAGTGGGTGCATCGAGTCAAGCGCCTGTCGGAGCTTGGACTTGAGGAAGAGGCCAGCGAACTGGAGCAGAGCCTGATCGAACTGACGCGTAATGATCCGGAGTTGCAGGCCGAATTCATGAAGGCCCTGACCAAGGATGGCGGGCGGTTGGTGGCGGATCCGGGCGTTAACTGAGTCCAGCTTGGATTGGTCAACCTCTCTTGTGGCGAGGGAGGTTGCTCCCGCTGGGCTGTAGGAGCTGCCGAAGGCTGCGATCTTTTGATCTTTCGCTTGAGATGCAAGCGTTAGGGGAGAGATCGCAGCCTCGCTTCGCTCGACAGCTCCTACAGGCCCAGCGGGAGCAAGCTCCCTCGCCACAAGAGCAAGGCAAGGCATTCAGCCCACCGACAGCCTCACCGCTCAAACAACTCCAACTGCTCAAACCCAACGCGCAAATCCTCCAGCCTCACTCCTATCCCCAATAACCGCACCGGCTTGCCGCCCCGGTTGAACGCCTGGGTCAGCAGCAACTGGTAGCTGCCCAGGTCCCGCCCTGCCCCGGCCTGTTCCAGTGTGGTTTGGGTGAAGTCGTGGAATTTCACTTTGACGAACGGCTTGCCCGGTCGATAACTGCTGTCGATCCGCGCCATGCGTCCGTTGAGGGTTTCCATCAGTTCCGGCAGTTTGGCGAGGCAGCTCACCAAGTCGGGCAGGTCGGCATCGTAGGTATTTTCCACACTGATGGACTGCCGTCGGCTGTCGTTGTGCACCAGCCGCTCATCGATCCCACGAGCCAGGCTCCAGAGCCGCTCACCGAAACTGCCAAATTCGCGCACCAGCGCCAACTTGTCCCATTGGCGCAACTGCAGGCAATCGACGATGCCGAGCCGGTTCAGCTTATCGGCGGTGACCTTTCCAACACCGTGGAGCTTGCTGACCGGCAGGGCCGAAACAAAGTCATCGACCTGGTCGGGGGTAATGACGAACAACCCGTTGGGCTTTTTCCAGTCACTGGCGATCTTGGCCAGGAACTTGTTCGGCGCGACGCCTGCGGACACAGTGATGTGCAGTTGGTTGGAAACCCGTCGGCGAATGTCCTGGGCGATGCGCGTGGCGCTGCCACCGAAATGGGCGCTGGCGGAAACGTCCAGGTAGGCCTCGTCCAGCGACAGCGGCTCGATCAGGTCAGTGTAATCGCTGAAAATCGTATGAATTTCCTTCGACGCTTCCCGATAGGCATCCATTCGTGGCTTGACGATGGTGAGGTCCGGGCAAAGCTTCAAGGCGTGGCCGGAGGACATGGCCGAGCGCACCCCATAGGCCCGCGCTTCGTAGTTACAGGTGGCAATCACGCCCCGCCGATCCGCCGAGCCTCCCACCGCCAAGGGCTTGCCGGCCAGCCGCGGGTCATCGCGCATCTCGATGGCGGCATAGAAACAGTCACAGTCGACATGGATGATCTTACGTTGCGTCATAGTAAAGAAGCAGAGTGTGCGACGAATCGGGCCACCAGTATCGCACCCGCACCTGTATATAGCACCAGTAGTTTGAAAGATCCTTCGTTGCGAGTCGAAAGTGCCTACACAAATTTACTTCTTCAATCGCAACGAAGTCTCCAATAGAGCTAAGCCCTTGCCAGGCCTGCGTCACAGCGCTGTCACAATGCTTTTCTCCAGGGCTAACCACTTGAAGCGGAACAGGTTTTTTTGAAGCCAGGGTTGACAGCAGCGCGATCCTCTGTAGAATGCCGCCACACAGACGCGGGATGGAGCAGTCTGGTAGCTCGTCGGGCTCATAACCCGAAGGTCGTCGGTTCAAATCCGGCTCCCGCAACCAAACATCAAAAAAGGCTACTCGAAAGAGTGGCCTTTTTTGTGCCTGTCCATTTTTGACTGCCTGATCAGAGAGTCGCCGCCTGCGACTCCCTACACGCAACCAGTTGTAGGACAATTTCCTTTAAATTCCGAGTATTTAGGAAGACAAGGGGCGGATCGAGCGTTTATTTGAGCCCATTACCTTTTAACGGTTGACACCCGGGCGTTCGCCTGTAGAATGCCGCCACACAGACGCGGGATGGAGCAGTCTGGTAGCTCGTCGGGCTCATAACCCGAAGGTCGTCGGTTCAAATCCGGCTCCCGCAACCAAATATCAAGAAAGGCTGCTCGAAAGAGTGGCCTTTTTTGTGTCTGGCGAAAAAAGCTCTACATTACAAAGATTTTGTAATTATTTTCCTTCGCGGGGATTGGTAACTTGGCTGGATACCCCCATCCTGTCGCGCATAGCTCAAGAGGTGATTGATGCGCGCCCACTCGTCTGACCCGCAAGACCCTGTTACTGCGACACAACCGATCAAAGCCGAACGATTGCGCTGGCTGGATCGGATCAGTCAATACCGCCAGCCCATTGGTCTCGCGGTCACGTTGCTGCTGTTTGCGATTGCCTTGATTGCCTGTCGCCACTTGCTGAGCGAGCTCGATCTTTACGCCCTGCACGATTCAATTCTGGAAGTGCCACGACCGGCCCTGCTGGGCGCGATCGCCGCCACGGTAGCCGGCTTCATCATTCTTTTGGGCTACGAATGGTCCGCCAGCCGTTATGCCGGGGTGACACTGCCGCCACAAACCATGGTCCTGGGTGGGTTCACCGCGTTCGCCATCGGCAATGCCATTGGCCTGTCACTGTTGTCGGGCGGCTCGGTTCGCTACCGTCTGTATGCGCGTCATGGCCTGGGGGCCTCGGATGTCGCCCACATGACGCTGTTCGCCAGCCTGTCCCTGGGCTGCGCGTTGCCGCCGCTGGCGGCCCTGGCGACGCTCAGCAACCTGCCCGCCGCGTCCGCCGCGCTGCACCTGCCTGCGATTTTGCTGGGGGCCATTTCCGTGGCGGTGCTGCTGCTCACCAGCGTGTTGGCCATCGGCATTTACCGCCGACGCCTGCCGGAACAGCCTCATCGCGACAGCCTGCTGGTAAAAGCCGGGCGCCGCACGCTGCGCCTGCCGGGCCGACGCCTGACCTTCCTGCAACTGGTAATCACCGCGCTGGATGTCGCCGCCGCCGCCACCGTGTTGTATCTGTTGCTGCCCGAAGCGCCGCCGTTCGGTGCCTTCCTGCTGGTGTACCTGCTGGCGCTGGCTGCCGGGGTGCTCAGCCATGTACCGGGCGGTGTCGGCGTGTTCGAAGCGATCCTGCTGGCCGCGTTCGCCGACAAACTCGGGGCCGCGCCACTGGCCGCCGCGCTGTTGCTGTATCGCTTGATCTACGTGCTGCTGCCAATGCTGGTAGCCTGCGTACTCCTGCTGATCAATGAGGCGCAACGGCTGTTCCAGACGCGCCAGACCCTGCGGGCGGCATCGGGTTTCGCGGCGCCGATCCTGGCGGTGCTGGTGTTCCTCTCAGGTGTCGTGCTGTTGTTTTCCGGGGTAACGCCGGAAATCGATACCCGCCTGGAGCACATCGGCTTCCTGATCCCTCATCGGCTGGTCGACGCTTCGCACTTCGGCGCCAGCCTGGTGGGCGTGTTGTGCCTGTTGCTCGCCCAAGGCTTGCGCCGTCGCCTGTCGGCCGCCTGGATGCTGACCACGGTCTTGCTTCTGGTTGGCGCCCTGCTCTCGCTGCTCAAGGGTTTTGACTGGGAAGAAGCCACGCTGCTGACGCTGACGGCCACCCTGCTGGCGATATTCCGACGCTCCTTCTATCGTCCGAGTCGCCTGACTGAACTGCCCTTTTCCCCGCTGTTCCTGATCGCCAGTATCTGCGTGCTGGGCGCGTCGATCTGGCTGCTGCTGTTTGCTTACCAGGATGTGCCCTACAGCCATCAACTCTGGTGGCAGTTCACCCTCGATGCCGACGCCCCTCGCGGCCTGCGCTCCCTGCTGGGGGCGGCGGTGCTGCTGGTGGTGGTGTCCCTGACCTGGTTGCTGCGCACCGCGCGGCCGGTGATCCATTTGCCGACGGCAGAAGAACTGGAGCGGGCCAAGACGATTCTCATGACGTCTTCGCAACCCGACGGCGGCCTGGCCCTGACCGGCGACAAGGCATTGCTGTTTCACCCCAACGACGAAGCGTTCCTGATGTACGCCCGCCGTGGTCGCAGCCTGGTAGCGCTGTACGACCCGATCGGCCCTACCCAGCAACGGGCTGAAATGATCTGGCAGTTCCGCGACCTGTGTGACATCCACCATGCCCGCCCGGTGTTCTACCAGGTGCGCGCCGAGAACCTGCCCTACTACATGGACATCGGCCTGACAGCCATCAAGCTGGGCGAGGAAGCACGGGTCGACCTCAAGCGTTTCGATCTCGAAGCCAAGGGCAAGGAGATGAAAGACCTGCGCTACACCTGGAACCGCGGCACCCGTGACGGCCTGTCGCTGGAGATCCACGAACCGGGCCAGGCGCCGATGGAAGAGCTCAAGGTCATTTCCGATGCCTGGCTGACCGGCAAGAACGTGCGTGAGAAAGGCTTCTCCCTGGGCCGTTTCAGCGATGACTACCTCAAGCATTTCCGCATCGCAGTGATTCGTTTCGAGGGCCGGCCAGTGGCGTTCGCCAACCTGCTGGAAACCCACAGCCACGAACTGGCCAGCCTCGATCTGATGCGCGCCCACCCCGAGGCCCCGAAACTGACCATGGAATTCATGATGGTCGGCCTCATCCAGCATTACAAAAACCATGACTTCGCCCGCTTCAGCCTTGGCATGGTCCCGCTGTCGGGCCTGCAACCGCGTCGCGGCGCACCGTTGACCCAACGCCTGGGTTCGATGGTGTTCCGCCGTGGCGAGCAGCTCTATAACTTCCAGGGGCTGCGCCGCTTCAAAGACAAATTCCAGCCTGACTGGGAACCTCGCTACATGGCCGTGCCCGCCGGACTCGATCCGCTGGTGGCGCTGGCTGATACCGCCGCCCTGATTGCAGGCGGCCTGACTGGATTGGTGAAACGCTGATGATGCAACGCTCCTGGCGATACGTAGTGGCCGCCCTGCTGGTGCTGGCGGTAATTCTCGGTGGCGGTTACTGGTACTTGAAACGCCCGGCCCCGCAACCGACCCTGGAACAGCTGGCGCCCACCGATGGCGTAGCGATGACTCGGGTCATCCCCGGCACCAAGCCGCGCGCCCAGGTGCTGGTGGCGGTCAATGAGGACCAGAAACTCAGCGACACGCAGTTGACGACCCTCAGCCGCAGCGGCTCGGCGCAGATCGTCCAAGTGATCCTGCCCAAGGACTGCATGTTGCAAGGTCGCGCCCTGCAGACGGGTCTGCGGCAGCTCCAAGGGCCTGCCACGCTGGTCAGCGGCATCGGCCCAGGCGCCGTGCTGGCCTGGCGCTGGCTGGCCGAGCAGAAGGATGACAAGGCCAAGGCCGTTTCGGTGGACCTGGCCCTGGAAAAACCCGGCTGCACACACTTGCTGCCCAAAAGCGCAGCCCACGGCCACTGGCTGGTGGCCTGGAACGATAACCCCGACGACACCAGCGCCGGCTTCGTACGCGATCAGTCGAATGCCGAGACCAGCATCAGCGACTACGACATCAACCTGCCACAAGTACTGAACAACGAGCTGCGCAAGATCCTGGTCGGCACTGACAAGGCCAAGGGCGGCCTGAGCATCCCGGTGGTGGAAGTCCCAGCCAGCCAGACACGGGATACCGTGACCCTGTTTCTCTCCGGAGACGGCGGCTGGCGTGACCTGGACCGCGACGTGGCCGATGAAATGGCCAAGATTGGCTACCCTGTGGTCGGCATCGACACCCTGCGCTACTACTGGCAGCACAAGAGCCCGGAGCAAAGCGCGGCGGATCTGACCGAACTGATGCAGCACTACCGTCAGGTCTGGGGCACCAAGCGCTTCGTCCTGACCGGCTACTCCTTCGGCGCCGACGTGTTGCCGGCCATCTACAATCGCCTGCCAGCCACCGAACAACAGCGGGTCGATGCGATCATCCTGCTGGCTTTCGCCCGCACCGGCAGCTTCGAGATCGAAGTCGAAGGCTGGCTCGGCAACGCCGGCACCGAAGCCGCCACCGGCCCGGAAATGGCCAAGCTGCCAGCCGAAAAAGTGGTGTGCATCTACGGCGGTGAAGAAGCCGACGAAAGCGGCTGCACCGACAAGACTGCCGTGGGCGAGGCCATCAAGCTGCCTGGCGGTCACCACTTCGACGAAAACTACCCGGCCCTGGCCAAGCGCTTGATCGATGAGATCAACAAGCGGCAGAGCAAGACGGCCGAACAGTAAGTCGATACACGCCTGACAAAAGCCCCGGCAGCCTTAGGGTTGCCGGGGCTTTTTTGTGCCCGCTCAACTGCACAAGCCCCCCTGTGGGAGCGAGCTTGCTCGCGATGACGGCGGCATATCCAACATCTTTGCAACCTGACACTCCGCTATCGCGAGTAAGCTCGCTCCCACAAGATTCGCCTGACATCGACATTGTGTGGCCCATAAAAAAGCCCCCGCCGCCGCAAGGCAACGAGGGCTTTTTGTTTTCTGGTTGCTATATCTCCACCTGCGTCCCCAGCTCAATCACCCGGTTCAACGGCAGATTGAAGAAGCGCAGGTTGCCGTTGGCGTTCTTCAACATGAAGGCGAACAACGCCTCGCGCCAACGGGCCATGCCTTCGAGTTTCGATGCGATGACCGTTTCGCGGCTGAGGAAGTAGGTGGTACGCATCGGACTGAAGTCCAGGTCATCCAGATGACAGAGCTTGAGCGCCTGCGGGACGTCCGGCTCGTCAGTGAAACCGAAGTGCAGGATCACCCGGAAGAACCCTTCGCCATAGGCATCGACCTCGAAGCGCCGCTGCGGCGGTACCCGGGGAATGTCCTCGTACACCACCGTCAGCAGCACCACTTGCTCATGCAGCACCTGGTTATGCAACAGGTTGTGCAACAGCGCATGGGGCACGGCGTCCGAGCGTGCGGTCAGGAACACGGCGGTGCCCTGTACGCGATGAGGCGGTTGCACGCGAATACTGCTGATGAAGATCGGCAGCGGCAACGCACCTTCGTCCAGGCGCTCCACCAGCAATTGCTTGCCGCGCTTCCAGGTGGTCATCAGCACAAACAAGGCGATACCGGCGATGACCGGGAAAGCACCGCCCTGAACGATTTTCGGCACGTTGGCGGCAAAGTACAGGCCATCGACCAGCAGGAAACCGAACAACAACGGTACCGCCAACAGTGGCGGCCATTTCCACAACAGCAATATAACGGCGGACACCAGGATCGTGGTCATCAGCATGGTTCCGGTCACTGCCACGCCGTAGGCCGAAGCCAGCGCACCGGAAGACTCGAAACCCAGCACCAGCAGCACCACGCCGACCATCAGCGACCAGTTCACCGCACCGATGTAGATCTGGCCCTGCTCGGCGCTGGAGGTGTGCTGGATATACATGCGCGGGATGTAACCGAGCTGGATCGCCTGGCGCGTCAGGGAGAACGCCCCGGAAATCACTGCTTGCGAAGCGATCACCGTGGCCAGGGTCGACAGGCCCACCAGAGGCAGCAACGCCCAGCTCGGCGCCAGCAGATAGAACGGGTTGCGCGCCGCTTCCGGGTCACCCAGCAACAATGCACCCTGGCCGAAATAGTTGAGCATCAGGCCTGGCAACACCAGGATGAACCAGGCGCGGGCAATTGGTTTACGACCGAAATGGCCCATGTCGGCGTACAGCGCTTCGGCACCGGTCAACGCCAGTACCACGGCGCCGAGGATCGCCACGCCCATGCCCGGGTGGACGACAAAGAAACGCACGGCCCAGGCCGGGTTCACCGCTTGCAACACTTCCGGGTGCTGCAGGATGCCGTACACACCCAGGGCGCCAAGCACCAGGAACCAGGTCACCATGATCGGGCCGAACAGGATGCCAATGCGCGCAGTGCCGTGGCGCTGGATCAGGAACAGCCCCACCAGCACCACCAGCGACAAGGGCACCACCCAGTGGTCGATGCCTTCGAACGCCAGGCCAAGGCCTTCAATTGCCGAGAGTACGGAAATGGCCGGCGTGATCATGCTGTCGCCGTAGAACAGCGCCGCGCCGATCAAGCCGCAGACCACCAGGAACGTCCGCAGCCGCGCCCGTCCCGCCGCTGCTCGCCGCGCCAGGGCGGTGAGCGCCATGATCCCGCCCTCGCCCTGGTTGTCGGCGCGCAGGACGAACATCATGTACTTGATCGACACGACCCAGATCAGCGACCAGAAAATCAGCGAGAGAATCCCCAGCACACCATCGTGATTGACAGGTACGCCGTAGGCACCGGAAAACACTTCCTTGAGGGTGTACAACGGGCTCGTGCCGATGTCGCCATAAACCACTCCGACCGCCGCGACCAGCATGCTCAGCGGTTTCGCTGCCGAATGCTCGGCACCCACCGCCTGACTACTTGCATGACCCATCCAACACTCCTGATTCCAGTCCTGGCTTCTTGAACGAAGCACTATGCTTTGTTGAGGCAGCATGCGCTGTTTTACGCATTGTTACAGACGTTTTGTTGACTGTAGCAATCGTCAGAACGCAAAGGCGCGAAGCATAGCGCAGCACTCGTCGCATTTCCCGGTATAAAGCTGGTCAAGCAGCCCAGCCACAGATAGAATTGCGCACTTTTTGATCAGAGGCGCGCCAGGCGCCCTGTCTCGGCAAGAGACGATCCCCCCTACACCGAGGTTAGACATGTCCACCACTACCGCGCCAGCCAATCCGAAGGTTGGCTTCGTATCCCTGGGTTGCCCGAAGGCTCTGGTCGACTCCGAGCGCATCCTGACCCAGTTGCGCATGGAAGGCTATGACGTTGTGTCCACCTATCAGGACGCCGACGTGGTCGTGGTCAACACCTGCGGCTTCATCGACTCGGCCAAGGCCGAGTCCCTGGAAGTGATCGGCGAAGCCATCAAGGAAAACGGCAAGGTTATCGTCACCGGCTGCATGGGCGTGGAAGAAGGCAACATCCGCAACGTGCACCCGAGCGTGTTGTCCGTGACCGGTCCGCAGCAGTACGAGCAGGTGGTCAACGCCGTGCACGACGTGGTGCCGCCACGCAAGGACCATAACCCGCTGATCGACCTGGTACCGCCGCAAGGCATCAAGCTGACCCCGCGCCACTACGCCTACCTGAAGATTTCCGAAGGCTGCAACCACAGCTGCAGCTTCTGCATCATCCCGTCGATGCGCGGCAAGCTGGTGAGCCGCCCGGTGGGCGATGTGCTCGACGAGGCCCAGCGCCTGGTCAAGGCCGGCGTCAAGGAACTGCTGGTGATCTCCCAGGACACCAGCGCCTACGGCGTCGACGTGAAATACCGCACCGGCTTCTGGAACGGCGCGCCGGTGAAAACCCGCATGACCGAACTGTGCGAAGCCCTCAGCACCCTCGGCGTCTGGGTTCGCCTGCATTACGTCTACCCATACCCGCACGTCGACGAACTGATCCCGCTGATGGCCGCCGGCAAGATCCTGCCGTACCTGGACATCCCGTTCCAGCACGCCAGCCCGAAAGTCCTCAAGGCCATGAAGCGCCCGGCGTTCGAAGACAAGACCCTGGCCCGCATCAAGAACTGGCGTGAAATCTGCCCGGACCTGATCATCCGCTCGACCTTCATCGTCGGCTTCCCCGGTGAAACCGAAGAAGACTTCCAGTACCTGCTGGATTGGCTGACCGAAGCCCAGCTCGACCGCGTCGGCTGCTTCCAGTATTCCCCTGTCGAAGGCGCACCGGCCAACGACCTGGACCTGGACGTGGTGCCGGACGACGTCAAGCAGGACCGTTGGGACCGCTTCATGGCGCACCAGCAGGCCATCAGCTCGGCGCGCCTGCAAATGCGCATCGGCCGTGAAATCGAAGTGCTGGTGGATGAAGTGGACGAACAAGGCGCCGTGGGCCGCTGCTTCTTCGACGCCCCGGAAATCGACGGCAACGTCTTCATCGACAATGGCAGCAACCTCAAGCCGGGCGACAAAGTCTGGTGCAAGGTGACCGACGCCGATGAGTACGATTTGTGGGCTGAGCAGATCGGTTGATTTGTGAGCTGAACAGATCGGTTGGCCTGTGGGAGCACAGCTTGCTCGCGATAGCGCAGTGTCAGCCACTGCAAGTGTTGACTGATGTTCTGCCATCGCGAGCAAGCTGTGCTCCCACAGGCTCTTGCGAAACTCGGTAAAAAATTGAAAAGCCCTGCTCTTGCTACAAGATGCGGGGCTTTTTTACGGCTATCGTATGGAGAAACCCAGGACATCCAGCACAAGGAACAGGCGGGCATGCGTCAGCATTCGGTCATCCACACACCGAAACCGAGCGATTACCAGGAACTGACCCAGGTGTGGGAGGCATCGGTACGTGCCACCCACGACTTCCTGCCGGACAGCTACATCGAGCTGCTGAAAAACCTGGTGCTCACCCGTTACCTGGATGCGGTGATGCTTATTTGCACCCGGGACGCGCGTCAGCGGATCACCGGTTTCGCCGGCGTCGCGGCCGGCAAGATCGAGATGCTCTTCATCGACCCGCAACACCGTGGCCAGGGCCTGGGCAAGCAACTGCTGCGCTACGCCATGGAACACCTGAACGCCGATCAACTGGACGTCAACGAGCAGAACCCGCAAGCCCTGGGCTTTTACCTCAAGCAAGGCTTCGAAGTGGTCGGACGCTCGGCGAAAGATGGCATGAACCAACCCTACCCGCTGCTGCACATGCGCTACAAGCAGGCCGGCCTGAAGGCTGGACGCGGCTAAAAACAGCATGAGGCAAATGGACCCGCGATTAACCGGCGCCAGGCAGGTACAATGCCCACCCTCTTTTTGTTACGGCCCCCGTCATGACTGACCCGATTCGTCTCTCCAAACGCCTCATCGAACTCGTCGGCTGTTCCCGTCGGGAGGCTGAGCTGTTCATCGAGGGCGGCTGGGTCACCGTGGATGGCGAAGTGATTGATGAGCCGCAGTTCAAGGTCACCACCCAGAAAGTCGAACTCGACCCCGAGGCCAAGGCCACCGCGCCGGAACCGGTGACTCTCCTGCTCAACGTCCCGGCAGGCACGGATGTGGATACTGCCATGGCGTCCCTTGGGCCGCAGACCCTGAGCGAAGAACATCGCTTCGGCAAACGCCCGCTCAAGGGCCATTTCCTGCGCCTGACCGCCAGCGCCGACCTGCAGGCCAACGCCAGCGGACTGCTGGTGTTCACCCAGGACTGGAAGATCTTGCGCAAGCTCACCGCCGACGCCGCCAAGATCGAGCAGGAATACGTGGTGGAAGTCGAAGGCGAGATGGTCGCCCATGGCCTCAATCGCCTGAACCATGGCTTGACCTACAAGGGCAAGGAGCTGCCGGCGGTCAAGGCCAGCTGGCAGAACGAGAACCGTCTGCGCTTCGCCATGAAAAACCCGCAGCCCGGCGTGATCGCTCTGTTTTGCCAGGCTGTCGGGCTCAAGGTCGTCGCCATTCGCCGCATTCGCATCGGCGGCGTGTCCATCGGCAAGGTGCCGCTGGGCCAGTGGCGTTACCTGTCTGCCAAAGAGAAATTCTAATTTTCCGGCGCCGCACCGAACCGGGGCGCCCACTGCCGATTGATCAGGACTGCACACATGATTCACAACGACGTACTGCGCAGCGTGCGCTACATGCTCGACATCAGCGACAAGAAAGTCATCGAGATCATCAAGCTGGGCGGCCTGGAAGTCTCCCTGGCCGACCTGACGGGCTACCTCAAGAAAGACGAGGAAGAAGGCTTCGTGTTCTGCCCTGACGAGGTCATGGCGCATTTTCTCGATGGCCTGGTGATCTTCAAGCGTGGCAAGGACGAAAGCCGCCCGCCGCAGCCGATCGAAGTGCCGGTGACCAACAACATCATTCTCAAGAAACTGCGAGTGGCGTTCGAGCTGAAGGAAGACGACATGCACGCCATCCTCAAGGCCGCCGAGTTCCCGGTGTCCAAACCGGAACTGAGCGCTCTGTTCCGCAAGTTCGGCCATACCAACTACCGCCCGTGTGGCGACCAGTTGCTGCGCAATTTCCTCAAGGGCCTGACGCTGCGCGTGCGCGGCTGACACCCCGTGACTTACAGCGTCTCCCCCATCGGCTTCGTCCGCTCCTGCTTCAAGGAGAAGTTCGCCATCCCCCGCCAACCACAGTTGGCGCCGGCCGCACGTGGCGTGCTGGAGCTGGTGGCGCCGTTCGATCAGGGTGATGCGGTGCAGGGGTTGGAGCTGGTCAGCCATGTCTGGCTGCTGTTCCTGTTCCACCAGGCCCTGGAAGACAAGCCGCGGTTGAAAGTGCGGCCGCCGCGCCTGGGCGGCAACAAGTCCATGGGTGTATTCGCCACCCGCGCCACCCACCGCCCCAACGGCATCGGCCAATCGGTGGTGAAGCTGGAGCGGGTCGAAGCCGGGCGCCTGTGGATCTCGGGTATCGATTTGCTGGACGGCACACCCGTGCTGGACATCAAGCCCTACGTACCCTACGCCGACATTATCGGCTCGGCCTCCAACAGCATCGCCAGCGCAGCGCCTGAATTGATTCCGGTGCAATGGGCCGACACTGCCCTGCTTCAAGCGCGTGAGCACGCCACGCGCCTGGGAGAGCCCCTGGTGGAGCTGATTGAACAATGCCTGGCCCAAGACCCGCGCCCGGCGTACCAGGTTCCTACCGTCGAACGGGAATATGGCGCGCAGTTCTGGGACCTGGACGTTCGTTGGCATTACCCGCAGGCGGGGTTGATTCGGGTGTTGGAAGTGATTCCGGCGAAACCGTAAACACCAGAAACGAAAAAGCCCGCGCGGCCTTCATCAGGCGGCGCGGGCTTTTTTGTGGGGCATCTGTTGGACCGAGTCGCTGCCATCGCGAGCAAGCTCGCTCCCACAGGTGCGTCTGTGTTGTTCACGCATTTGGATTCAACACAAATCCCCTTGTGGGAGCGAGCTTGCTCGCGATGGCGATCTTTCAGTCACCACAACAGCTTACTTCTCTACAAACGCCCGCTCGATCAGGTAATCACCCGGCTCGCGCATACGCGGCGAAACGGTCAGGCCGAAGCTGTTGAGCACTTCGCTGGTCTCGTCGAGCATGCTCGGGCTGCCGCACAACATCGCGCGGTCGTCCTGCGGGTTGATCGGTGGCAGGCCGATGTCGCGGAACAGTTTGCCGCTGCGCATCAGGTCGGTCAGGCGGCCTTCGTTCTCGAACGGCTCGCGCGTCACGGTCGGGTAGTAGATCAGCTTGTCACGCAGCGCTTCGCCAAAGAACTCGTTCTGCGGCAAGTGTTCGGTGATGAACTCGCGGTAAGCGACTTCATTGACGTAACGCACGCCGTGGCACAGGATCACTTTTTCGAAACGCTCATAGGTTTCCGGATCCTGGATGACGCTCATGAACGGCGCCAGGCCAGTACCGGTGCTGAGCAGGTACAAATGCTTGCCAGGCTTGAGATCGTCCAGCACGAGGGTGCCGGTGGGTTTCTTGCTGATGATGATCTCGTCGCCTTCCTTCAGGTGCTGCAACTGGGAGGTCAGCGGACCATCAGGCACCTTGATGCTGAAGAATTCGAGATGCTCTTCCCAGTTCGGGCTGGCAATCGAGTAAGCGCGCATAAGCGGGCGGCCATTGGGCTGTTGCAGGCCGATCATCACGAACTGACCGTTCTCGAAGCGCAGGCCCGGATCGCGGGTGCACTTGAAGCTGAACAGAGTGTCGTTCCAGTGATGAACACTGAGGACACGCTCGTGGTTCATGTTGCTCATGTACGGGGACTCCTGGGAATAATGCCCGCGCCGATAATCTGCGCAATTGCATCGCATTCTAATGGCGGCGACAATATCTGTTAAATGGATTATTAAGATAAGGGTTATCGGTTATATCGATATGCGATTTACTCTCCGTCAACTTCAAGTCTTCGTCGCCGTCGCCCAGCAGGAAAGCGTGTCTCGCGCTGCGGGTCACCTCAATCTGTCGCAGTCGGCGGCCAGCACCTCCATCACCGAACTGGAGCGGCAATCGAGCTGCCAATTGTTCGATCGTGCCGGCAAGCGCCTGAGCCTCAACGCCCTGGGCAAACAACTGCTGCCCCAGGCAGTGGCGCTGCTGGACCAGGCCAAGGAAATCGAAGACCTGCTCAACGGCAAATCCGGTTTCGGCTCACTAGCGGTCGGTGCCACCCTGACCATCGGCAATTACCTGGCGACCTTGTTGATCGGCGGTTTCATGCAGCGCCATCCAGAAAGCCAGGTGAAGCTGCACGTGCAGAACACTGCCAATATCGTGCACCAGGTTGCTCACTATGAAATTGATCTGGGTCTAATCGAAGGTGACTGCAGCCATCCGGACATCGAGGTACAGAGCTGGGTCGAGGACGAACTGGTGGTGTTCTGTGCCCCCCAACACCCGCTGGCCAAGCGTGGCCAGGCGACCATGGAGGAACTGACCCATGAGGCGTGGATTCTACGGGAACAGGGTTCCGGCACGCGCCTGACCTTCGACCAGGCCATGCGTCACCACCGTAGCGCGCTGAATATCCGCCTGGAGCTGGAACACACCGAAGCGATCAAGCGCGCCGTGGAGTCCGGCCTGGGCATTGGCTGCATCTCACGCCTGGCCCTGCGCGACGCCTTCCGCCGCGGCAGCCTTGTCGCGGTGGAAACCCCGGACATGGACCTGGCGCGGCAGTTTTATTTCATCTGGCATAAACAGAAGTACCAGACCTCGGCCATGCGCGAATTCCTCGAGCTGTGCCGGGCTTTCACCGCCGGGGCCCAGCGCAGCGACGAAATCGTGCTGCCGACCATCGCCTGAGCCGTTACAACAGCACCACGCCCCACACCAACGCGATCATCGTCATGGCGACTAACTGGGCGGCGCTGCCCATGTCCTTGGCATTTTTTGACAATGGGTGCCGCTCCAGGGAGATGCGGTCGATGGCCGCCTCCACCGCCGAGTTGAGCAATTCCACGATCAATGCCAACAGGCACACGGCAATCAGCAGCGCCTGCTCGACACGACTGACGTTCAGGAAGAATGACAACGGAATCAACACGACATTGAGCAACACCAACTGACGGAAAGCTGCTTCGCCGACAAAGGCTGCACGCAGCCCGTCCAAGGAATAGCCGGAGGCGTTGAGGATGCGTTTCAGGCCGGTCTGGCCTTTAAAAGGTGACATAGAGTGGGCTACTGATCTAAAAGGAGTGGAGAAGCTAATTCAAACCCGGTCAAAAAAGCGTGAACCGGAACACTAAGCCTGCGGTGAAATTGACTCAAGTTGTTGCAGCAGCAAGGCCGCCTGGGTCCGGGTGCGCACGTTCAGTTTACGAAAAATCGCCGTGACGTGAGCCTTGATGGTGGCCTCCGAAACGCTCAGTTCGTAGGCAATCTGCTTGTTCAGCAAGCCTTCGCAGACCATGGTCAATACCCGGAACTGCTGCGGCGTGAGACTGGCCAGGCCCTCGCTGGCGGCCTTGGCTTCCTCGGACACGCTCACCGCTTCGAACGCCTGGGGTGGCCAGCAGACGTCGCCGTCCAGGACCGCCTTCACGGCCTTCTGAATCATCTCGAGGGAACTGGACTTGGGTATGAATCCGCTGGCGCCAAACTCCCGGGCCTTGACCATCACCGAGGCTTCTTCCTGCGCCGAGACCATGACCACGGGGATTTGCGGGTATTGGCCCCGCAACAGCACCAGCCCTGAAAAACCATAGGCACCGGGCATGTTCAGGTCCAGCAGCACCAGGTCCCAATCGGCCTTCGCCGTCAACTGCACCTCCAGTTCCGCGATACTGGCCACCTCCGTCAACCGGACAGCCGGGCCGAGGCCCAGGGTCACAGCCTGATGCAACGCGCTGCGAAAGAGCGGGTGGTCATCGGCAATCAGGATTTCGTATGTGGCCATTTTTCAAATGATCCTGTTTTTAATGGCAGGCCCGAGCATTCGCGCCTCGCCAAGACAACTCAAGACACCGCCGTGCAGCGGCATCCACAGGGGCACATTCAACGCCAAACACGGCGTTTCAAACATTGGCGGCGCCCTGGTCGGCGCCAAGCATGCCCAGCGAAGCCGGGGTGGTCAAGCAGCACGGCCGCCACAGTGTCCAGTATGAGCCACTATTGGGCCAATACTGCTTGCGGCGTACGGATAAAGGGTTGCAACTCGGCGTGGGCCGGGGTCGAGACGTTCACCTCCTGCTGGCCCTTGGCGCCCAAGTAATGCTGGCTGAATACATCGAAATAGGCGTCCAGGGCCGAAGCGGCATCGCTGTCCCCCGCCAGCTCCAGACACAATGCCGCCACTTCGGCGGTGCACAGGTGCTCGCTGCGGGTCGAACGACGCAGGCGGTAACGCGACAGTCTGTCGGGCAGCAGGCTCAGGATCGGCAGTCGGTCGAAATACGGGCTTTTACGAAAAATCTTCCGCGCCTCGGTCCAGGTCGCATCCAGCAGAATGAACAGCGGGCGCTTGGAATGATCAAGGTCAACCGTATGGGTAACCCGCGATGGCTCGACGTATTCGCCCGGAAACACCAGGTACGGTTGCCATTGCGGATCGTTCAGCAGCGCCAGCAGTTGCTCGTCGACGTCGGTGCGCGACCAGATGAACGCGTGATTGTCACGCACCACATCGGCAATCAGCCAACCGGTGTTGCTCGGTTTGAACACTTCCTTGTTGGTCATGATCAGGCAGACCCCGGAGCGGGTCTCGACACTCGGACGCCAGGCGCACAGGCAATGGCTCTCGATCACTCGGCAGGCGCTGCAACGGGGCGCGCGCCAGCCACGGGCCTGGATCGGCCTGATCCCTTCATCGATGCGCTGGTCGCGCAGGCGGGCTACGGCGTTAGGGGCGTGATTCATCGTGGGCAACGCCGACAGACAGGAAAACTCGACACGAACAACACTCGGCAGGGCAATAAAGGCCGGCAGTCTACCAGAGCGCACGAGCCTGTACCGTCCACCCTGGCTCCCCTATAATTCCCGGCCACTGAACGCACAGTCATGTGATCGGTCGAACCACCAGTCACTGAACCAGGAGAGTTTCATGCTGCGCCTTATCGTCCCTACCGTTGCCGTTCTGCTGGCGACGTCCTTCAGCGCTCAGGCTGCTTCGCTGAAAGAACTCGAACTGAACAAGATGCTGCAGAACGTCGCCAAGGAAAGTAGCGTCGGTACGCCGCGGGCGATCAACGAAGACATTCTCGACCAGGGTTATACCGTCGAAGGCACCGAGCTGATCAACCATCTCAGTGTGCAAAGCAGTCACGCCCAGAAAATGCGCGCAGACCCCAAGGCTGTGTATTTCCAGTTGGGCTCTACGGTGTGCACCAATCCAGGTTTCCGCAAGTTGATGGCCAAGGGCGCAACCATGCGCTACGAGTTCACCGAGGTTAAGACCAACCGCCCGGTCGCGACCGAGCGCTTCCAGGAATCGGATTGCCCGAAACCGGCCAAGACGAAAAAGTAATCAACCTGAATTTGCGCGCCGCTGCTCATCGTCGGCGCGCAACTCCGCCACCAGCGCCTGCAAGTAACGCGAGCGCCATGCTCGCCCTCCCAACCGACGACAGCATTCTTCCTCAAGACTTACCCGATTGGCCTGTGCCGATTCCCGCAGCATCAGGTACAACTGCCTGTCGAGCTCCAGAGTGACCCTGGTCATTTCTCCCGCCTCCCTGCCCCGATCCGCTTCAATCCATCACGTGGCACCCAACCCCGGGCGTCAAATTGCATTGGCACGCTTGTTATCAGTAAATCAGAGCGGCACGCACCCGGCCGGCAATCTGACGAGCGGCGCGATAGTTCAGCGCATGTATCAGCGGTTGCCAACGGTCACTTTTGAGCGCCATGATCAGGGCAGCAAAGATCGGCATGACGGTCTAGATTCAAAGTATCCATAGTATTTTCATCGGGCAGAAAGAGGCTGCCTGGCCAACACCTTGGCGTGTGATTGTTTTTTATCAAAGGGAAAAGCAGAACCCGCTGGATGGCTTGGTCGCTTTGCTGCAGACCGCGTCAAGCCAGGTCGCCCCCCAGGCCGATGCCTGGGCTGACAACGACACACGGAGTGTCGTGGCCCCGATGAATCTCTCGTCCGGGCCGGGGTCCTGTTAAGAAGGAGAAGCTGAATGCCTTACAAACCGAATGACCTGCTCAGTCGTCATTTTGAGAACCATGGCCACGACCTCACCCGCAAGGTCGAAGAGCAACTCAACCTGGTGTCCCCCAACAGCCCCAACCTCCCCATTTACCGAGACATGATCCTGACCGTGCTGCGCATGGCCCAGGAAGATCACAACCGCTGGAATGCCAAGATCACGCTACAAGCCCTGAGGGAACTGGAACACGCCTTCCGTACCCTCGAGCAGTTCAAGGGCAGGCGCAAGGTCACGGTCTTCGGCTCGGCACGAACGCCCATCGAACATCCGCTGTATGGCCTGGCCCGAGAGCTGGGGGCGGCGCTAGCCCGTTCGGACATGATGGTCATCACCGGCGCCGGCGGTGGCATCATGGCCGCCGCCCATGAAGGCGCGGGGCGCGACCACAGCCTGGGATTCAATATCACCCTGCCTTTCGAGCAACACGCAAACCCGACCGTCGAGGGCACGCCGAACCTGCTGCCGTTCCACTTCTTCTTCACCCGCAAACTGTTTTTCGTCAAAGAGGCCGACGCACTGGTGCTCTGCCCCGGTGGTTTCGGCACGCTTGATGAAGCGCTGGAAGTCCTGACGCTGGTACAGACAGGCAAGAGCCCGCTGGTACCGGTGGTCCTGCTGGATGTTCCAGGGGGCAAGTTCTGGCAAGGAGCCCTGAACTTTATCCGCGAGCAATTGGAGGAAAACCGCTACATCCTGCCCACCGACATGAAGCTGATGCGCCTGGTGTACAACGCCGAAGAGGCCGTGGAAGAAATCAACCAGTTCTACCGCAACTTCCACTCCAGTCGCTGGCTCAAGCATCAGTTCGTGATCCGCATGAACCACAAGCTAAACGAACAAGCGCTACAGCAGATGCAGGGAGAATTCGCCGATTTGTGCCTGAACGACTGTTTTCATCAACATGACTACAGCGGTGAAGAGCACGACGAAGCGCAGTTCAGTCATCTGACGCGACTGGCGTTTGCCTTCAACGCTCGGGATCACGGTCGCTTGAGGGAACTGGTGGACTACATCAACCTGCCGGAAAACTGGGCCCAGCCCGCCCAAAAACCCCATCCCCTCACATGGGAGCCGATCAAGGTAACCTGAGCCCATAAAAAAACGGCCTGCTATCGAAATAGCAGGCCGTTTTTGTTTAGTCATCCATACCACGACCGCTGAACAAGCGGTTGATCATTTCCATGGAGTAACCTCGATACGCAAGGAAACGCCCTTGTTTGGCTCGCTCCCGTGCATCGATGGGTAAATGTCCTGAGAACTTTCGGCGCCAGGTGTCCGTCAGTTGCTCCTGCCAATCGATACCACTTTCGCGCAAGGCAAGTTCGATATCCGGGCGTTGCAAACCACGCTGGCCCAGTTCCTCACGAATTCGCAAAGGACCATAACCGGAGCGAGCGCGATAGGAGACAAAGCTTTCCAGGTAACGGGACTCCGACAGCAAGCCCTCTTCGGTCAAACGGTCGAGGGCGGTGTCGATCAACTCATCGGGAGCGCCGCGCTGACGCAGCTTACGCGTCAGCTCGACTCTACCGTGCTCGCGCCTGGCGAGCAGGTCCATTGCGGTTCGCCGCACCGCGACGAGGGTATCGAGTACGGCGGTCATCGGAGCGATCAGATGTCAGCGTCAGCCAGATCGTCAACGGGCTCGCGATTGGCCACTGCCTTGACGTCTGCAACCGGGCTCAGCAGCTTGTCACGCAGTTGCTTCTCAAGGGCGGCGGCGACTTCCGGGTTGTCCGCCAGGAACTTGGCCGAGTTGGCCTTGCCCTGACCGATCTTGGTGCCATTGTAGGCATACCAGGCGCCCGACTTCTCGACGAAACCGTGCAGCACACCCAGGTCGATCATCTCGCCATTGAGGTAGATGCCCTTGCCGTAAAGAATCTGGAACTCGGCCTGACGGAACGGCGAAGCCACCTTGTTCTTCACGACCTTGACGCGGGTTTCGCTGCCGACAACCTCATCACCTTCTTTCACCGCGCCAGTACGGCGGATATCGAGGCGAACCGAGGCGTAGAACTTCAGCGCGTTACCACCGGTGGTGGTTTCCGGGCTGCCGAACATCACGCCGATCTTCATACGGATCTGGTTGATGAAGATCACCAGGCAGTTGGCGTTCTTGATGTTACCGGTGATCTTGCGCAAGGCCTGGGACATCAGGCGAGCCTGGAGGCCCACGTGCATGTCGCCCATTTCACCTTCGATTTCAGCTTTTGGCACCAGTGCCGCCACGGAGTCGACGATGATCACGTCAACCGCGTTGGAACGCACCAGCATGTCGGTGATTTCCAGGGCCTGTTCGCCGGTGTCCGGCTGGGAAACCAGCAGGTCGTCGACGTTGACACCCAGTTTGCCGGCGTATTCCGGGTCCAGGGCGTGTTCGGCATCGACGAAGGCGCAGGTCGCACCGGCTTTTTGGGCCTGGGCGATCACGGACAAGGTCAGTGTGGTTTTACCGGACGATTCAGGACCGTAGATTTCAACGATCCGGCCTTTTGGCAGGCCGCCGATGCCAAGCGCAATGTCCAGGCCCAGGGAGCCGGTGGAGATGGAAGGAATAGCCTGACGGTCCTGATCGCCCATACGCATTACGGCACCCTTGCCGAATTGACGTTCGATCTGACCCAAGGCCGCAGCCAAGGCTTTCTTCTTGTTGTCGTCCATTAAAGTCCTCACGTAATCAATAAGGCCTGACGGCCAACACCTGTATAAGTAGCCAGTATTATTCCACAGCGATCGGGGATCGCCTACCCCTGATTTGAGATTTCTACGGCGGCATGTTGTAACAGCCCGTCTAGCGCGGCCTTCACCGTTTGTCGGCGGACCTCGTCGCGATTGCCTGGGAAGAATTTCTGCTCGCTGTACACCGTCTCGCCAACAGCCCAGGCCAGCCACACGGTGCCCACCGGTTTACTCGGTGAGCCCCCGTCCGGCCCGGCCACACCGCTGACCGCCACGGCATAACGCGCCAGGCTTTTGCGCTGGGCCCCTTGTGCCATGGCCTCGACCACCTCGCGGCTGACCGCCCCCACCTTCTCGAACAACTCGGCGGGGACATTCAACTGCTGGCTCTTCTGGCGATTGGAATAGGTGACATAACCGGCCTCGAACCAGGCCGAACTCCCGGGAATCCGGGTAATCGCCTCGGCAATTCCCCCGCCCGTACAGGACTCGGCCGTGGTGACGTGGGCATTGAGCAACTGCAGGCGCCTGCCCAGCTCCGCGGCCAGTTCGGTGATGTCGTCCATGGTGCTCTCCTGATTCCACACAATTGAGGCCTACCGTACACGAGCAATGGAAGCTTGCAAGGCTCGTGGGATTAGCGACCCAGCGCTCTGATATAGGCCTGACAGGCCTGCAAGGCAATCAGTCCGCGATCACCGGCGTCGGTGATGGCGATAATTCGTTGAGCATGCGCCGGGTCAAGTCGGGCGCGTGGGGCGCCATGATCCACGCCGCCGGCGCGGGTGGCGGCAGGCACTGCACAACTGGCGGCAACATCGTCGGCGTCGAGGAGGACTGACAGCCGGACATCGGCAGTAGCAAGGCGATCGCGCAGGCGATCCTGGTCACGTTGGGCATCGCTCAAGGCTCGGTAATGGGTTTGTTCGCTGGTGGTGAGTTGCTGTTCAAGGGCGAGGCGTTTGTCTGTTTCGTGCTGCCGCGCGGTAGCCTCCGACAAGGTCAACTGACGCAGGGTTTCGGCTTGAAGCCTGGCCTGCTCCGCCAATGCCTTGCCGTAGCGCCAATCCTGGATTTTCCACGTCACACCGGCCGCCGACAGCAGAAGCGCCAGCATGAGCACCGGAGCGAGTCTCATTACGACGGGGTTCATCCCAGCACCTTCAACGCCTGCGCATAAAGAGCCCGACGCTCCGACGCGCCGTTCTGACCGCCGTTGATCCGCTGCGTGATCTTGTCGAAAAGTCCCGCGTCAGCCAGGGTATTGAGCCCGTGGGCCGCCCAGAACCAAGCCGCCGAATAAGCGGCCCACTGCGGCAGCTCCAGCAACCCCGGTTCACTGATCAGGTCCAGGCCTAAGGCTTCGCCGCACTCTTGATAATTGGCCCGGCCGGTAATCTGAATCAAACCCCGACCCCGGTACTTCTGGCCATCACCATCGGCTTGCGGCGTGTTACCCAGGCGCAGGGCCAATGGACCGGTGTCGTATTTCGACAGATAGGCATTGTTGCCCAACTCGCGCACGTAGCGTAGTTGACCGGACTCATGACCCACCTGGGCAATGAACGCGGCAACACGCTTCGAGCCGATGACCTGATAATGACCCATGGCTACGTTCAGCACAGGTGCAAAAACGCCGGCATTAGCGCCGGCGTTCGGGAGGATCTGCAGCAGTTGTACCTGCGTGATTGGCATGGTGTTCTCCTTGACGCAGTTGAAGGACATCTTGAAAAATGACAAATCGGCATAGACAGCGCAGGAAGCACCGCTATATTCAGCCGCTCACACCCATCGGAACGATTTGATGAAAACGAAGGATCTCAGCAAACTTGCGGTTGATGGAGTCCTTTGCATCAGCCTCAGGGAGCGACAGGACCGCAGGGATTTGCTGATCAAATCCATGAAGAACTCAGGATTGGACATAGAGTTCGTGCTGGTGGATGCAGACAGGGAAAACCCGGTCAGAGGCTGTTTCGAGTCGCACGTGAAATGCGCAAATCTCGCACTACAGCGCAACTACACAAGCGTTTTGATTCTTGAAGACGACGCGCTTCAGTACGCCTTCGCTCCGAGTGCAGTCAATCACATCAACAAATTCATCACATCAACAGACTTCGCCACTCTCTATATGGGTTACACCATGGGGAAAATATGGCTCACTTGGCACCGTATCATCGCTCGAAGGCGGGTTACCGCACTACATGCGTATATACTTAGCCGACGAGGTCGTGAAGAGTTTTCAAGACTTGAATTTAAATCGGAGCCTGTCGATAGAGCGGTAAGGCAACAGATCAAGCAACACTACGTGTTCCCCATGATGTTTGGGCAACAATCTGCACATCTGACGTCCAGCGACATAGAAAGCGTTGTTTGTAATGACGATGAGTTTTGGCGCAGAAATTGGAACAGGCGCATTAAGTCGACAGCAAAAAACTTATATATGACTGTGTTTCACAGGAGTGTTTAGTCAATCAAGAACCTGACCTACACGTGCACCCCTAGGGCAGCGGCGCTTTCATAGTAAAATTTTATAGATCCCCATGAAAAATTCCAAAGCCACAAAGGAACCTGATCCAATGGACATTAACATCATAGTAAGCCTTTATAAAAAACAGGAAATTAGCGCGCAGCAGGCATTCGAGCTGTTGCAAGAAAACAACCTACTACCTGAGGCCCTCATGCAACTGCTAGTGAATTTGCATGACGAAAGGGAAGCGCTCAACTCGCTATCGCAATAGGAAAAGCATTTCAAGGAGATAAAGAGATACTTCTCCAGATTTGATTGGTGCGCCCCATTATATGGAGGCGCCCTTTCAACGGATCAGTATTTGATTACGTATAGCAGCGCTACGTTTCTAGGTCGTGTTTCATTTCCCCCGGAAGCAGCGACAGTGATTAGGTGCGCATGGTCACCAGCAGATGCGGCAGCGGCAGATATAGTATGGGTATGATCACCGGCTGGCGCAGCAGAAGCAGTAACGGTATGTGTGTGGGCACCGGCTGACGCAGCAGTGCCTGAAATGCTGTGCGTATGATCTCCGGCAGATGGGATAAATGGTCTCGCGCTTTGTGTTCCCGCAGTGTTACCAACGATGGAATTCGAGTTCGCTCCTGTACCGATATCTCCAAACCCACCAATATTTGCATTGTGTGCATGAGCGCCCGCACTATCAGTACTACCAGACAATGTATGTGTATGCGCCCCACTCGAAGCGGCGGCGGCACTAAGCGTGTGTGTGTGCGTCCCATTAATTTCCGCAGTAGCACTTAGGGTGTGGGTATGGGACCCAACGTTAGAGGCCGTTGCAGTGTGGATATGTGAAGCGTTCTGCCCTGCCTGCGCAGTACCCAAAACCCTCCCTGAATCAACTCCCCGCCCGTCATCCCAACCCCGGATGAACTCGCCACGCAAGTCCGGCAAGGCAAAGGTCGTGCTGCCATCACCCGCCCCGAAACGCGTACTTATCGCCGCAAACAATGCCGCGTACTGTGCACGAGACACCAAAGCACCGTTGCATTTGAGCCAGCCTTGGGGCGGTTCCGCTGTCGCTACAACTTTGATGTCACCTACATCACTGCCCGAATCTTTGGTCATCCCAGTGCTGGCAATCATCACCCACGCGCCGCTTCCGATGGTGCTATTCCACTGCACCCAAACGTCGCCACCGACGGCAACTTCCCCACTTTGAATGGCGTTATGGTCCAGCCCAACGATTGGCTTGGCCTGCAGTCCATTTGGGGCGAAAGTACTGGCACCGGTATTGGCACGGGCTGCTTTGAAACGCAGTATCAAACCATCAACCAGCGCCAAGGGCGCAGGTTTGTAAGTGGCGCTGTAAGCATTGGCGGTGCCGGTGTCCAACGCATAATCGACCAATCCCGACTGATTGATTTTGCGCACAGCCAACAGCAACTGCCCTAGGTCGGTTTCGTCAGGAACCATCCCTGCCCCAGTAATGACCCCCAATAGCTCCTGCGTAACAGAATTGCCCCAAGCCGCCGGAATCAATGAGCCTGGTGCACCGGTCACCGGATTCTCATCGACAAACTTGCCATTGACCAAGCCTACACTGGGCACGCTTTTTGGATAATCCATTTTCTACTCCTTAGTCATAATTGATGTGCACCTGCGCATGAGCGGGTGCGCTGCGGTGGATCAGGCATTCCAAGGCAGAGCCTGGGTTCATGCCGAAGCGTTCGCCCCAATAGCTGGCGCCAAAACGACGGCCAAGCGAGAGGCGTCCACCGGTGTTGAGGGTCCACATGAATTGCACTTGCCAGGTTCCGAAATACGCCTGACCGAACCGCGAAAGCCCCATGCGTGGCGCACGATGCTCAGTCACAGTTGCGTTGGGATACCCCTGGCTCTTGGCGATTTCCACGTAATAGGCAATGGCCTGGCTACCGACCGCCAACAACCGCCGACGCACCGCCAAGCGACGATCGTCATACAACGGCGTGGCGCCCAGGCACGGGTCAGGCAGGTTCATCACCCGTTCCCAGTCCGGCACCAGTTCACTCACGCCCGCCGGGTCCATCTCGTTGAGCAGGTCGGCGGCACGGGCGTCGAGGCGGGCCAGCTCCTGGGCGATGCCTTGCAGCACTTCGTCCAGTTCCGGCACGCGCTCCGGATCCCACGCTGGGCCACTGGGCAGCAGGCTGCGCAGTTGCGCCTGGTACTGTTCGGCGGTTCTTATTCCAGCCATGTGCAGCCTCCGAACGTCAGCAACTGGTTGCTGGCGGCGACGACATCGGCGATAGGTGCGCTGAGTTTGTGGTCGGTTTCGCCGGTGGCGCTGCTGATGGCTTCAGCGATATGACTGAGCAACAGCGTTTCGCCGAGGCCAGCTTCACGATTGTGCAAGTCGCGCAGTTGCGCCTCGATGGCGGCCCGTACGGCACTGGTATCCGGGATGATGCGCAGCCTGTAGTTCACCGGTACCTGCGTCGGCGCCAGCACCTGCAGCTCGGCGGTCACCGGGCGCAAGGGCTCGATGTAGGCCCGCACCTCTTCCAATTGCTCGGCGTTGGGGATCGGTTGCGGATCGTCGTCCCGCATCACGAACAGGCCGACAGTGCCCGGTCCCAGGTAGCTGCCCCGGCACCACGCGCGGGTAATGCCAGGGCACTCCAGGGCCCAGGTCTCATAATCCTGGGCCGAACCGCCGTGAGGAATGACGCGATAGGAACGGATCACCCGCGCCCGCAGGGATTCGAGGCTCTCCCGGGCGACACCGCCGGTCAGCCCCGGTGCCAACACGGTGAAGCTGCTGCCAATGCCGAGGATCGGTTGGACTGGTGTCAGCACCAGGCCGGCGTCGGCGTTGCCCAGGCTGCCAGCGTCCAGTGCGGCAATGGTGGTGCTGTTCAGGCCATTGCTGGTAGTGCGGGCGGTGGTCACTTTGAATGTGCGGCCATCGGCGGATTGCAACAGCGTGTCGACATCCAGTACCGCGCCAGCGGTGGCGGTGAAACTGACACTGCCGATGGCCACCTGGGCCGCTTTGCGCGCCTGGTTCAGGCGCAGGGCAGCGATGCGTTCAAGGGTGGATTCATCGGCCTTGTCCGGCAGGATCTGCTCGGCGATCCAGTCCAGGTAGCCGTACAGGCCGTAGGCGGCGCCACCCAGGGTGCGGGCCAGCACTTGGGCATCGGACTGGCGCAGCGAATCGCTGGCCAGGTCGCTTTGGGCGCGTTTGATCAGCACCGGCAGCGAAGGGGTTTCAAACGGCATAGGTCACCTGCCAACTGTTATCGGGGTTGATGTCCAGGCGCTCGCCGTCCGCCAGGGTCAGGACCGTGCGCAGGTTCAGGCGCTGGGCGTCGAGGCGTTCGCTGATGATGTCGATGGCACTGCAGTGGCCGTCGTCGATCAGCCATTGCAAGGCTTCGCGGGCATAGAATTCGGCGTCGAGCTGGGTCTGGCGGGTCAGCTTGACCCGGCGCAACAGCCACAGTCGCGAGCCGATGCGGTCGTCGGCCACGGTGGGAAAGGTGTCGCCCCACCAGCCGAAACGTTCTTCATCATCGACGGCATCGTCGTCGGCGGCGCGGCGCCAGGTGAACAGGCTGATCAGCACCGAGCGGGTCAGCGCGGCGTGGAGGTTCTGGCTGATGAACATCATTGGCCTCCCGCCGGCGCGCCGGTCTGGCCGTTGCCGGCCTGAACGCCGACATGCACGTGTTTGATCTGGCTGATGCCGCCAGCGATCTGGTCGCCTTGGGAGACGATCTTGCCGGTGTGATTGATGACCGGGCTGTCGATGTTCACCGCGCTGCTGGCGCGGATGTTCAGGGTCGCGGTTTGGATGTCGATGACACGACCACGCTTGAAATGGAGTTTGTCGCCTTCGTCGGTGTAGAGCGCCACTTCGCCAGGGGCCAGGGCCTGGAGGCGAAAACGACGATCGGCGACCACCAGGACCACGGCGTGGGAACGGTCGCCCCCCAGGAACGTGGCAATGCCCTCGGCACCGGCCAGCGGGTTACTGGTGAAGCCGTAGGGCTCGAAGTGCTCCATGTCATCGTTCACTTCGCCAGCGGTGAGGCGCATTTGCAGCGACTGCAACTTGGTGGCCGAATTGGCGAGCACGACAGTGCCACGCGCCAGGAGGCGGGTCAGTAGGCTCATTGAGGTTTTCCTTCGGAATCGGGTTTAACAGCAATTGGGCGGCTAACCCGGAACACTGTGGGAGCGAGCTTGCTCGCGATAGCGGTCTGACATTCGAAGCAGATGTTGACTGACACACCGCCATCGCGAGCAAGCTCGCTCCCACAGGAGATCTGTGGTTGGCAGGCATCAGTGCCGGATTCAGGGTTTGGGCGCCACCGGGTTGGCGTCGAACGTGTGCGGCGGCGCGACTTGCAGGGTAGTGACGGAGCCTTGTGCCGACAGCGAGTAGGTCACTTTGGAAATCAGCATGTCACCGTCGAAGCCCAGCACCGGGTCGATCACCCGCACCAAGGTGTTGTGCCGCCACAAGTCGCCATTGGCCTGGCGCCAGCCTTGCACGCGGTAGGTAGTGGTCAGGGCCTTGCCGGTGCGAATTGCGCTTTCCCAATCGGCCCGTTGCTGGGCCAGTTCGAAGGTCAACTGCGCGCTCTCGCTGATCACCGTCACCCGCTTGCGCTTGAAGCTCAGGTCCGTGGCGGTGCCAGAGACTTCGCTCACCGCCGCCCCACTCTGCTGATCACTGCCCTTGTGCTGACCGATGACCCGGTATTCGGAGAACACCTGGCTGTAGTCCATCGGTGCGTTGCCCGACAGAATGTTCTTGCCCAGCTCCAGCACATCACTGGCCCGTCCGCCGCTGCCGGGTTTGGCCAGCAGCACGCGCCCTTGCGCGTCATCGGTGGAGAACACCCGGAACAACGTCAGCAAACGGTCGATGGATTGAAAGACCGTTTCCCCTGGCACGATGCTGTGTTCGCTCAACCGCGCGGTTTCAGGAATTTCACTGATGACCCCCACGCCATATTGCGACGCCAGGGCCTGGACGATGCTCAGCACCGTTTGCCCGCGCCATTGAGTCGGGCGGTTGATCGCCGCGCAGTCCACCAGATCCTGGGTCTTGGAACCGCCTTCAATGCTCAGGCTGATCTGCCGACCGTCATAGCTGACCGGTGCCTTGAACACATAACCGCTGAGAACCAGGTCGGCACCAATGCGCACCTGGCATTCATCGCCCGGACGGATCGGCACCGTTTGGGTCTGCCCCGGCCATTGCCAGGTGATGTCGAGTTTGAAGGTGCGGAATTGGCGCTCCAGGTCCGCACTGATTTCGACACTTTTCCAGCCACCGTAATCCAGCCCGCCGACGGTAAGCGAGACAGCGTTGTCGAGCTCGTTCATGGCTTACTCCCCCGAGACTTTCAGGTCATTGGGCGGCAGGAAACCAGGATGGGCTACGCCGTTACGCTGGGTCACTTCAGTCACCCGGGTGGCATCGGCAAATTGCTGATACGCCACCACCAGCGCTGGCAGGCTTTGCTTGAACGACAGGTTGATCAGCCTTACCCCCGACGACGCCACCGCCGTCAAGTGCGCGGCCATTTGCTGGCGCAGGTTGTTCATCGCCTGGTAGTGCTCCGGATCAGCCTTGAGGGAGGCCTGCCAGATAACCTCGTTAAGGGCCTCGCGCAGGGCCAGCACATCGTCGGCCACCGGCACGTCCCTGCGCTGGACCGGTTGCACGGCTTGTTGCGCCACCGACGGCGTAGCGCCCAACTTGACCACAGGCGCCGCCACCGGCATCGCCGCAATCCATTGCGCGGCCTGCACCAGCAGGGTGTCCTGCACCAGATCGGCCACCGCCTGGGCCGCCGCCGTGGTGTCCTTGCCGGTGGTAAGTTTGGGCGCGTCGGCCTTGCGAATGGCCTCCACCTGTTGCGACACGCTGGCAATCACGCCGCGATAGCCGTCACGGGCAAACTCCTTCAGCTCGCGGATGTCGCCCAGCAACCCCTTGAACTCGGCCACCACCTCCTTAGGCAACGCTTTCACCGCCTTGACCAGATCGCTGAGTTGCCGATAGGTCTCGATCAACGGCTTGAGCTCCTGCTCGATCACTGCGTAAACATCCTTGAGGCTGTTGCGCAAGTCCGCGATGCCGATCCGTGCGGCCTTGATCAAGGTCATGGCGTCTTCGAAGCGCCGCACCGCCGAACCGAGGAAGCTGTCGGCCGAGACCAGCAGCAGTTTCTGGCTGTTGATCGTGGCCGAGGGAAATGGCAGTGGCTGGTCGGGGTAGAACTTCAGGGCGAACGTCACCAGCCCGCCGTCCTGGCGGGTCTGGGTCATGTCGCATTCGCCAACCTTGACTTGCATGCGCCCCAGCCATGGATGCACCAGTTCACCGCTGCCCTGCTCCAAAGCCTTGAGCAGCTTGTCGCGCTGCTCCAGGCAATCGGGGCCGACGATGAACGCGGTCAGCTCATGAATCTTCGCCTGCTGGCCGAGCCCTTCGAAAAACGGCTGGTCGCGCTGTGGATATTCATGCAACTGACCTTTGTGGCCGACCTGGGTTTTCGCCTGATCGACCCAGAACCCGACGCCACGAAACGACGCAGGCAACAAACGATCACGCCAGCTCATTGGAGCCTCCTGTGGAAAGTGAGCGATAGCCGATGCGCGAACTCACCGCCAGGGCCGGTTGATTGGTCTGTGGCGGATCGGCGCGCAAGCCGGCCGGCGCGTTTTCGAAGCGCACGGTCAGGCCGCCTTCGAGTTGCGTGCGGTTATTGGCGGCGCTTTGTTGCACCAGGGCGCTGGAGGTTAGCGGCAACGCACCCGGCGCCAGCGAGGTTTTCCCTGGCCCGTTGGCGGACGCTGGCGCCAGGCTGGACGACAGGCCCGCAGGCTCTTCGCCGGCCCCGCCAAAAAACGCCGGCGCCAGCTCACCCTTGCCTTCGGCATTGGTGGCGCGCTGCGCCTCGGTCAGTCCTTCGACCTTGCCAGTGAACGTGGTGATGAGTTCACCGAAGCCGCTGTTGAAGAACGCCTTGATCGGTGCAATCACGCCCTGCAGCTTGTCCCACCACTGGCTGAACCACTCGCCCACCGGCCCCCACTGTTGGGTGAGGCCCTCGATGGGCGACCAGTCGAACAGGCCGCTGAACACCGCCAGCATGATCGCCACCTGATTGCGGACGCCCTCCCAGATCCCAGCGAAGACTTCTCCGATCGTGCCCCAGTTGGCCATGATCAGTCCCAACGGCGTCCAGTCGAACAAGCCTTTCAGGGCATCCATCACCGGCACGGTCAAGGCCTTGAGCAGATCCCAGATCGCCGCGAACAACCCGGTCAGCGGTGCCCAATTGGTAACAATCAAACCCAAGGGTGACCAGGCGAACAGCGTCTGCATGAAACCGATGACCGGCGTTGCCGCCGCCACGATCACATTCCAGAGCGCGCCAAAAAAGCTGCTGATCGGGCCCCAGTTACTGATCAACAGCCCCATCGGGGTGAAGGCGAACATTGTCTTGAAGAACTCGACCATCGGCAGGACGATCGGCGCAAGGCGCTGCCAGAGCCCGGCGAAAAACGCCGAAATCGGCGTCCAGTGGGCGATGATCATCCCTGCCGCCAAGGCGATGCCCATGGCAATCAAGCCGATGGGGTTCATCTTCATGGCCAGGTTGACCACTTCCATTGCCTGACTCGCGCCGCTGACCGCCATCTGGATCGCGTTGAACGCCACGACGCCATTCGCCAGGCCCTGTACCAGTTGCGGGTTGTCCTGCAGCACCTGGGCCACGCCGCTGACCATGGGCTGCAAACTGACCGTCACCGCGTTGACCGCAGGCCCCAGGGCCGAGCCGAACTGCACCGACACGTTGTTGATGGAAGTCTTCAATCCATCCAGGTTCTGTGCCGCTACACGGGGCGCGTCAGGCGCCTGGACGGCATTTGCCGCCGCGCTCGCTGCGCCCGCTTCGTCCTTGAAGGACAGCGCCGACTTGAGCCCGTCCATAAACGGCTGGGCCAGGCCGCCGCTGGGCAGCAGACCGGAAATGTCCAGGCTGCCCAGGCCCGTGGCGTCGAGGTTCTGCTTGAAACTCGCGACCTTCGCACGAAGGCCGGCGAGCTTGGGTGACAGCTCATCGATGCCCGTGAGCAGCACCGCTTTTTTCTCTACCGTTTGTGTGTCTGCCATCACTGCACCTGCTGCATCGCATTGATCCGTTGCGCGTGCTCCAGGGATTCGCGGAGCACATCCAGTGGCCTGGCCATCATCTGTTCGGGGTCAACCTTCCAGAACCAGGCCAGGTCATAGGCGGCGGCGATCAGGTCGCCGATGGCTGCGACGCCGCACTCATGAAAAAACTCGCGACGGCCCAGCTCAGGGCATTGAGGTCAGCCAGGTCCAACTGGTTGACCGACGACGGCGGGATGCCGGCGCACACCGCGATGTATTTGGCCGCGACGTCCATGTCCAGGCTCACCTCCTCGCTCTTGTCGATCTTGTACGGCAGCGCCTTGATCGCCCGGACTTCCTGCACCGTCGGACGGCGCAGGGTCAGTTCGCTCACCGGCTCGCCGTGGGCCTCGATGGCCACGCGCAGCGTCACGACATCGCTCATTGCCAGGTCCCCTTGATGCCTTCGAATTTCAGCTCGATGGTGGCGTCGTCACCCTTGGACACAGGCTCTTCCACCAGGTAGGCGCCGGCCAGCACGTAGACCTTGCCGTTATTGAATTCGCAGGTGACGGTCATGTCGGTGCCCGCAACCAGTTGCTTGAGCGGGAAGTCCGCGGTGTGCAGCGCCGTCACCTTGAAGGACGGGGCGATGTCGGTTTCCTTGTAGAAACCCGGTACGACGGTTTCGCGTTTGGTGAACATCAGTGGCGCTTCGCAGCCGCCGTTGATGGTCAGTTGAGCGCCGTCCACTTTGACGTAGCAGGTGCCCGCAATCAGTTGACCCATGGTGTTTCTCCCTTCAATAAAAAGCCCACGCGCAGTGGGCCAGTGCTATTCACTTAAAGTGTGTTTGAACCATTGTGGGGAGGGAGCTTGCTCCCCGCTCGGCTTTGTAGGAGCTGGCGTAGCCTGCGATCTTTTGATTTTGATCTTTCGCTTTCGACTCAATTGGTAGTGGAAAGATCGCAGCCTCGTTGCACTCGACAGCTCCTACACAACTCCCACAACCCAGCGGGAGCAAGCTCCCTCGCCACGGTCAGGCGGCGGCGTCGTATTGCAGGCGGAACTGGTTGAGCAGCGCGAACACCCGCAGGCCGTTGATGTAATCCGGCGGGAACAGCACATTGACCCGGCTCGGGTCCTGACTGTCACGCTCGACAACCAGGTGCTCGGCGAACAGCTCGGCGTTTTCCACATGGCCTTCCAGTTCGAGCTTGGCGTATTGAGCGATCAGCTCGCCGCGAATCGTGCTCGGGGTCACGATGGGCTGGCCGGCGCCGAAACGGGTGCCGTCGGCGGCCAGTTTGTGGCGGCCGTACTTGCTGGTGATCACGCTTTGCAGGCGACGGACGATGAACGCCGACTGGTGCATGGTTTCGCTGTCCAGGTAGGAATTGTCCGCCTGGCCGAAGGCGTTCTTCTGATACGTGGTGATAGAACGCTGGATGCGCACGTAGCCACCTTCGTAATACGCCGTGGCGATGCCGTAGTTGAGCAGCGACTGGCGCTCGGTCAGGGTGAAACGTTCGCTGGCCGGTGCCGGGTCCAAGCCCGGCAGGCTACCGCTCTGGGTCGGACGGCTGGCGTCGGCGGAGATGAACACCGCCGTGCGCGCCGCCAAGGCAGCGGCCTGGACCCAGAACGGTTGCGGTACGCCCAGCTCCAGGGCCTGGATGGTCATGTGCTGGTCGTTACGTGCCTGACCGGCAGCGACCAGGGTACCGAGGGTGCCGCGCTTGGCGCTGTAGACATGGCCGAACAATTGCTTGGCCCAGGACCAGCGACCGGTGCTGTCGTCCATGACCGCTTGCCAGGTGTTGAGGCTCGCCACGTCGGACCAGGGCATGGCGATGAACTCGAACGGTTCGTCGCCCAGGGCCGCAACGGCAGCGGTCTGGTCCGGCACGCCGGCGCCGCCGGTCATCGCAGTGATGGCGGTGGTCAGCCCCGCCGGGGTGTTTTCGCCATTGCTCTTGCCCAGGCGATTGAATTGCAGGCTGATGTCGTTGCCGCTGTCGCCGGTCCATTTGGCGCGCAGGGTCACGACACCTTCGGCGGCCGCAGCAGTCACCGGCAGGTCGGCGGCGTTGACTTTCAAGGCTAGCGCAGTGGCAGCCTGAGCTGCCGTGGCGCCGTTGACGATGGCGGCCTGAACGCGCACACCGCCGACGTACAGGTTGAGCACACCGCTTTCAGTTGCGGCGCCAGTGAGGGTCAGCATGCCCTGGGCGATGGCGCCTTCGACGTTGTGCAACGGCAGGCACCAGATTTCACCGAGCGGGTCGGTCTTGCGCCAGGTCTCGTACATCGACGCGAGCATCGAACCCTGCCCGCCGATGTTCTTGGCCAGCGCGACGCTGGACACCAGCACCAGTTTGCCGACCTCGGCCGGGGCGACGTTGTCGTTGACCTGGGCGACGATCAACCGGCGCATGGCCGATGACGCGCTATTGGCGGCCGAGTTGTCCATTTCGGCGTAGAACAGCGGCACACGAATGTCCGCGGGAATATTGCTGAATCCGATCGCCATTATTTGGCTCCCTGTGGTTTTGCCGCTTTCACGGCTTTGGTAGTGATATCGCCATCGGCCAGACGTCGACGCCACCAGGCGTTGTCTGGCACTTCACGGCCTTCGAGGGGCAACAGATCGCCCGCTTCCGGGTCCGGTACGGCACGGCCCGGGGCCGGCAGCACAGTGATGCGTTTGCTCATGGGGTTACGTCTCCAGAGAAAGTCAGTTCCACGCGCCCGTCGGGGCCGGGACGTTTCAGGTTGGGGTCCGCCGGGTCGATGGCATCGACCCGCACGGTGGCCCCGGTAAAGGACGACAAGCCGTCCAGTTCACGCTCGTGCCAGCTTTCGGCAGGCTGGCTCGCCAGATTGCGGCCCAACTGGAACTCGGCGAAAAAGCGCAGCCGGTACAACACACGGCTGCTATTGATGGAAACCAGTTCGCTGCCGTCGTATTCAATGCCGGTGTACTCGGCGCCCGGCTTGAACCCCACCAGCGCGCGCCACAGTTCGGCCCGCAGGTCGTGCAACAGATCCAGCGCTTTTGTCGCATCGGTAGCATCGAGCACCAGCACGGCATCGAAGCGATCACGCACCGCTTGCAGCGTGACGTTCTGAGCCGCGTTCTTGCTGGCGATGTCGGCGGTGGGCAGGACATAGGCGCAGGGGGTCTGCAGCGGGGTCTCGGCTTGCAGCGTGGCGAGGTCAAAACCTGCGGCCACGCGATGGGCGAGCGTCGGACATTGCTCACGCAACTGCGTGAGGATCGGTGTGATCTTCATGGAGGAATTCCAGTTGTAGAGAAGGTGCAGTCGAGAGAGACCTGTGGGAGCGAGCCTGCTCGCGATAGCGGTGTGTCAGTCAGTGCAGATGTTGAATATCAGGGCGCTATCGCGAGCAAGCTCGCTCCCACAGGAGAACTCGGTTGGGCGCAGGGATATGTGCAACGCTGAACAAAACTGTGGGAGCGAGCTTGCTCGCGATGGCGGCGTGTCAGTCATCCATGGCTATTGGCGATAGGTAGTCGTTGTAGCTGTGGAGCCTGGTGCGGTTGTAGTACATGAAGAAGCGCACCATATCGGTTTGTGCTTCCTCGCTCGTGCTGTAACCGTTGCGAGGGACCCATTCTGACTTCAGGGTGCCGAAAAAACGTTCTGTTGGAGCATTGTCCCAGCACTGCCCGCGATGACTCATGCTTTGCAAAATGCCATTGCGCATCAACTCTTCTTGAAACTTGCGGCTGGTGTACTGACAGCCCTGATCCGAATGAAACATCAATCCAGGTGGGCATGTTCGAAGCTCTATCGCCATGCGTAACGCCTTGCTGACCAGGTTGGCGTCATTGAYCAGCGAAAATGCCCAACCAATGACCCGGCGAGCAAACAAGTCGATCACGATGGCCAGATGAACCCAGCGTTTACCCACCATCAAGCTTGTAACGTCGCCACACCAGACCTGATTGACCACGGTCGGCYTGAAATTACGCTTGAGCAGATTGGGTGCGACAAATGCTTCAACTCCTTTGGACCTGAATGGGTGAGGCTGGCGTTGTTTACTGACAATGTTGGCTTCCCTCATCAGTGTTCTAACAAGGCTTCTGCCGACCGCTATGTTTTGGGCCTTCAGATGCTTGCTGATCGTTCTGGACCCCATGGCTTCCCGGCTTTCGCTGTGYAGTTCAACCACCTTCCCCTTGAGTTCTTCGCGCTCGATCTTAGGCCGCGAGAGCCGCTGTAGCCAYTCGTAAAAGCTGCTGCGCTTCACATCGAAAACGCGACACAGGATGGCGGTCGGGAATGACTCTCTTAGCTCCGCGATCATCGAAAACGATCGGGATCCGACATCAAGAGAGCGGTAGCCTTTTTTAAGATTTCGGCTTCCATTTCCATGCGTTTGATCTTGGCTTTCAGATCCTGAATCTGCCGTTGATCCTCAGTAATGGCCTTGGTGCCTTGAACTGGCTGACCTTTTTGTTCCTTGCGAACCTGGTCCACCCACCGTCGTAACGCGGTAGTTCCTGTACTGAACAGTTGTCATCAATCACCATGCTGGCCGCACGATGTTTGAACTCGCGGGAAAAGACTCTTCTTTCTTTCATGGAACCTCCAAATTGGCGAAATCATATCGCCCTTAAGAGGTGTCCGGAATTATTAGGCCAGTTCAAGCTCGCTCCCACAGGAGAACTCGGTTGGGCGCAGGGATATGTGCAACGCTGAACAAAACTGTGGGAGCGAGCTTGCTCGCGATGGCGGCGTGTCAGTCAGTGCAGATGTTGAATGTCTGGGCGCTATCGCGAGCAAGCTCGCTCCCACAGGGGGGGTGGGGTCAGGCCTTGGCATCCAGGCGGGTGGCATGAATCAAGCTGCGATAGCTTTTTTCCCGGTCGCCACTGGCGGTGACCTTGTCGATCGACCAGCGACCGCGCATGAAATCCGGCCAGGTGGGATCCAGCAGTACGATGCCCTCGGCCGAAAGTCCCGGGTTGCCAGGGCACTCGATGTCCACCTTGAGTGCTTCGCGCTCCATTCGTCGCACCTCCCCTTCACCGGCGGCGCGGGCATCGTCGGCGCTCTGGAAGCGCTGGCGCAGGGTCTTGAACGGCGCGACGCCGCTCTCCTCGACCTGCAGCTTGCCGGCCGCCGCATCCCACCAATAGGTCTTGCAGCCCTGGTACTTGGCCCGGGCGTTTTCATCAAACTTGGCCGAAATGAAGGCGTGGTCGCCCGGGCGATTGTTGGTCGTCACCGACAGTTTCATCTCGGGCAGGACCTTGCCCGACAACGACTTCGCCTGGCCGCGCCGAGCCAGCACATACAACTCGTTGATCGGCTTGGCGACGGCGTCATAACGGTGGGCCAGGCGCGTGAGGAAACCCATGTCGGTTTCGTTGGTCTGGTCGATGTGCTCGATTTTGATCAGCGACAGGTCCGGCGCCACCCGCGGGGAAAAACCGTGCCTGGAAGTCAATCGCCGAAACAGCGCCCCCAGGGTCGTCGGGCCATGGCTGACGGATCGGCGTTGCTTGAAGCCGGTCTGGTCCGCAGCACTGAACGGCGCCGCCATGGCCACCAGCACGAGTTGCAGGGGAAACAGGAACGGTGTGCGCCGGGTGATGACAAACTCGCCTTTATCCACCAACCCCGACTCCAGATAACCGACCCGCAGACCGATCTTCCTGCCCAGGCTGGGCAACCCTTCGAGCCCGTCCAGGCTGATGGTGAGCGTCAGCTGATCGGACTCGATACCCGCCGCGTCGACATGCTCCCACTTGAGCAAGCGTTCGTTGAGCAGTGCGGCGTTCGCACCATAAATTTCCACTGCAGGCGTGAAACCCAGTGACATGTTGCCTCCTTAATCCCAGGCCGAAACCGGCGGGGTTGCAACGGGCTTGAGGTCCACTTCCGGCAAGACCACCCATACGCCCGCCGGCAATACCGGGCCCCATTCAGCCAAGCCCGGATTGAGCAGCCAGAGCGCTTCCTCGACGATATCGTCACAACGCTCAAGCTCGCGGTACAGCAACAGATTCACCGAATCACCGGCGATACTTCGAACCCTACGCATTGGCGAACTCCGTCAATTCAACCACCCAGCCGACCACCATCGCCGTACCGTCATCGATGATCTCGGTCTGGGTTTCCGTCACCTTGTTGATCTGCCACAGGCCCCAGTTGCGACCGATACCATCGACCAACGGCACGGGCACGCGCTGCGCCTGCAAGGCGCGCAACTCATCGAGGCGATCCATGGCGGTCGCGTACATCGACTTGCCGGTGATCGTCAGCAATTGCAGGCCTTGGCCGACCTGGCTGGACTTGGGCTTGCTAGTGAGGATGTCGATGCTTTTCCAGCCACCGTCCGAGCTGCGTACCAGGCTGTGGTACGCAAAGTTTCTCGACAGCCCGAAAATGAAACTGCCAAGTGCCATTTGCTGACGCATCACGTACCTCCGTCGGTCAGGGCCGCGTCACTGCGCATGGCGAGTGAGTTGGGCATGGTCGTCAAGCCGAATTGGCCCGAGAGCTGTTGCACAACCAGGTTGGCCAACTGACTCGCGCTGGCCTGGTCCTGGCCGTTGATGTAGATGTTTGCGGTCATGGTGTTTTGTTGTTGGCTGGTTTGGGCGTTGGTCAGGTCTCTGGCAGCCTGGTCCGGTGGGGGGAGCTTGTCGGCAGGCGCGGCGAGTTTGTCACCCAGCCAGGCCCCCGACTCTCCCCCGACCCAGCTGCCGGCCAGCCCACCCACAACCGCACCGAGTGCGCCGCCAATGGCCGTGCCGAGCGGACCAAAAAGAGTCCCGAAAGTGGCTCCGGCGGTAGCACCTGCCGAGGCCCCCGCCCAGCCGCCACCTGCGGCCCCCAGGCCCGCACCAACTTTGCGGGCGTCACCGCTCAGCGCGCCCTCGAGCACCTCAGGGGCGGCAGTTAACGCGACGGCTCCTGGGATGAAACGGGTAACCGAGCGCAACGCCGAGCTCGTGCCTCGAAGGGAACCGCCGGCGCTCATTCCAGCCTCGGCTTTGGCAACGTTCGCCGGCTCGAGCCGGCTGATGCCCTTCATATCCAGCTTGGCGTTACGACTGTCGTTTCTGAAGTCCTCAGAGAACACCTCTCCCACACGACTGGGAAGACGCGTCGCCACGCCCCCCAATACGCGCTTGGCCGCTTGATTGCTCATCTCATCACCTAGGGCTTTGAGCAGCGCGCCCACCAACGGTTTGATCGCCGCGCCAATCACCACAATGGCCGCAGCGGCTCTAGGTGAGGACTCAGCCAACTCACTCATGCCATCGGCCAGCGATCCCAGCCACTGGAACGAGGTATCCGCCGAGGGCATCAGGGCATTTCCCGTGGCCAGCGACAAACGCTCGCTGCTGGCGTTGAGGACGTTCAACTGGCCCTGCCGGGTGTTCGACAGCGCCAAGGCGTCCTGGCGCACCGAGCCGTCGTTGCCCAATTGCGATGTAGCGTATTGGCCTGGGTCTTTCACCTGCCAGAACGCGGCGTTCACATCGTCGAGTTTCTGCGACATGCGCAGCACCGCTGCATCCCCAGTGCCAAACAGCGAAGAGGCCAGGGTCGTGCGCTTTTCGGCCGGCTGCGCGTTCAAGGCCGCCAGGACCGACATCACTGTCCCCGGCGCGGCGTCCTTGTCACGCAAGCCGCTCGCCACCTCTTTGGGATCCAGCCCCAGTTGCTTCCAGGCCGCTTGCTCGGTCGCGGAGGCCTGATCGCCCTTGCCTAAAGCGGTCGTGAAGTGATCGAGCGCCACACCCGCTTCAGCTTGTTGCGCGCCGGTAGTGAGAAGTGCCGCCGTCAGTGCCGCAACTTGGGCAGGCTGCAGGCCCGCCGAGGTCGCAGCCGCACCGTCACGCTGCAGCACCGTGCCGATCTCACTCGCTTTCGCACCACCGGGAATCTTGCCCAGGTGGTTGGTTGCATCCGCCAGATCAAACGCTTTCTCTGCGCTGAGCTTCATGGAAGTGCGCCAGCCGAGCACCATCTCAGCGGCTTCCATGGCCGGCATTTTGAACGTCGATGCCGTGACGCCCGCATCACTGGCGAAGCGCAACAGCGCCAATTGCCGGTCCGAGGCATTGGGCAGATCACCGCCGATGCCTGCCCTGGCCGCCAGGCTTTGCATCCTCACCACCTCAACCGCCGAGGTCCCGCCGGCCGCCACCAATGGCGCACTGGCGATACGCTGGGTGGGTTCCGCCATCTCTGCAATCTGGCGAGGCGTGAATTGGCCGGCCTGCTTCAGATCGGCCATGGCCGAATCCATCGCTATTGCAGGTTTGAGCAGCGCCGGTGGCTCGATACCGCCACCCGACTTACCCTTTGGCTCGTTGGCCGACTCACCCTTGGCGCCAGCGCCCATCGATTGGGAAAACAATCGTTGCGCCGAAAGCTTTACCGTCAGCGACTCGATCGCCGTGGTCAGCAACCCGAGCTTGAGCCCGAGTGTTTCCAGCGCCAGATCGAGGCTCGACAGTTGATCCCTGGCGAACGCGTCTTGTGCTGACACACCACTGGTGAGGCTGGTATTACCGAACGCCAACCCAGGCTCATTGAAGGTTGCGTATTTGAGCGAATATCTATCGTCCGCCATCCCGCTCTACTCCTGTTTCACGCCAAGGCGAGTGATCGCGATGTCGTAGCGGCGCAAGGCCTTGCCGGCGTCCCACTCCAGGATTTCCGCCTCACTTACCGAGTAAATGAGCGGCACCACATCGAGAATCACTTCGATGTCGCGCTCCGAAAGAAGTCCGCCGGTTTGTTTAAAAAATCGTCGATGCGTACCTGAAGTTGTGTCCAGTCGGGCACGGTCAGCAGGTCCAGATCGGGAATCATCAGGCCAGTGCAATGGGCCGTGATGAACTCGGCGCGTTCCTTGGCCGTCTTCAGTTTTTTCATCGCCTTGGTCGCACGCAGCACCGGCATTTCCAGGGTCAACGACGTCAGGCTGCGGCCCGCGACGTCGAGCGGTTGCAGCAGTTGCACCTGGTCGGGATCGGCCTGTGGAACATCCAGAAAGTACGACGCCGGACGGGTCGACATTTCGTGCACGTACTGGGCAATGCTCACGTAGTCCGGGCGCTTGAGCTGATCGAGCTCCTTGACCGACAGGCCGGTGGCCAGCTTGGCCAGCTCGAAGAACTGGTCGTCTTCATCATCACCGGCACGGGCCAGGGCTTCTTTCTGCGCGGCGTAGAGCAGTGGTTTGAGTGGGAGCTGCTCGATCTGCGAGCCGTCGTCACCGGTGATCGGCGACAACAGCTCATGGGTAGGAGGCATCCAGGACATGAAATCAATTCCTTGGTGAATCAGAGGACATCCTGTGGGAGCGAGCTTGCTCGCGATAGCGGGGTGTCAGACAGCTTGATACTGAATGAACCGCCGCCATCGCGAGCAAGCTCGCTCCCACAGGGATTGCATCTAGCCGGCCGGTAAGGGCTTAGGGCAACAACACCGCACGGCGCGCATCGCCGAGGATGTCCACGCCGTTGAGCACGAACTTCTGGGTGCGCACGTCGATGTCGATCACCGGGACGCCGTTTTCCAGGCGGTTGTAGGTGCGGCAGGACAGCTCAAGGTTGGTCTTGGGCTTCTCGGTCATCTTCAGCGGAGTTTCCTCAAGGGATTTCAACTTGCCGCCCACCGTGTGGTAGGTAAACCAGGTGTTGCCGTCCTGATCCTGGCCGGCTTCACGCACGTTCAGCAGAATGTCGTCGCCCAAGCTCACGCCCAGTGCCAGCATGACTTCCGGCCCGAGACCTTGCAGCGTCAGCTTGGCCGTCAGCACCTTGCCGCCCTTGGCCATTTCCTCGCCAATGAAACGGCCGCCGCGCATCTCTTCCATCTCAAATTCGATTTTCGGCGGGCTAAAATCTTCCACGGTCGCCGACAACGGCAGGCCTTGCAGGGTGGCCGCGATGGCCTGTCTTACGCGGTTGGTAAACATTAGAGAACGTCCTCCAGGAACTGCTCGATGATTTCATCGCGGGCATTGAGTTGATAAATCATGTGTTCGTTCGGCGCGTAGCGGCCGTAGTCGATGACCACGTACCAGGTGCCGTTCTTGTACTTCTCGACGCTGTTCAGCTCCGGGTGCAGGTACACGCTGCCGCCAGGGATGGTTTCGTCGGCGACCAGGGTTTGCAGCCAGTCGTTGATGCGCTTGACCTCCTGGTCCATGAACGACTTGGTCAGGTTCTTGGCCATGGCTTTCTGGCCGGCCTTCACCAGCTTGCGGCTGATGGCATCTTCCAGGCCGACGTAGCTGATGAACTTGCCGGTGATGGAACGGTTACCCAGCAGCGAGAAGCCGCCGAGGATGGTCCGGGCGTAGTAGCTGACGCCGTAGCGGTTGAGCAGATCGCCTTCGGTGGAGGTGTCGAGGATGTTGTATTCGACGGTGCGCGAGACGTCTTCGGCGAAGGTGACCTGGTTGCCCGGACTCTCCCATTGCTTGACCTTGGCGAGGGCGGCGATGGCCAGGCTCGACGGGGCCAGGAAGACGTTTTTCTTCGCGGCCTTGGAGTACACCGCCGGCATGTTGTGCACCACCAGGCAACGGTCGAAACCGAGGTCGGCACCGCCCAGTTCCTGGCTGTAGGTCACTTGATCGGCGACCGCGGCGTCCTTGCCGTCGAGCACCACACGGGCCTTGATGCGCTTGCCGAACGAGGCGAACTCGCTGGCCACCGCCTTGGTGCCGGTGAAGCCCGGCGCGCCGATGATGGTCAAGTCTTCAGCAACCCCACTCAACGCCGCCAGGCCCAACTTGCGACCGGTCTGCGCTTCGATACCGCCGATCACATTGTTCTGCGTGTCGGCCAGAGTGGCGCCCTCTTCGACGATGACGACGTAGACCGGCACCTTGACCACTTTGAGGATCTGGTAAACGGCCTGGAACAATGTCCCCGCCTCGGCACCGGTCGGGTCCAACTGGGCCTGGGTGGTGAAGCTGTTGATGCGGAACGGGGTGTTTTTCGGGATCAGCGGGTTGGCATTCGGCGCGGTGCCGACCAGCCCGATGACGTTGTCACCCAGGCCACCCATGGCCTCGGGAGATTCGGTGGCATTGACGGTAATGCCGTTGTGCTCGAAGTTCAAAACCTCAGCCATGGTTATTCAGCCTTCTTGGTGGCGGCCTTTTTGGCCGGGATGGATGCAGAAGCCGGTTCGACGACTTCGGTTTTTTTCAACTCCAGGCGACCGGCGCTGCGCAAGGCGTTGGCCTCGACGTCGAGCAGATCGAGTTCCTGGCCGACGCTCGACCAGTGACCACCCCCGGTGGGGAATGGGAGGAGCACGGTGTAGGTTTGGCGCAGTGCCATTTGTGTTTCTCCAGATATGAAAAAGCCCCTTGAGAAAGGGGCTGTTGGGTTTTGGATGAGTAAGAAAACGCCCCGTCGGAGCGGGGCGTTTATTGAAGCAGGGCAAACAACCATGGCGGTGCGACAGGACGGTGTTCCGCCAGAGGAAAGTCCGCACCTTGGGGCCAGTCACGCAGTTCACGTCGGTAGGTCAGCAGCTCGGTATATTGATCGACCGTAAGCGTGGTCGCGCTACCGATATCCAGCTCATCACGCTGCCGCGCCACAAGGCCATCTGTTCTCACCAACTGCACACCACGCCAGGCGCGCTCAATATCAGCCAATAGTTCGGGAGACGCCGGCTCCCGCTCAATCAACGAAGGTGGCTCAGTATCAAAGTTGATCTTAGTCAGTTGCGACTGACCGCTCAGAAGTTCGGCATGCAGCTCCGTTGATATTTCGATAGCGTCCTCTGGTAGCTCACCGCCTAAATTCGAGTCGTGAAAACACCCCGTTTTCTTGCTGCTATAAATCATCTTTGTCCCCTTTAAATGCCAAAGGCAAGTACCCGGACTGCCGATTGGCTGGCGGTGTAGTTGGACTGCAGAATTACCTGGCCCAAGCCGTTAGGCATACCTGCCACAAAAGGCGTGCCATTGGTGCCATAGATAACGCTGTCCGTCTGCGAAACGGTGCAACCGAAATGCGCCGCCGGAAACGCAATCGGTAAGTTGAAAGGTTTGCTCAAGGCCGCACTTGAAAATACAGCCGTCATCCACTGGATGATCAAGCCGGAAGGGAGTTTCTGATAGCCATTCACGCCCATCAGCGCGCCAAATGGCACAGTCTTGCCAACCACACCTGTACCCAATAACAACCAGAGCCCGCTACCAATGAAGGTGATATCCACATATGTGTCCGGGGGAATGGAGCGGGCCGCAGAGCCGGGGGACACACTGAGACTCTCCTGCATCCTGTCTGTCCCCTGGGTTACCAAGGTCAGATTCGTTGCTGTCCAATTCTGCAAGCGAATCGTGCAACCCGGCAGAACACCGTTGGCCATAGAGTCGGGGATACTATAGGAGGCAGGCCCGGCACCATAGGCGTGAACCATACCGCCAATGTGTGCTGGAATCCCCGTCAATGCGGCGGTGAACACGTAGACGCCACCCAGTTCGAACCCTTTGGTCTTAGACCACTCAGTCGTTGCAAGCAACTTGCTGTTGTCGAATCTCGCCGGGGTTAAGCCGAACACTCTGGAATATTGCAACTGCGCAGTCCCGGCAGCCCACCAGGCACTCGCACCGTTCGCGGTCAACTCCAGGGTCGCACCCACCTGCAATTCAATGCTCGTAATCTGACCAGCACCCGAGTTGATGTTGTCAGCCGCTGCACATACGACGGTGACAACGCCGCTGCCGATATTCCGGAAATGAATAGCGCCCCCTGCCGGCAGGACATTGACCGTCGGCAATGTGATGGTAAAGGCCCCGATAGTTGTAACCAGCGTGCCAATAGCCGAAGCCGTCAAAGTGGAGGCCGACGTCAAGCTAGTGAAGCCACGGTAGTTACCGGCGGCACGCATGACATATTCAGTCGTCGCGATCGACTTCGTGTTGTCGAATAGCACCGGCGTATTTGCTGTGGGATTAACCAACACCGGCGAATTGAGCGGCGCAAACCCTTGAGTAATGTTCTGAAACGCCAACGCCGTAGTGCCCAGAACAATCACACCATCAGTAATCAACTGCCAGATCGTGTTGGCAAGCGTCGCGCCCTCCTCCACCGAAACAATCAATCCCGAAGTCACTTCGACACTCGCATCGGCATCCTTTGCCCGGACCCAAGCGCCGTTCGCGGCCACGTAAATACCGTTGTCTTTCGCCAAGGTCTGGGATTTGACCAGGACCCGATTCCCGGCAATCACCGCAACACCGTCGATCGCCTGCGCGCCACTCAAAACAATGTTGGCCGTTGTCGCCACCCGCACCGACTGCTTCCTGTCGAGCTTGGCGAGTTCGTCGGCCACGAAGCCGGTCACCCAGGCCCGTGTCGCCTTGACCACCGTGTCGTCAATCAGCAGCGTCACCAGCTCAGCATTGCTGGTCTCGAAAATTGACCGGATGTAGAACTCTTTGCCCGAGCCGGACGTCGCCAACACCGGTTTGAACGACTCCGGATATTTGACAATCGCGTACAGGATCCCGGTATCGGTCCAGATCCCGGCCTCACGCACATACCAACCGCCGACGTCGGACGGGATGGTGACCTCGGCCAGCAGCCAGCTCGGGTTGTTTTCATCCTGGAACAGCGCATTGAGCGGCCCGCGCCAGACTTCGCGCTTGAGTGCCGTCGCCGTTGCCGCCGGGTTGTATTCCGTGCCGCCGCCGTCACCAACGGAAATCTGCGACAGCTTGATCGGTGTGCCCGCCGCCTTGCAGGCGGTTTCGTAGGCGATCCCCGCATCGGTGAGCAGGGTGTAGTAGTCGGCCATTTAGGACCCCTGTGGATAAATAGTGGAGGTTTCGACGGTGTAGAGCCCCGCGGCCATGAAGGCCTGACCCGAGGCTTCCAGCCCTTGGATGACGATCGGATAAACCGTGGTCAGTTCGCCGCACAGCGTGGCGGCGCCGATGACGTGACGGCCGAATGCACTCAAGCCGACAGACACCTTCAAGGTGTCGCGCTCGCTTTTGGCGTCCGCCAGGCGACGGTCGAGACGGGCATCGATTTCTTCGCTGTAAGGCTGCTCGGTAAATGCCCTGACGGAAAAACTGTAGGGTGGGCCAGGGGGCGTTTGCTCATACCAGGCGCGCACTTCAGGCATCAGTTGCAAACCCTTGGCCGCGTTTTCCAGCGCCTTTCGCGTCCCTGCCTGCCGGGCGGTTGGCCAGGCGAGTTCAACGGTCAGGCGCTTTTCCACCTCGGGCGCTGCGGAGCTCCACTCGTTGACCCCACGATCCGCCGCGAGATACGGCAGGAACGCCAAGGGCGTGGTCGCTGGGTTCATCAGTTCGGGAAACGGCGGATCGATGCGTTCGAGCAACCGCGCGAAACCGAGATCCAGCGCCCGTTCCAGCGGCGAACTGTTGACCGGCAGCAGGCTTTGGCGAGGTGTATCGTCACTCATAACGTATCCACCTCGACCTCGATGCCCGTGCAGTACGGGGCTTGAAAAGCCGTCGTCACAATCGGTGCGAGCGGTTCGAGAATCTGCAGCTGAACCGCGCCCGCGCTGTGCAGCGTGTAGTCGATCCAGCTGGGGTCCACCCGCCCTTCCAGGCGATGACACGCCTCGGCATACGCCTGCAACTGCTGTTCGGCGGCAACTTGGGTCAAGCCCGAATCCGGGCCGGCATTGATCTTCGCCACAACGCGGATTTTGTAGGGTTTGATCTGCGCGGCCTGGACGATGACCAGGTCCGTTTCCGGTCGTACATCAGGCCGGGCGAAATGCTGGCGAACACCGTCGAGCAGTGCCTCGGTCGGCGTGCCGTCGCCGTCACGGGACAGCACCGTGACCGTGACTTCGCCCGGTGCCGTGCGACGCCCATTACCGTCCTTGACCTGCGCCGCATGACCATCCGGATCGAAGGTATAGGTAACCGTCACCACTCCCGCCGAGGCGTTTTCCACCTTCACGACGGGCCGTTCACCCAGGGTAAAAATCTCCCGCCGATACTGCATGCGCGAGCCGGCTGCCGGGGCATGGGGCGCCAGGTAATAACGCAACCGCGCATCGTCATCGCTCTCGTAGACCGGGGGGATGGGCGGGAACGCTTCCGGGTCACCCGGATCGAGCAACTGGCGCTCAAGCCCCATGTCCGCGAGGCGAGCGTCGAGGTTGGTGCCCGTGGCCCACCACGCCAACATCTGCTTGATGCGAGCGTTGTATTTGCGTTCGTGGGTTTGCAGTCGGACGCAAAACGCCTCAAGGGCCAGGGTCAGCAGTTCGCTTTCGTTTTCGAGGCTGTCCACCAGCTTCGCCGCGCTTGCTGGAGAGCGTGCGCCGACATACTCGACCACGAAGGTCTTGAATTCGGCGAGCAGATCCTCGAACGCTTCGACGGTGACGATGGCCGGTTCGGCCAGTTGGTTCTGGCCGGGTATCAGCATGCTCATGTCACCACCTCGAAAGTCTGTTTGCGGTTTTTCCAGGTGCCGGCGAAACGCAACAGCAATCCGGCCCCCTGTCGGCTGGCGACAATGACCTGCGGCTCGAAATCATCGATGCCGTTATCCGGGTTGTAGAACGCTTGGGCCGCGTGGCTCTGGGCAAGGATCAGCAGGTCGTCACCGAGGTTCTGCCCCAGCAACTGCGTGAGTGCGCAGCCATACAACGGGCGCTTCTGGCGAGTGCCCAACGGCGTGGTCAATGCACGGGTGGCGCGCTGCACGAACTGCAGCCAGTCGTCGACCGTGGCGCCGGTGTTTCGATCGATTCCAATCATGAGGAAATCTCTTATGCGGTACTGATGACGCGCCCCTGGTGATCCACCACCGGGCCGCTCAGGTGCACGCCGGAAGCGTCGAGCCGAATGCCGACGGCGCCGACTTGCAATTCGATGGCCTGGGGCGTCATCGCCAGCCGCGACGGGCCAATGTTCAACTGCAGGGATTCGCGAGAACCGCTGAACGCCGCCGGGCCGTTTTGCCAGTGCAGGACATGGCTGGCATGGTCGTAGCCGTTTTCCGTACCGTCCTGATAGAGGCGCCGCGTCAGCGAGGCCTGGGTCGAGACAGGCGGGAACTGACCACCGTTGAGACCGAACAACGCCACCGCCTGCCCGCCGCTCTCGCCGCCGCCATGGTTGAGCAACAGGCATTGCTCACCTACGGACGGAATCCGCGACTCGCTCTGGGCCCCGGCACTCGGGTTGAAAAAGCGGATCGCCGGGGTCAGCAGTCCGCCATGGCTGACTTTGCAGGTGTTGCTGGCCGCGTCGACTTCCTGGCAGACGCCGATGCGGCAGAAACTCTCCGCCCGCCGATGCATGTCTTCCAGCTCGGTTTCCATCTGCGCCAGACGCTCGATGATCGGCCCCAGATGCATCCGTAACAGCGCATCAAACATGGCTCAGCCCTCGAGTGCGGTGTATTGGTCCGGGTCGCCGATGTTCGACACTTCCCAGGTACGGGCAAACTTCGGGATGCCCAGCGGGTCTTCCAGCAGCGCCGGGCCCAAGTACAGGGTTTGGTTGAAGGAGAGGGTCCAGGCGGTGTACGACCGCGCCGGGTTAATGAACGTGGACGGCAGGCCATCGAGCTCCGTGGGCAGGTCGCATTGATCGCCCGACAGACCCCAGCGGTTGTCCATGACCAGGTGTTTCAGCTCCCCGGCCAGATCGCAGGCATCCCATCCTGGAACGGCCATGACCACTTGCAAGGAAACGCTCAGGACATGGGCGATACGCCCGTCATTGGCGCGGTTACCGGGCGCATCACGCTCAAGAGCAATCAGCACCCAGGGTTGGTCGTCGGTGCCATCGAAATCCTGGGGGCTGCCGACTTTCAAGGCCGGATAAATGGCGCGCAGCGTCTGGGCAATGGCCGAGCACAACTGCGACGGTTTTTCGATAAGGGCAGGCATTGATCGCCTCCTTTTGTATGGATCAGCGCTGTCGACTCACTGCTGGTCGGGAGGAACGTCCCGCGGAGGGACTTCGCAGACGCCGAGCCGCTTGGCGACCCAGCGCTCGTAAAGACCGATCGCCACATCGGCACCGGCCATGGCGGTCAGGCAACCCAAGGCGCAGGCGCTCCAGATCGACATGCCGAGGGCGTACAAAAGCATGGTTGCCGATACACCGCAGACCACGCAGGCACCGGAGCGCAAGGCCAGGCGCCGCAATAACGACCAGCCACGGGCGCCCTCCTTGTCTGCACGCCACATCTCGCCGGACACCCCGCCCACCAGGGCGAGCACGATGACCAGCCAGATCGGCATGTCCAGCAACGCTTGTTGCTCGTTTGTCATGTCTCGTTTCCTGGGGTGATTAAGATTGGGCGGGTAAGTTGTTTGAAGTTGAATGAGATGTGGGTCGGTGCAACCCATTAAGTCGCTAGAGACGGCGTTCAAACGTTTGTCAGGTCATTGAAAGCAGACGTCACTTTGGCGCAGCGCAGGTCGCGCCTTTGTAAGTCATGGTGTAGGTGTAGTGCCTGTCCCAAGACAGCGGTAGCGCACTGGGTGCGGCCCATTCCGCGTAGTTACCCGACATCGAACCAGCGACAGCTAACTTACCCATGGCAATGGTCGCGAGATTGTTGGCGCTCCCTGCACCCGGCATTGGCACACTCCCATTCCATTGGAGATCGTCGCCGTTCTGGAACCATGCGCCCTTCCAGCCGGCTTGGGAGCTCGAGTACCAGGTATTGTCCGCTTTGAAGCAGATCGTTTGGTTGGCATAAAAACCACCGCCCGGAACGTGGTAGTAAGCGAATTGCCAGGAACCGACGGGGGAGGTTTCAGCAAACGCATGGAGGGTCTGGGTAGCCAGGACGGCTGCGATCAGCACGCTGAAGAATTTTTTCATTGATTTACTTCCTTTAAATGAGTTGGATTTTTGCGAGCGTCGATACAGTTTTTTTATCTGAACACCTCCTGAGCCTTTAAAAATGAGTGAATAGGAGTCTCCTTACTTAGTTGCTGTGTCTTGCGGCAGAGGCATTCCAAAAAGCCCGGTTGCCCAGGCTTTTCAGTAATGCGCTTGATCTTTCGGCGCGACTGGCGCGGTACGGATCCATTCAAATTGTTCTTCCGACCGCGGTCTCTGCCCGCCGGATAACTGCTTCTGGTGCTTTACGCTGCACACCCGGGTCAGTTGCCAACCCTCTGAACCGTTAAGGCCGGTTCATCGCTGCCTGTTGGTGGAACTAAAGAGCTTCGTTGCCAGCCGCTTTGTCGAGCGGCTTGGACATAGAATATGCATTGATGCATATACAGTCAATGCGTAAATGCATTTATTTATGCATGGTAAATGCGAAAACGCATGAAACCTGCGTAAACACCGGGGTTGCGGCTTTTCAGGAGGCGAAAAAAAACCCGCACGGCGGCGGGTTTTATCTGACAGCGGTGGAGTTAGCGGGCGTACATGCCCCACCAGAAGACGTGACCGAGGATGACGATCTGTTCATCCTGCATTTCCTGGAAGGTGTAGTCCTCGTCCGGGTGCTCATCGCGGTTGAAGCTGCGTAGGCGGATGCCGGTGGGCAGGCGATAAAGCTGCTTCACCCGCAATTGGCCGTTGTGGTTGATGGCGTAGAGGTCACCGTCGACGATGTCGCCGATCCCACACTTGCCCGCATTCACCCCGACCGTGGCCCCGTCGCGCAGCACTGGCAACATGCTGTTGCCGCGCACCGTCACGCACTTGGCCTGGTCGAACTGCACGCCGTTATGGCGCAGGCTGCGTTTGCCGAAGCGCAGGCTTGAGCGCTCGCTTTCCTCGATGACGAATCTTCCTGATCCAGCAGCCAATTCAACCTCGCGCAGAAAAGGGACCGACACTTCGTCTTCTTCGACGGGTGTTTCGTCGTCCCACAGGCTTATGTCCTTGAGTTCGGAATGCGGCTCGTCGCGGCGGGCATTGCCGACGGGCACAACGTCCGCGCGCCCGCGCAACTGATCGGTGCTCACGGCAAAATATTCGGCGATCTTCGAGATGTGTTTATCCGAAGGATCGACGATCTTGCCGCTGAGGATCCGCGAGAGGGTGGACTGAGGCACGCCGGTACGCCGGTGAAGCTCCGTGGGGGAGATCCCGTGCTGATCGAGCAATGCTCTTAATACGGTAGAAACGTTGCGTTTTTGCATAACGCGCATGATGCTTGTTCTTTTTGCAGAAGACAAATGCTGTTTTGCATAAATATGCAATTCCTGCCTTTTGAACTCACTGTGGCGAGGGAGCTTGCTCCCGCTGAATCGTACGAGCTGTGTAGGAGCTGTCGAGTGCAACGAGGCTGCGATCTTTCCAAAGACACTCGAATCCCAAGCGAAAGATCAAAAGATCGCAGGCTTCGCCAGCTCCTACAAAAGCCAAACTCCCCCACCCGGGATTTGCCCTACAGGCCCCTAAGAAAAGACTCCAATCGCGTCCTTCAAATGTGTGACGCAAGGCTACGTTTTCTTGCGCCTCTGCCTACAACTACGCCAGAATCCGCCGGCTTGTGCGCCTTGGGGCCCATCGGTACTTTTGATCCTGTCACTGCCCATCAGTGATCGGGTTTAGTCGCTCGGTATTCCAAGGTGCTCATTGCTCCATTCAGTCAGGTACTTCTATTCCTGCACTTGATGGTAGTTGTGCGCAGGGCGCCCTCGGGCGCGCCGGTTCCTTGGATCCCCGGTCGACTAACCTGCGTACAGCTGCCACCCCTCGTTTAGTCGCGAGTGAGTGGTGGCTCAACTTCAAGGATCCATAGAATGCCGAAGAACACACCAAATCCTCCAGACGATCACGTCTCCCGCAGCCAATCGGCCAACGCCAAGAAACTCGACGACGCGGCCACCCGCGCCCTGGACTATTACCTCAAGCCGAAAGCCGACAAAGAAACCTGCGACACACCCGACACCCTTTTCATCATCGCCCCCAACATCGACGCCGAATGCCTGCTCGCCAACCTCAGCGAAACCCTGGCCTCGGCCAACGCCATGGTCAGCGACCTGGCATTCGACCTGAAGGGCTCGCGGCGGAATATCTTGCTGGGGGTTCAACAGATGATCGAGCTGAGCCAGTTGCTGGCGAATCGGGCGTTGGATGTGGTTGAACCGAGGTAGGCATCCATGATGCAAGCCGAGATCTAAGAGAAGCCCAAGCAATCACTGTGGGAGCGAGCTTGCTCGCGATAGCGGTAGTTCAGTGACAACTAAGTTGTATTGGCTGCCGTCATCGCGAGCAAGCTCGCTCCCACAATTTGATCGGGTACAGCCGGAGAGACAGGCCGGCTGTAAGGCCGCCTCGCGAGCAAGCTTTGCTCCCACAGATATGATGGGTGTACGACCGGGAGAGCCAGGTCGGCTACCAGGCCGCCTCGCGAGCAAGCTTTGCTCCCACAGATATGATGGGTGTACGACCGGGAGAGCCAGGTCGGCTACCAGGCCGCCTCGCGAGCAAGCTTTGCTCCCACAGATATGATGGGTGTACGACCAGGGGAGCCAGGTCGGCTACCAGGCCGCCTCGCGAGCAAGCTTTGCTCCCACAGATAGGATGGGTGTACGACCGGGAGAGCCAGGTCGGCTACCAGGCCGCCTCGGCGTGGACGTTGATCTCGGCGCCCCGTTAACCACGCTGGCTGAACGAAGGTATTGCGCAGTGGGCAACCCGGCATGGATGCCGGGTTAGCCGCGCTGGGCCATGGATGGCCCTTCGCGGCGGCCCACGGAGCAATGCCTTCGTTCAGGCATGCCGAGCCCAGGCGAGGCACCGAGTGGTGGGGCAAAAGCGTTTTGCTTACTTTTGCGCTCTTCAAAAGTGAGCCGCCGTCAGGGCGGAACCCTAAGCAGCCGTTACCGAAAAAACGGATAAGCCCCCAATCCCAAAAACCACTCACATATGGGTAGCACAGACCACCCATGTTAACCTTGCGCCCATCGCGGAAAAGCCGGGCCAATGCCCCTCCTTTTGCCCCACACCTTTCAACGAGCTTGCCTGACACCCATGAATACAGCCGTGAACGACCTCTCCAGCCACACGCCGATGATGCAGCAATACTGGCGCCTGAAGAACCAGCACCCCGACCAGCTGATGTTCTACCGCATGGGCGACTTCTACGAAATCTTCTACGAGGACGCAAAGAAGGCCGCCAAGCTATTGGACATCACCCTGACCGCGCGTGGGCAATCGGCGGGCATGGCCATTCCGATGTGTGGGATTCCTTACCACGCAGCAGAAGGTTACCTGGCGAAGCTGGTCAAGCTCGGCGAATCCGTGGTGATCTGCGAACAAGTCGGCGACCCGGCCACCAGCAAGGGCCCGGTGGAACGCCAAGTCGTGCGGATCATCACCCCGGGTACGGTCAGTGACGAAGCCTTGCTGGATGAACGCCGGGACAACCTGATCGCCGCAGTACTGGGCGATGAACGCCTGTTCGGCCTGGCGGTGCTGGATATCACCAGCGGTAACTTCTCGGTGCTGGAAATCAAGGGCTGGGAAAACCTGCTGGCGGAGTTGGAGCGGGTCAACCCGGTGGAACTGTTGATCCCAGATGACTGGCCCAAAGACCTGCCGGCAGAAAAACGCCGTGGCGTGCGGCGTCGGGCACCGTGGGATTTTGAGCGTGATTCGGCGCTGAAAAGCCTCTGCCAGCAGTTTTCCACCCAGGACCTCAAGGGCTTCGGTTGCGAGAACCTGACCCTGGCCATCGGCGCTGCCGGTTGCCTGCTGGCCTACGCCAAGGAAACCCAGCGCACCGCCCTGCCCCACTTGCGCAGCCTGCGGCACGAACGCCTGGATGACACCGTGGTGCTGGACGGCGCGAGCCGCCGCAACCTGGAGCTGGACACCAACCTGGCCGGCGGGCGCGACAACACCCTGCAATCGGTGGTCGATCGCTGCCAGACCGCCATGGGCAGCCGGTTGCTGACCCGCTGGTTGAATCGTCCGCTGCGGGACCTGACCGTGCTGCTGGCGCGTCAAACCTCCATTACCTGCCTGCTGGATCGTTATCGCTTCGAACAATTGCAACCGCAGCTCAAGGAAATCGGTGACATCGAGCGGATCCTCGCCCGCATCGGTTTGCGCAACGCCCGTCCCCGCGACCTGGCGCGCCTGCGCGATGCCCTTGGCGCATTGCCCCAACTGCAAGTGGCGATGACCGACCTCGAAGCGCCGCACCTGCAGCAACTGGCGCGCACCACCAGCACCTACCCGGAGCTGGCCGCGCTGCTGGAAAAAGCCATTATCGACAACCCACCGGCGGTGATCCGTGACGGTGGCGTGCTGAAAACCGGCTACGACGCCGAACTCGACGAGCTGCAAGCGCTGAGCGAGAACGCCGGCCAGTTCCTGATCGACCTCGAAGCCCGGGAAAAAGCCCGTACGGGCCTGGCCAACCTCAAGGTCGGCTACAACCGCATCCACGGTTATTTCATCGAATTGCCAAGCAAGCAGGCCGAACAGGCCCCAGCCGATTATGTTCGCCGCCAGACCCTCAAGGGCGCCGAGCGCTTCATCACCCCGGAACTCAAGGCGTTCGAAGACAAGGCGCTGTCGGCCAAGAGCCGCGCCCTGGCCCGGGAAAAGATGCTCTATGAAGCGTTGCTCGAGGATCTGATCAGCCAATTGCCGCCGTTACAGGACACTGCCGGTGCCCTGGCGGAACTGGACGTGCTGAGCAACCTGGCCGAACGCGCGCTGAACCTGGACCTCAACTGCCCGCGCTTCGTCAGCGAGCCGTGCATGCGCATCAGCCAGGGCCGTCACCCGGTGGTCGAGCAAGTACTGACCACGCCGTTCGTGGCCAACGACCTGAGCCTGGACGACAACACCCGCATGCTGGTGATCACCGGCCCGAACATGGGCGGTAAATCCACCTACATGCGCCAAACCGCGTTGATCGTGCTGCTGGCCCACATTGGCAGCTTCGTCCCGGCGGCCAGTTGCGAATTGTCCCTGGTGGACCGGATCTTCACCCGCATCGGTTCCAGCGACGACCTGGCCGGTGGACGTTCGACGTTCATGGTGGAAATGAGCGAAACCGCGAACATCCTGCACAACGCCACCGAGCGCAGCCTGGTGCTGATGGACGAAGTCGGACGCGGCACCAGCACCTTCGACGGCTTGTCCTTGGCCTGGGCAGCGGCCGAACGCCTGGCGCACCTGCGGGCCTACACGCTGTTCGCCACCCATTACTTCGAACTCACCGTATTGCCGGAAAGCCAGCCTTTGGTGGCGAACGTTCACCTCAATGCCACCGAGCACAACGAGCGCATCGTCTTCCTGCACCACGTGCTGCCCGGCCCGGCCAGCCAGAGCTACGGCTTGGCGGTGGCGCAACTGGCTGGCGTGCCAAGTGAAGTCATTACCCGTGCCCGCGAGCACCTGAGCCGCCTGGAAACCACCAGCCTGCCCCACGAAGCGCCGCGCCCAACCAAAGGCAAACCGGCCGCACCGCAGCAAAGCGACCTGTTCGCCAGCCTGCCGCATCCGGTACTCGATGAACTGGCCAAGCTCGATCTGGACGACCTGACACCTCGTCGGGCACTGGATTTACTCTATACATTGAAGACACGGATCTAACACACAGGCTTTCAAGCTGTTAGAATCGCGCGCGGTTTGGGATGCTGCGGACTATTAGCCTGGTTCGCAGACTATCGCTCCCAAACCTGGCGACCCTACCGTGAAGGGGCTTCGCTGCCGCCGCCTGAGGAGAGAATTAGAAATGACCTTCGTCGTCACCGACAACTGCATCAAGTGCAAGTACACCGATTGCGTAGAAGTCTGTCCGGTGGACTGCTTCTACGAAGGCCCGAACTTCCTGGTCATTCACCCGGATGAGTGCATCGACTGCGCCCTGTGTGAGCCGGAATGCCCGGCGAATGCCATTTTCTCGGAAGACGAAGTGCCGGCTGGCATGGAGAATTTCATCGAGCTGAACGCTGAACTGGCGGACATCTGGCCGAACATTACCGAGAAGAAAGATGCGCTGCCGGACGCCGAAGAGTGGGATGGCAAGGAAGGCAAGATCGCAGACCTCGAACGCTGATCATCCCTGTGTTCGTCGAAAAGGCCCCTTGCGGGCCTTTTTGCTTTTTCGGATCAAGAAATCGCAGGCAAAAAAAAGGGGCGGTTTGACCCGCCCACATTTTTTCCCTAATCCCTTTAATCCTTTTCATCATCCTGATGAATCGCGTCCTGCGATGTCCTTCCTTCCCATCATCCTTGACGGGTGTGTCTGTCCGTCGACACAGGACTGATATTAGTATTTTCCCAGGCGAGTGCAACGCGGCTGATACAGGTGGCTTGCTCTGTAATGCTACGTTCATCAACAAATTTTCCTTATAAATCATATGAATACAAAAAGATCACGGTGTTTATAGCGGTCTGTCGCGCCGATGAGGAACTGATCGCTTACGTAATACTAGGCAAAGGCTTACAAGCTGAACCTACAAATGGATCTCGGCTGGAAAAGCGATTCTTCAGATACGCAGAAGATTCGAACCAGTCGTGATGCTCTATAGTTTTACGAGCGGGGATTACAGGGGTGGTGTGTATATCCGTTTCTGCGGTAGCGGCCACTAATGGTTCCGCTCTTACAGCGGGTCACTTTTGGAAGAGCGCCAAAAGTAACCAAAAGCGCTTTGCCCCACCACTCGGTGCCTCGCTCAGGCTCGGCATGCCCTCACTCCGGCATTGCTCCGTGGGCCGCCGCGAAGGGCCATCCATGGCCCAGCGCGGCTATCCCGGCATCCATGCCGGGATGCCCACTCCACAATGCCTGCGTTCGGCCAGCGTGGTTTAACGGGGCGCCGAGATCAAAAGCCAGGGCGAGGCGGCCTGATAGCCGACCTGGTTCTGGGTGGGACCGCGTTTCCCCTGTGGGAGCGAGCTTGCTCGCGATGAGGCCAGCAAACCCAACATCCATGTGACTGAACCACCGTCATCGCGAGCAAGCTCGCTCCCACAATCAATCTTCAGCGGACACAAAACTCATATCCAACACAGACCTCCTGTGGGAGCGCGGTGCCACTAGGAACCAGGTCGGCGATAAGGCCGCCTCGCCCTGGCTTTTGATCTGGGCGCCCCGTTAAACCACGCTGGCCGAACGCAGGTATTGCGCAGTGGGCACCTCGGCATGGATGCCGAGGTAGCCGCGCTGGGCCATGGATGGCCCTTCGCGGCGGCCCACGGAGCAATGCCGGAGTGAGGGCACACCGAGCCTAGGCGAGGTGCCGAGTGGTGGGGCAAAGCGTTTTTGGTTACTTTTGGCGCTCTTCCAAAAGTGACCCGCTGTAAGAGCGGAACCATTAGTGGCCGCTACCGCAGAAACGGATATACACCCAAACCCAAACCCAAACCAAAAAAAACGGCACTTCCCATTCCTGAAAGAAGCACCGTTTTTTCCAAGTAAACAGCATCACAACCAGTCAGGGCGTTTCTGCTGCACTTGCCTTGGTATTATTGAAACAACGACTCGCTCGACAAGCCGTTCTTCTCCAGGATCTCTCGCAGACGCTTGAGACCTTCAACCTGGATCTGCCTCACCCGCTCACGGGTCAAACCAATCTCCAGGCCCACATCTTCAAGCGTGCTGCTTTCATGACCGCGCAAGCCGAAGCGGCGAATCACCACTTCCCGTTGCTTGTCCGTAAGTTCCGAAAGCCACTGGTCAATGCTCTGGGACAAGTCATCGTCCTGGAGCAACTCGCACGGATCGGTCGGACGATCGTCAGTCAGGGTATCCAGCAGGGTCTTATCCGAGTCCGGCCCCAGCGAGACGTCTACCGAAGAGACACGCTCGTTGAGCCCAAGCATGCGCTTGACCTCTCCTACCGGTTTTTCCAGCAGGTTGGCGATTTCTTCGGGTGAAGGTTCATGGTCGAGTTTCTGGGTCAACTCGCGGGCGGCCCGCAGGTAGACGTTCAGTTCCTTGACCACATGAATCGGTAACCGGATGGTCCGGGTCTGGTTCATGATCGCCCGTTCGATGGTCTGGCGGATCCACCAGGTCGCGTAGGTCGAGAAACGGAAGCCGCGCTCGGGATCGAATTTCTCGACGGCGCGAATCAACCCCAGGTTGCCCTCTTCGATCAAATCCAGCAGCGAAAGCCCGCGATTGACATAGCGTCGGGCGATTTTCACCACCAGGCGCAGGTTGCTTTCAATCATGCGTTTTCGACCGGCCGGGTCGCCACTTTGCGACAGCCGCGCAAAATGAACTTCTTCCTCGGGGGAGAGCAGTGGCGAAAAACCGATTTCGTTGAGGTACAGCTGAGTGGCGTCCAGCGCCCGGGTGTAATCGATATACTTATGTTGTTTAAGTGAAGCGGAGTGTTTGGATTTGGCACGAACGGAAGGTGGAGTCGCCCCTTCATCATTCGACATCGAATCCATAGCGATGCCGGTCTCCATAAGGAGAACCTCATCGTCGATGTCAAACTCCGGCACTTCTTTACTGAGAGCCATTGTTATAGTCCTTTGGTGAGTTCGACCTCAAGCTCAAGCGACGCCTTTATCCTTGGCAACGCTGGAGCCTGTTCCCTCTACGTGACGGAACAGGCTGACAATCAAATCAACGCCGTGGCAGGAATTGCAGCGGATCGACTGGTTTACCTTGTCGGCGAATCTCAAAATGCAGTTTCACCCGGTCTGTTCCCGTTGATCCCATTTCGGCAATTGTCTGTCCGACTTTGACCTGCTGCCCCTCCCGAACCAACAGCCTGCGGTTGTGACCGTAGGCACTGACGTAGGTATCGCTGTGTTTGATGATCACGAGTTCGCCGTAGCCCCTTAAACCACTCCCGGCGTACACAACCGTGCCATCAGACGCGGCTAAAACAGGCTGTCCCAAATCCCCGGCGATATCAATTCCTTTATTCAAACTACCGTTTGAAGAGAATTTTCCAATGAGAACGCCATTAGAAGGCCATCCCCAGCCTGTCGGGGCGGGGCCTGCCGGAGGCATCGGAGCGGGGGGCGATTTGCTCGCGACGGACGGTACTGTCGCCGTTTCAGCCCCCGTCGGCCGGCGAATGACCGTGGTTTTACTCGACGAAGAAGGCGTCGAATCCGACTGCGTAACCACCGCGGTAGGCGTTGAACCGTTACGGCCATCGAAGCGAATCGTCTGACCGGGGTGAATCGTATAAGGCGCAGGAATGTTGTTGCGCGCCGCGAGGGCTTTGTAGTCCCAGCCGTAGCGGAAAGCGATGGAAAACAGCGTGTCGCCGCGACGGACTACATATTGGCCGGTCGTTACTGTAGGACGTTGAGGTGTTGCACTGTTGCGATCGACAACCCGGACATTACTCGACGGCGTACTGGAACATCCGACCAGCAAAGTGCTCAAGACAAGGCCAGTCACCAGGCGCTGAAAGCTCGTGATACCCATACGCTGCGCAATGACTGTGAGACTCACCCGCCGCTCCCTTTGTGGTGGCAGAAAAATTGGAAACTGCCTGTCCAGGCAGAACTCATATAAATATAGCTGGCAACGACTGCGCTTCTATTAATGAAGCGCAATGTGGCGTCGCACACGTTTGCTCGACGCCGTTGGACTCTGTTCAGCAAATCGGTGCCGCTGTAAGACACAGGCCCGGCCACGGAATTCAGCGTCTGTATATAAATGCTCAGGCCAACGGCCCATTGAGTAACGGCACGAACCGCACCGCCCCCAGGACGTGTCGCGAAAAACCATGTTCTTCACGCACAATCAGCATCAGTTGCTGGACTTCACCGGCGCCCACCGGAATGACCAGTCGCCCGCCGGGAGCAAGCTGATCCAGCAGGGCCTGGGGTACATCGGTGGCCACCGCGGTCACGATGATGCCGTTGTACGGCGCCAGGGCCGGCCACCCCTCCCAGCCATCTCCCCAGCGAAACACCACGTTGCGCAGGTTCAACTCAACCAGGCGTTCCTTGGCGCGATCCTGCAGTACCTTGATCCGCTCTACGGAAAACACCCGCTCGACCAGTTGCGACAACACCGCCGTCTGGTAACCCGAGCCGGTACCGATCTCCATCACCTTGTCCAGCGGCCCCGCCTCCAGCAGCAGCTCGCTCATGCGGGCCACCATGTATGGCTGGGAAATGGTCTGGTTGTGGCCGATCGGCAACGCCGTGTCTTCATAGGCGCGATGGGCCAGGGCTTCATCGACGAACAGATGGCGCGGCGTGCGGCGAATGACTTCCAACACCTGGGCGTTGGAGAGGCCTTCTTCGTAGAGACGCTGGATCAGTCGTTCACGGGTGCGCTGGGAGGTCATGCCGATTCCGCGGCGCAGCATATCGTCTTGCTCACGAGCCATCAGCGCAGCCCCTCCAGCCAGCCATCGAGATTTCGAAAGGCGTCGTTGAAGGTACGGTCCAACTGCAACGGCGTGATCGAGACATAACCTTGCATCACCGCATGGAAATCAGTGCCCGGCCCGCCGTCTTCGGCATCACCGGCGGCGGCGATCCAGTAACCGGCCTTGCCGCGCGGGTCGACGACATGCATCGGTTTGGCGGCGCGGGCACGGTGGCCCAGGCGAGTGAGCTGGATGCCACGGATGTGATCGAGCGGCAGGTTGGGGATATTCACGTTCAGCACCGTGCGTGGCGGCAGCTCCAGTTCGCCGTGGGCTTCGACCAGTTTACGGGCGAAGTAGGCGGCGGTCGGCAAGTTATCGACCTGGCGCGAAACAAACGAAAAGGCAAACGATGGCTTGTCCAGGAAACGACCTTCCAGGGCGGCGGCAACCGTACCGGAATAAAGCACGTCGTCCCCCAGGTTGGCGCCCAGGTTGATACCCGACACCACCATGTCCGGCTCACGCTCCAGCAAGCCGTTGAGGCCCAAGTGCACGCAATCGGTCGGGGTGCCGTTGAGGCTGATGAAACCGTTATCCAGATAGCAGGGGTGCAACGGACGGTCGAGCGTCAGCGAGCTGCTGGCGCCGCTTTTGTCCTGGTCCGGGGCGATGACCACGCACTCGGCAAAATCCGCCAGCGCAGCATAAAGCGCGGCAAGACCGGGTGCAGTCACCCCGTCGTCGTTAGAAATCAGAATACGCATGAGCTGTCCGTCTGCCCCACCGGCACCAGATCGACGAGTTCGCGCACCAAGACAGTGGCGAAACATCCGGCCGGCAAGACGAATTCCAGTTGCAGAATGTCAGACTCGGGATAATGCCACGACAGCCCGCCAATGGGCAGTCGCAGGATGCGACGTTCGTGACTCATTCCCGCGTTTATCAACCAGTCCCGCAAATCGGCCTCGCCCGCGGCGATGGCTTGTTCCAACTCGAACGTCGCGCCAGCGGCAGGCGAAGGTCCCTCGCCCCACTGCGGCCCGGTCGGGTGCAAGTCAAGAATGGCCAGGCGCGGGTCGCTGCACTCAGCCTCGCCGGCCGGGAAAAAACTGCGGCTGTCGGTGAAGGCAAGCAAATCGCCCACCTGGGCTTTTTGCCAGGTACCGTCGGCGACCCGCGCCGCCAGCACCCGGTTGAACAGAAAGCTGCGGGCGGTGGACAACAACCGCGAGCGTACATTGCGCTGTTCCGGCAACGCCTTGCGCACCGCCCAGGCCCGGGCATCGACAACATTGCCGCCGTCATGGCCGAAGCGCTGGGCGCCAAAATAGTTGGGGATGCCCTGGCGGACAATCTGTTGCAGACGCGCATCGATCGCCGCCGTGTCGCCCTTGAATTGGGTCAGGCGCAAGGTAAAGCCATTGGCCGAGTGCGCGCCGCGTTGCAGCTTGCGCCGGTGGCGTGCGGTCTTGAGGATTTTCAGCGTGTCGTTCTCTGCCGCCGACAGGTCCGGATCGGCCTTGCCCGGCAACTGGACACTGAACCACTGGCGGGTCAGGGCCTGACGGTCCTTGAGCCCCGCGTAGCTGACCGTGCGCAACGGCACGCCGGCAGCCTTGGCGATTCGCCGGGCGGCCTCTTCGGTGTTCAAGCCACGTTTTTCAACCCAGATCCACAGGTGCTCGCCATCACCGGTCAACGGGATGTCGAGCACTTCATCGACCTGGAAATCTTCAGCGGTGGCCTTGAGTACCGCACTGCCCAGCGGTTCGCCATAGGCACGTGGCCCTAACAGTTCCAGTTCAGTCATGGGCGCAGCAACAAGGCGACGGAGTGGACGGCAATGCCTTCTTCGCGACCGACGAAGCCCAGCTTCTCGGTGGTGGTGGCTTTCACGTTCACTTGGTCCAACTCAACTTGAAGATCCTCGGCAATCAATTGGCGCATCGCTTCGATGTGCGGCGCCATCTTGGGGGCTTGGGCAACGATGGTGTTATCGACGTTGCCGACCTTCCAGCCCTTGGCATGGATCAGCGAGACAACATGGCGCAGCAGCACGCGGCTGTCGGCGCCCTTGAATTGCGGGTCGGTGTCGGGGAAGTGCTTGCCGATGTCACCCAGGGCAGCCGCGCCGAGCAATGCATCGCTCAAGGCATGCAGCAGGACATCACCGTCAGAATGCGCGAGCAGCCCGAAGCCGTGTGCAATCCGCACGCCGCCCAGAGTAATGAAATCGCCTTCAGCGAAACGGTGAACATCGTAGCCGTGGCCAATACGCATAAAAAAACGCCCCGATTTTTGTCAGGGCGTGATTCTACCTGCATTAGGCGTTTAGAGCGCGCGCATGATGCTGCAAGTGGTCATCAATGAAGCTGGCGATGAAGAAATAGCTGTGGTCATAGCCCGGTTGCAGGCGCAATTCCAACGGATGGTCGGCAGCCTTGGCCGCCTGTTGCAGGGCTTCGGGCTTGAGCTGGTTGGCCAGGAAATCATCACGATCGCCCTGGTCCACCAACAAGGGCAGCTTCTCCTGCGCCTCGGCAATCAACGCACAGGCATCCCATTCACGCCATTTCGAGCGGTCTTCCCCCAGGTAACGAGAGAAAGCCTTCTGGCCCCATGGGCAATCCATCGGATTGTTGATCGGCGAAAAGGCCGACACCGAACGGTAACGCCCCGGGTTGCGCAAGGCGCAGACCAGCGCGCCATGGCCGCCCATGGAATGACCACTGATGCCGCGTTTGTCCGAGGCAGGGAAATGCGCTTCGACGAGTGTCGGCAATTCCTGCACCACGTAGTCATGCATCCGATAGTGCCGTGCCCACGGATCCTGCGTGGCGTTCAGATAAAAACCCGCCCCCAGGCCGAAGTCCCAGGCACCGTCCGGATCGCCCGGCACGTCGGCGCCACGGGGGCTGGTGTCCGGCGCAACGATGATCAGGCCCAACTCGGCGGCCATACGCAGGGCACCAGCCTTTTGCATGAAGTTCTCGTCGGTGCAGGTCAGCCCGGACAACCAATACAGCACAGGCAACTTGCCGCCCTGCTCCGCTTGCGGCGGCAGGTACACGGCAAACACCATGTCACAACCGAGCACGTCGGAACGGTGCCGGTAACGTTTGTGCCAGCCGCCGAAGCTTTTCTGGCAGGAGATGTTTTCCAGACTCATGACCGACCTCAGAAATGGATAACGGTGCGGATACTCTTGCCTTCATGCATCAGGTCGAACGCCTTGTTGATATCTTCCAGGCCCATGGTGTGGGTAATGAAAGTATCCAGCGGGATCTCGCCCGTCTCGGCCATTGCCACATAGCTTGGCAACTCGCTGCGACCGCGCACGCCACCAAAGGCCGAACCGCGCCAGACGCGCCCGGTCACCAACTGGAAGGGACGGGTGGCGATTTCCTGGCCGGCACCGGCCACGCCGATGATCACCGACTCGCCCCAGCCTTTGTGGCAGCACTCCAGCGCTGCACGCATCAACTGGACATTGCCGATGCACTCGAAGGAAAAGTCCACGCCGCCGTCGGTCATATCGACGATGACTTCCTGGATCGGACGATCGAAGTCTTTCGGGTTGACGCAATCGGTGGCACCCAGTTGCTTGGCGATTTCGAACTTGGCCGGGTTGATGTCAATGGCAATGATGCGCGCGGCCTTGGCCTTCACGGCACCAATCACCGCCGACAGGCCGATGCCGCCCAGGCCGAAGATCGCCACGGTGTCACCTGGCTTGACCTTGGCGGTATTGAGGACCGCGCCGATGCCGGTGGTGACGCCGCAACCCAGCAGGCAGACTTTTTCCAGCGGGGCTTCTTTGGGGATCTTCGCGACGGAGATTTCCGGCAGCACGGTGTACTCAGAGAACGTCGAGGTGCCCATGTAGTGGAAAATCGTCTCACCCTTGTAGGAAAAGCGCGAAGTGCCGTCCGGCATCAGGCCTTTGCCCTGGGTGGCGCGAATCGCCTGGCAGAGGTTGGTCTTGCCCGACTTACAGAATTTGCACTGGCCGCACTCTGGTGTGTATAGCGGGATCACATGGTCCCCCACCGCGACCGAGGTCACGCCTTCGCCAATGGCTTCGACAATAGCGCCGCCCTCGTGACCGAGGATCGACGGGAAGATCCCTTCCGGGTCGGCGCCCGACAAGGTGTAGGCATCGGTGTGGCAGACACCGGAAGCCACCACGCGCAACAGCACTTCGCCCGCCTTGGGCATGGCGACGTCGACTTCAACGATTTCCAGGGGTTTCTTGGCCTCGAAGGCAACGGCAGCGCGCGACTTGATCATCCGGTCTCTCCAGCAAATAAAAACAAGACCGGGAGTGTAATCCTCCGCCTGACGATGAATAATCCAGCCAAAAGCAAAACATTATTGCCGTACAGGGATAATCCTTCATGTCCGATAACCGCTGGGAAGGGATCGACGAGTTCGTCGCCGTGGCCGAATGCAGTCAATTCACTGCCGCCGCCGAGCGTCTTGGGGTTTCTTCCTCCCACATCAGCCGGCAAATCGTACGGCTGGAAGAGCGTTTGCAGACACGCTTGCTCTACCGCAGTACCCGTCGAGTCACCCTGACCGAGGCCGGCCAGACGTTTTTGCAGCATTGCCAACGCCTGCAGGACGGGCGCGAGGAAGCACTGCGAGCGGTGGGCGATCTCACCAGCGAACCCAAGGGCATGCTGCGCATGACCTGTGCCGTGGCCTATGGCGAACGGTTTATCGTGCCCCTGGTCACGCGGTTCATGGGGCTGTACCCGCAGTTGCGGATAGACATCGAGCTGAGCAACCGCCCTCTGGACCTGGTGCACGAAGGCCTCGACCTGGCGATTCGCCTGGGTCGCTTGCAGGACTCTCGCCTGGTCGCCACGCGCCTGGCACCGCGACGCATGTACCTGTGCGCTTCACCCTCTTACCTGGAACGCTACGGACGACCCCATAGCTTGTCGGAACTGAGCCGCCACAATTGCCTGATCGGCAGCTCCGACATCTGGCAGCTGGAGCAGAACGGGCGGGAATTTTCCCAGCGGGTGCAGGGAAACTGGCGCTGCAACAGTGGGCAAGCAGTGCTCGACGCGGCGTTGCAAGGGGTGGGGTTGTGCCAACTGCCGGATTATTACGTGCTGGAGCATTTGCACAGCGGTGCATTGATCTCGCTGCTGGAAGCTCATCAGCCGCCGAATACAGCGGTATGGGCGTTGTACCCGCAGCAGCGACACCTGTCGCCGAAGGTGCGCAAGTTGGTGGATTATTTGAAGGAAGGGTTGGCTGGACGGCCGGAGTATCGGGGATGACAGTGGTTTTTTGTCGTCTGGGGTGACGCCATCGCGAGCAAGCTCGCTCCCACAGGGTTGGTCAAGTGTTCGCACCAATCCACTGTGGGAGCGAGCTTGCTCGCGATGGCGCCGGCCCGGACGATGCCGATCTAACGAGGAAACAGATCCGACTTAATGCCGATTCGCCCAACGCTGGCGCAACCACTCCAGGTCTTCCGGCCGGGTGACCTTGATGTTATCGGCTCGCCCTTCGATCAGCCGAGGCGCCTGCCCCGCCCATTCCATGGCGGACGCTTCATCGGTAATCAGCGCATCCGCCACCAGGCTGTCAGCCAGAGCCCGATGCAAGGCGCCGAGGCGGAACATCTGTGGCGTGTAGGCTTGCCAGATCACGCTGCGATCAACGGTCTCCAGCACGCGGCCGTGTTTGTCGACGCGCTTGAGGGTGTCGCGCGCCGGGACAGCCAGCAGGCCGCCGACCGGATCGGTCGCCAACTCGCTGAGCAGTGTGTCCAGGTCGTCCCGAGCCAGGTTGGGCCGGGCGGCGTCGTGCACCAGCACCCAGTCGTGATCGTCGGCGCCCTGCTCGTGCAGGTGCAGCAAGGCATTGAGCACTGAATCCGAACGTTGCTCGCCACCGTCGACGCGCTGGATGCGTGTGTCGCTGGCGCAGGCCAGGGTCGGCCAGTAGGGATCATCGTGTGCAAGGCTGACCACCACGCCCTTGACGGTGGGATGGTCGAGGAAACAGCCGAGGCTGTGTTCAAGAATTGTGCGTCCGCCCAGTTGCAGGTATTGCTTGGGACGGTCCGCGGCCATACGAGCGCCAACGCCCGCGGCAGGAATCACGGCCCAGAAGGCCGGCAAACGAATACTCATTGGGCCAACTGGTAGAGGGTTTCGCCCTCCTTGACCATGCCCAGTTCATGTCGAGCCCGCTCTTCCACGGTCTCCATGCCTTTTTTCAGCTCTGTCACTTCGGCGTCCATCACCCGATTACGCTCCAGCAGCGCCTCGTTTTCGGCGTGTTGGTCGGCAATTTGCTGAGTCAGGTCGGCCACTTGCGCAAAGCTGCCATTACCCACCCACAGGCGGTACTGCAGGCCGGCCAGCAACAGGAGCAAGACAAGAAACAACCAATTGGGACTGCGCATCGAATATCAGTATCCAGTGAAAAAAGACCGCCATGCCAAACTTTGAAGCGTCTGATAGCACGAAGCCTGGAAAACCCAGGCTTGTGCTTGATAAGGCATCAGATTAGAGGCAAAACCGTCGCCATGGCGACTTTTGCGACCTGATCCGCTGTCTTTTTACCATTTACCGCTTAACCGCGAAACTCGGCACGACCGTTGTACTTGGCCTTGCCATTCAATTGCTCTTCGATACGCAGCAATTGGTTGTACTTGGAAACGCGGTCGGAACGGCACAGCGAACCGGTCTTGATCTGGCCTGCCGCAGTGCCCACGGCCAGGTCGGCAATGGTCGAGTCTTCGGTTTCACCGGAACGGTGGGAGATCACGGCGGTGTAGCCGGCAGCCTTGGCCATCTGGATGGCTTCCAGGGTTTCGGTCAGGGTGCCGATCTGGTTGAACTTGATCAGGATCGAGTTGGCGATCTTCTTGTCGATGCCTTCTTTCAGGATCTTGGTGTTGGTCACGAACAGGTCGTCACCCACCAGCTGGGTTTTCTCGCCGATCTTGTCGGTGAGGATTTTCCAGCCAGCCCAGTCGGACTCGTCCAGGCCGTCTTCGATGGAGATGATCGGATAGCGTTCGGTCAGGCCCTTGAGGTAGTCGGCGAAACCTTCGGCGGTGAACACCTGGCCTTCGCCGGACAGGTTGTACTTGCCGTCTTCGTAGAATTCACTGGCGGCGCAGTCCAAGGCCAGGGTCACGTCGGTGCCCAGCTTGTAGCCAGCGTTGGCCACGGCTTCGGAGATCACTTTCAGCGCGTCTTCGTTGGACGCCAGGTTCGGTGCGAAACCGCCTTCGTCGCCAACCGCGGTGCTCAGGCCACGGGCTTTGAGCACAGCCTTGAGGTGATGGAAAATCTCGGTGCCCATGCGCAGGCCTTCGGAGAAGGTCTTGGCGCCAACCGGTTGCACCATGAATTCCTGGATGTCGACGTTGTTATCGGCATGCTCGCCGCCGTTGATGATGTTCATCATCGGCACCGGCATCGAGTAGACACCCGGGGTACCGTTGAGGTTGGCGATGTGGGCGTACAGCGGCAGGTCCTGGTCCTGGGCAGCGGCCTTGGCAGCGGCCAGGGACACGGCGAGGATCGCGTTGGCGCCCAGGGTGGCTTTGTTTTCGGTACCGTCGAGCTTGATCATCGCGTGATCGAGGGCTTTCTGGTCGGCAGGATCCTTGCCCAGCAACAGGTCACGGATCGGACCGTTGATGTTGGCGACGGCTTTGAGCACGCCCTTGCCCAGGTAACGGCTCTTGTCGCCATCACGCAGCTCCAGCGCTTCGCGCGAGCCAGTGGAAGCACCGGACGGCGCGCAGGCGCTGCCGATGATACCGTTGTCGAGAAGCACGTCCGCTTCAACAGTGGGGTTGCCACGGGAGTCGAGAACTTCACGACCTTTGATGTCGACGATTTTTGCCATTGTTGTAAACACTCCAAAGTTGACTAGAACGTTGCAGAAAACTTGCTCACCCTCAGCGGCGATTCAGCCAAAACAGACCGAATGGGAGCGCTTCGCACTCCAGCGGGAGCAAGCTCCCTCGCCACAAGAGCACGAACTACCGGCGATGGGGACCTCACGGACGCCATCGCTGGCAAGCCATGCTCCCACAAGAGCAGTGCGGCCAGCAGGCCAGAGCGATAATCGAGCGGTACTTTACCGGAGAAAACCGCGTTACGCGGTTTCTATCGTCGGAAAACTCTTGACCAGCTCGTCCAACGCCTTGAGCTGAGACAGGAAGGGTTCCAGCTTGTTCAAACGCAAGGCACAAGGACCATCGCACTTGGCGTTGTCCGGATCGGGGTGGGCCTCGAGGAACAGACCGGCCAGAGACTGGCTCATGCCCGCCTTGGCCAGATCAGTGACCTGGGCGCGACGACCGCCAGCGGAGTCGGAACGACCGCCAGGCATCTGCAAGGCATGCGTCACGTCGAAGAGCACCGGGTACTCAAACTGCTTCATGATGCCGAAGCCGAGCATGTCCACCACCAGGTTGTTGTAGCCGAAGCTCGAACCACGCTCACAGAGGATCAACTGGTCATTGCCGGCCTCTTCGCACTTGCTCAGGATGTGTTTCATTTCCTGGGGCGCGAGGAACTGGGCCTTCTTGATATTGATCACCGCGCCGGTCTTGGCCATCGCGACCACCAGGTCGGTCTGGCGCGACAGGAAGGCCGGCAACTGGATGACGTCGCAGACCTCGGCGGCGACCGCGGCCTGGACCGGCTCGTGGACGTCGGTGATGATCGGCACGCCAAAGGCTTGCTTGATGTCCTGGAAGATCCGCATGCCTTCTTCCAGGCCTGGGCCACGGTAGGACGTCACGGACGAACGGTTGGCCTTGTCGAAGCTGGCCTTGAACACGTAAGGGATACCCAGTTTCTGGGTGACCTTCACGTACTCTTCGCAGATCTGCATCGCCATGTCGCGGCTTTCCAGCACGTTCATGCCGCCAAACAGCACCATGGGCTTGTCGTTGGCAACCTCGATGTCGCCGACGCGAATGATCTTCTGGGCCATCGTCTTATGCCTTTTTCTGGTGTTGAGCCAAAGCGGCTTTCACGAAACCGCTGAACAACGGATGACCGTCCCGTGGCGTCGAGGTGAACTCGGGGTGGAACTGGCAGGCGACGAACCATGGGTGATCCGGGGCCTCGACCACTTCGACCAGCGCGCCGTCACCGGAACGACCGGAGATTTTCAGGCCGGCTTCGATCAACTGCGGCAACAGGTTGTTGTTCACTTCGTAGCGATGACGGTGACGCTCGACGATCACATCCTTGGCGTAGCAATCGTGCACCTTGGAGCCGGCTTCCAGCAGGCAATCCTGGGCACCGAGACGCATCGTGCCGCCCAGGTCCGAGCTTTCGGTACGCACTTCCACGGCACCGGTGGCGTCTTCCCACTCGGTGATCAGGCCCACGACCGGATGGCCGCTGGCGCGATCGAACTCGGTGGAGTTGGCGTCTTTCCAGCCCAGCACGTTACGGGCGAACTCGATGACCGCCACTTGCATGCCCAGGCAGATACCCAGGTAAGGCACCTTGTTTTCGCGAGCGTATTGCACGGCAGTGATCTTGCCTTCCACGCCCCGCAGGCCGAAACCGCCCGGCACGAGGATCGCATCGGCGCCTTCGAGCAGGCCGGTGCCCTGGTTCTCGATGTCTTCGGAATCGATGTAGCGCAGGTTGACCTTGGTACGGTTGCTGATGCCGGCGTGACTCATCGCCTCGATCAGCGACTTGTAGGCGTCCAGCAGCTCCATGTACTTGCCGACCATGGCGATGGTGACTTCGTGCTCCGGGTTGAGCTTGGCATCGACCACGGCTTCCCACTCGGACAGATCGGCACTGGCGCATTGCAGGCCGAAGCGCTCGACGACGAAGTCGTCCAGGCCCTGGGAGTGCAGGATGCCAGGGATCTTGTAGATGGTGTCGGCGTCTTCCAGGCCGATGACCGCGCGCTCTTCAACGTTGGTGAACTGGGCGATCTTGCGACGCGACGAGATGTCGATCGGGTGATCGGAGCGGCAGATCAGCACGTCTGGCTGCAGGCCGATGGAACGCAGTTCCTTGACCGAGTGCTGGGTCGGCTTGGTCTTGGTTTCGCCGGCGGTGGCGATGTACGGCACCAGTGTCAGGTGCATCAGCATCGCGCGCTTGGCGCCGATTTCGAAACGCAACTGGCGGATGGCCTCGAGGAACGGCTGGGACTCGATGTCGCCCACGGTGCCGCCGATTTCGACCATCGCCACGTCGGCATCGCCAGCACCCTTGATGATGCGGCGCTTGATTTCGTCGGTGATGTGCGGGATGACCTGGATGGTCGCGCCCAGGTAGTCACCACGACGCTCCTTGCGCAGCACGTGTTCGTAGACACGGCCGGTGGTGAAGTTGTTGTTCTGGGTCATGGTCGTGCGGATGAACCGCTCGTAGTGGCCCAGGTCCAGGTCGGTCTCGGCGCCGTCGTGGGTGACGAACACTTCACCGTGCTGGAACGGGCTCATGGTGCCCGGGTCAACGTTGATGTACGGGTCCAGCTTGAGCATGGTGACCTTAAGTCCCCGCGCCTCCAGGATGGCCGCCAATGAAGCCGAGGCAATGCCTTTCCCCAATGAAGAAACAACACCGCCCGTGACGAATATGTAGCGCGTCATGAAAAACCCTAGAAGTCTGCGTTAAAGCGGTCCGAGCCGCCGGGGAAAGCGAAGGAAGGCCGAAGCCCCCGATCACCTGCATTAATCACAGTGCACCTTTCAAAAAAACCGCCGCGTTGGGACAGACCGGAAGTGAAATCACCGGTACGTTGCTCGCTACACATTTTTTGGAATCGCCCAGCAAAGACTGCTTGGTAATCGGCAACTCCTGCAATTCAGGCGAATCCACAGAAGTTGTATCAAGAAGGGAGCGTAGTCTACCGGAAAGCCCCTTTCAGCTCAAACCCAGATCTTGGCTTCCTGGCGTCCAGATCAATTGCCAACTGCCATCAGCCTGTGCATCGAGCCCGGCCAGGTTGGCCACCGCCAGCAATTGCTCGCCCTGATAGAGCAGCGGCAATCGGCCGCGAACGAACGCCGGCACGGCCTTTTCATTGAGCAAACGCTTGAGGTCACGGTGACCACGACCTGCTAACGCCATCACCTCGCCGCCTTGACGATAGCGCACGCTGAGCGGCCCCACAGGCGGCGTGCCACTGAGCACCACCCGACCATTGCCCGGCAAGCGCAGTGCAACCGCCGGATCGGCCCAGTCGACGGTGCCTGGCAGCGAACATAGCCAGTGGTCGGATAACCACCAGACCCGCCCGGCGGCCCGGTGCAGCTCGCCACCGGCCAGTCGCCAGATCGGCCGGGCATCGTCGGCGGCATCGCGCAACGAGTCCCAGCCCGACCAGTGATCGGTATCGGGCAGCAGGGTCATCGGTGCCAGCCAGTGGCTCAAGGCGTTGCGCTGACGGGCCGGCGACAACGCCCGCAAAGGCGCCAGCGCCAGTGATTGCAACCCGAGCCAGTCGAACGCGCCTGGGGTCGCGGCCTGGGCCAGGTCAATTTGCGCCAAATCGTCCAGCAAGCCTTGGGCTTCACCCATGTGCGCGGCGCTGCGCGCCAGGGTCGTCGAAGCTTGGGGCCATTGCTCGGCCAACACTGGAAAAATTCGCTGGCGCAGGTAATTGCGCGCGTATCGATGGTCGTCGTTGGACGGGTCGTCGATCCAGCTCAAGCCATGCTGCCTCGCATAGGCTTCCAGCTCCGCCCGGGACACATCGAGCAAGGGCCGCAGCAAATGCCCTTGGCCCAAAGGACGCTGCGACGGCATCGCCGCCAAGCCCTTCACCCCCGCGCCCCTTAGCAGGCGAAACAGCAGGGTTTCAGCCTGGTCATCTCGATGCTGGGCGGTAAGCAGCACTTCATTGCTGTGGATCGCCGCGACAAAGGCCGCGTAACGCGCTTCCCGCGCAGCGCGCTCGACACTGGCACCAGCGCGCACTTGCACAGTCACCACGTCCAGCGGCACGCCCAGGGCCGCACAGACCGAACGGCAATGGTCCGGCCACGCCTCGGCCACAGCCTGGAGGCCGTGATGCACATGGATAGCGCTCAGCGCGGGCAAGGGTTGGCGTTGCGAAAGGGTTACGAGCAGGTGCAGCAGAACGGTGGAGTCGAGGCCGCCGGAGAAGGCGATGCGCCAGGTGGCGGCGTTGCGCCAGGGGAGCATGTGCTTGAGGAGCCGGGTTGGCAGATCCGCGCTTGAGTTCATAGGAGTCAGCCTTGGCACAAACAACTGTGGGAGCGAGCCTGCTCGCGATGGCGGTATATCAGTCAACTCATTTGTTGAATGTTAAACCGCTATCGCGAGCAGGCTCGCTCCCACATGGTATTGCAGTCAGATCAGAGGCCGTAGCTCATCAACCGCTCGTAGCGACGAGCCAGCAGCGCTTCGTTGTCGAACTTCTTGAGCATCGACAGTTGCGAGCTCAGCTCGGCGCGAATCAGTGCCGCCGCTGCAGCCGGATCGCGGTGAGCGCCGCCGACTGGCTCGTTGATCACTTTGTCGACGATACCCAGGCCTTTGAGACGCTCGGCGGTAATGCCCATGGCCTCAGCAGCATCCGGCGCCTTCTCGGCGGTTTTCCACAGGATCGAGGCGCAGCCTTCCGGCGAGATCACCGCATAGGTGGAATATTGCAGCATGTTCAACTGGTCGCAGACACCGATGGCCAGTGCACCGCCGGAACCACCTTCGCCAATTACAGTGGCGATGATCGGGGTTTTCAGGCGCGCCATGACGCGCAGGTTCCAGGCAATTGCTTCGCTCTGGTTGCGCTCTTCGGCGTCGATGCCCGGGTAGGCACCCGGCGTGTCGATGAAGGTCAGGATCGGCATCTTGAAGCGCTCGGCCATTTCCATCAGGCGGCAGGCCTTGCGGTAGCCTTCCGGACGCGGCATGCCGAAGTTGCGGCGCACTTTCTCGCGCACTTCGCGGCCTTTCTGATGGCCGATAACCATCACCGGCTGGTCGTCCAGACGGGCGACACCGCCGACGATCGCGGCGTCGTCGGAGAAGTGACGGTCGCCATGCAGCTCATCGAACTCGGTGAAGATGTGGTCGATGTAGTCCAGGGTATAGGGACGACGTGGATGACGCGCCAGGCGGGCGATCTGCCAGCTGGTCAGCTTGCCGAAGATGTCCTCGGTCAGCGTGCGGCTTTTGTCTTGCAGACGAGAGATTTCATCGCCGATATTCAGCGAATTGTCATTACCGACCAAGCGCAACTCTTCGATCTTGGCTTGCAGGTCGGCGATCGGCTGTTCGAAATCTAGAAAATTCGGGTTCATAGGCGTCCGTCTTGGGTCGACGTCCAAGAGAGCTTGGGCCGGCCGGTTGTCTATTCGCGCCTACCTTAAGGGAGAGGCGCGTTCAGGTCGAGATTAAAAAATCGGGTCGAGATCAGGGGTATTCCGGTTTCAAGAATGGCCCCTGGCCGTCAACGGTATTGGAGGAAGACGTTGTCTTTGCCGAACTGGTCACGCAAGGCTTGAATCAACGCATCCGCCGGATCGATCCGCCAGCCTTCGCCGAACTGCAACACAGCCTTGGCGTCGGGGCGTACGTACTCCATGGTGATCGGGCAAGCACCGCGATGGCGCTTGAACAATTCGCCCAACCAGCGTAGCTGATCGCCCTTGAGATCCTGGGTCTGCAACTTCAGGCGCAGGCTTTCGGCCAGGTTGGTACGGGCATCTTCCATGCTCATCACCCGCTTGACCCGCAGTCGCAGGCCACCGGAAAAATCATCGTTGCTGACTTCGCCTTCCACCACCACCATCGCGTCGGTCTGCAACAGCGACTGCGCCGAGTGGAACGCATCGGCGAACAATGAGGCCTCGATGCGCCCGGAGCGGTCGTCGAGGGTAATGAAGCCCATCTTGTCGCCCTTTTTGTTCTTCATCACCCGCAGGGCGATGATCATGCCGGCGACGGTTTGCGTATCGCGCGCCGGCTTGAGGTCGATGATGCGCTGACGGGCGAAGCGGCGGATCTCGCCTTCGTATTCGTCGATCGGGTGACCGGTGAGGTACAGGCCCAAGGTGTCTTTCTCACCCTTGAGGCGCTCCTTGAGGGTCAGCTCCTTGGCCTTGCGATGGTTGCCGTAGACATCGGCGTCTTCTTCGACGAACAGCCCGCCAAACAGGTCGGCGTGGCCACTGTCATGGGTACGGGCAGTCTGTTCGGCGGCCTTGATCGCCTCCTCCATCGCCGCCAGCAACACCGCGCGGTTGCGGTCGATGTTGGCCTGGTAGGCCTTGGGCTCATCCTGGAAGTAAGGCCCCAGCCGGTCCAGGGCACCACTGCGGATCAAACCGTCGAGGGTGCGCTTGTTGATGCGCTTGAGGTCAACCCGGGCGCAGAAATCGAACAGGTCCTTGAACGGCCCGTCCTGGCGCGCTTCGGTGATGGCTTCCACCGGCCCCTCGCCCACACCCTTGATCGCGCCCAGGCCGTAAATGATGCGGCCTTCGTCGTTCACCGTGAACTTGAACTCCGAGGCGTTCACGTCCGGTGCGTCGAGGCGCAGCTTCATGGTCCGCACTTCTTCGATCAAGGTCACGACCTTGTCGGTGTTGTGCATATCCGCCGACAGTACCGCGGCCATGAACGGCGCCGGGTAGTGCGCCTTCAGCCACGCGGTCTGGTACGACACCAGGCCATAGGCGGCGGAGTGGGATTTGTTGAAGCCGTAGCCGGCGAACTTTTCCACCAGGTCGAAAATGTTACCGGCCAGGTCAGGGTCGATGCCGTTGGTGGCGCAACCCTCAATGAAACCGCCGCGCTGCTTGGCCATTTCCTCGGGCTTTTTCTTACCCATCGCCCGACGCAACATGTCCGCGCCGCCGAGGGTATAACCGGCCATGACCTGGGCAATCTGCATCACCTGTTCCTGATACAGGATGATGCCGTAGGTCGGTGCCAGCACCGGTTTCAAGCCTTCGTACTGATAGTCCGAGTGCGGGTACGCCAGCTCGGCGCGGCCGTGCTTACGGTTGATGAAGTCATCCACCATGCCCGATTGCAACGGGCCCGGACGGAACAGGGCCACCAGTGCGATCAGGTCTTCCAGGCAGTCGGGCTTGAGCTTTTTGATCAGCTCCTTCATGCCCCGGGATTCAAGCTGGAACACCGCCGTGGTTTCGGCTTTTTGCAGCAGGCTGTAGGTCGGTTTGTCATCCAGCGGGATGAAGGCAATGTCCAGCGGTTCTTCGCCGACCTTGGCCCGGTCACGGTTGATGGTTTTCAGCGCCCAGTCGATGATCGTCAGGGTGCGCAGGCCGAGGAAGTCGAACTTCACCAGGCCCGCCGCCTCGACGTCATCCTTGTCGAACTGGGTCACCAGGCCGTCGCCCTCTTCGTCGCAATAGATCGGCGAGAAGTCAGTCAGCTTGGTCGGCGCGATCACCACGCCCCCGGCGTGCTTGCCGACGTTACGCACCACGCCTTCGAGCTTGCGGGCCATCTCCCAGATCTCGGCGGCTTCTTCGTCGACCTTGATGAAGTCCCGCAGGATTTCTTCCTGCTCGTAGGCCTTCTCCAGGGTCATGCCGACTTCGAACGGAATCATCTTCGACAGACGATCCGCCAAACCGTAGGACTTGCCCTGCACCCGCGCCACGTCGCGCACCACCGCCTTGGCGGCCATGGAACCGAAGGTGATGATCTGGCTCACGGCGTTGCGGCCATATTTCTCGGCCACGTAGTCGATCACGCGGTCGCGACCGTCCATGCAGAAGTCGACGTCGAAGTCGGGCATGGATACCCGTTCCGGGTTGAGGAAACGTTCGAACAGCAGGTCATATTCCAGCGGGTCGAGGTCGGTGATCTTCTGCACATAGGCCACCAGCGACCCGRCACCCGACCCACGGCCCGGGCCCACCGGCACGCCGTTGCTCTTGGCCCACTGGATGAAGTCCATCACGATCAGGAAGTAACCGGGGAAGCCCATCTGGATGATGATATCCAGCTCGAAATTCAACCGATCGACATAGACCTGGCGCTTGGCTTCGTAATCTTCGGTGGTGTCCTTGGGCAGCAGGACGCTAAGGCGCTCCTCAAGGCCGTCGAAGGACACCTTGCGGAAATACTCGTCGATGGTCATGCCATCGGGAATCGGGAAGTTGGGCAGGAAGTGTTTGCCCAGCTTCACGTCGATGTTGCAGCGCTTGGCGATCTCGACGGTGTTTTCCAGCGCCTCGGGCAGGTCGCTGAACAACTCGGCCATTTCCTCGGCGCTCTTGAGGTATTGCTGGTTGCTGTAGTTCTTCGACCGACGCGGATCGTCGAGGGCCCGGCCCTCACCGATGCAGACGCGGGTTTCGTGAGCTTCGAAATCGTCCTGCTTGATGAACCGCACATCGTTGGTCGCCACCAGCGGCGCGCCGATCTTGTCGGCCAGGGCCACGGCGGCATGCAGGTGTTCTTCATCATTGGGACGATGGGTGCGCTGCACTTCGATGTAGAAGCGATCCGGGAACACCGACATCCAGTCACGGGCCAGGGTCTCGGCTTCCTCGGGATTGCCACTGAGCAGGGCCAGGCCGATTTCACCCTCCTTGGCCGCCGACAGCATGATCAGCCCTTCGCTGGCCTCGGCCACCCACTCGCGTTCAATGATGATCGAGCCGTTGCGCTGGCCGTCGATAAAACCACGGGAGATCAGCTCGGTGAGGTTGCGATAACCCAGGGCGTTCATCACCAACAGGCTGATACGGCTCAGCGGCGCGTCCGGGTCCTTGTTCGACAGCCACAGGTCGGCGCCACAGATCGGCTTGATCCCGGCGCCCATGGCGGCCTTGTAGAACTTGACCAGCGAACACATGTTGTTCTGGTCGGTGACCGCCACGGCAGGCATGTTCATGCCCACCAGGGTCTTGACCAGGGGCTTGATCCGCACCAGACCGTCGACCAGGGAGTATTCAGTGTGCAGGCGTAGATGAACGAATGAAGCCGGCATAGTGATCCTGCGTTAAGTCATGAAAACAACAAGGCCCGGATTGTACCGGGCCTTGGGTAAAACATGTAGGAGCTGTCGAGCGAAGCGAGGCTGCGATCTTTCCACTGCCGATTGAGTCGAGAGTGAAAGATCAGGATCAAAAGATCGCAGGCTTCGCCAGCTCCTACAGGGCATGCAGGGCATTGCGACGCTTTCGCTATATCCTTTCGATCAAGCCATCACGTGCCTCATAAGCCAGCCGCACCGGGGCGAACGAACGCCGATGGATCGGCGTTGGCCCAAGGCGCGCCAGGGCTTCGAGATGAACGGGGGTCGGGTAACCCTTGTGGCCGCCGATGCCATAGCCCGGGTAAATCAATTCGAAGGCGGCCATTTCCCGGTCGCGACTGACCTTCGCCAGGATCGAGGCCGCCGCGATGGCCGGCACCTTGGCGTCGCCCTGGATCACCGCTTCGGCGCGCATCGACAGTTTCGGGCAGCGATTGCCATCGATCATCGCCAGTTTCGGCGTGATGTGCAGGCCCTGCACCGCACGCTGCATGGCAAGCATGGTGGCGTGCAGGATATTGAGCTCATCGATTTCTTCGACTTCGGCCCGGGCGATGCACCAGCTCAGGGCTTTCTCGCAGATCTCGTCGTAGAGTTTTTCGCGACGGGCTTCAGTAAGCTTCTTCGAATCGTTGAGACCCAGGATCGGCCGCTTCGGATCGAGAATCACCGCCGCCGTCACCACCGCGCCGCACAACGGGCCACGCCCCACTTCATCGACACCCGCCACCAGTTCTTCCACTTCGGCGACCAGGTTGAAGTCCAGGCCCATCTGTAGCTTCGAGTTGCTCATGGTTTTGCGCCAATCAGGGTCAGTACCGCGTCAGCCGCCTGGTTGGAAGCATCACGACGCAAGGTACGGTGGATTTCGTCAAAGCCTCGGGTCTGTTCCTCGCCGCCGTCGATCAAGGGCGACAGCGTGGTGGCCAGCGCCTCGGCGGTCGCCTCGTCCTGCAACAGCTCCGGCACCAGCAAGCGCTGGGCCAACAGGTTCGGCAAGGACACGTAGGGGCTCTTGACCATGCGTTTGAGAATCCAGAATGTCAGCGGCGCCAGGCGATAGGCGACCACCATCGGGCGTTTATATAACAGCGCCTCAAGGGTAGCGGTGCCGGAGGCAATCAACACGGCATCGCAGGCCGCCAACGCTTCGTGGGAACGACCGTCAAGCAGCGTCACCGGCAAATCGCGGCCAACCAGCAGCGCTTCCAACTGGGCGCGACGCGGCGCACTGGCACACGGCAGGACAAAACGGACACCGGGGCGCAGCGCCCGAAGGCGTTCGGCGGCATCGAAAAACAGGCCGCCCAGGCGACTCACTTCGCCGCCCCGGCTGCCGGGCATCAAGGCCACCAGCGGTCCCTCGGGCAGGCCCAACGCCTGGCGGGCCGCATCGCGGTCGGCTTGCAGGGGAATGGTATCGGCCAGGGTGTGCCCGACAAACCGCACCGGCACGCCCTTCTCTTCATAGAACCGGGCTTCGAACGGCAGCAGCGTCAGCATCAGGTCGCAACCTTCGCGAATCTTCAGCACCCGCTTCTGCCGCCAGGCCCAGACCGACGGGCTGACGTAATGCACGGTCTTGATACCGGCCTGACGTAACTTGAGTTCGATATTGAGGGTGAAATCCGGCGCATCGATGCCGATGAACACATCCGGTTTTTCGTCGATCAGGGTCTGGATCAGCTTTTTGCGCCGGGCCAGCAGCTCGCGCAGGCGGCCGAGCACTTCCACCAGGCCCATCACCGACAGGCGTTCCATCGGAAAATAGGACGTCAGGCCTTCGGCCTCCATCAACGGCCCGCCAACACCAATGAATTCGACAGCGGGATGCTGCGCCTTGAGCGCGCGCATCAGACCGGCGCCCAGAATGTCACCGGAAGCCTCTCCCGCCACCAGTGCAACACGCAAATTAGCCATGGTCAGCGAGTGATGCCGCGGGTCGAAGACTGGATGGAATCGCGGAAGATCGCGACTTCCGGGTGTTGCGCCGAAGCCTCGGCCAGTTCGGCGAGTGCCTGCTCGACCGTCAGGCCCTGGCGATACACGACCTTGTAGGCGCGACGCAGCGCCGTAATCGCCTCTTCGCTGAACCCACGACGGCGCATGCCTTCGAAGTTCATGCTGCGGGCTTCGGCCGGGTTGCCGAACACCGTGACATAGGCCGGGACGTCCTTGCCGATGGCGGTGCCCATGCCAGAGAAGCTGTGGGCGCCGATATGGCAATACTGGTGCACCAGGGTGAACCCGGACAGGATCGCCCAATCGTCCACGTGCACATGGCCGGCCAGGGCGGTGTTGTTGACCAGGATGCAATGGTTGCCGATGACGCTGTCATGGCCGATGTGCGCATAGGCCATGATCAGGTTGTGGTCGCCCAGGGTCGTTTCGGAACGATCCTGAACGGTGCCACGGTGAATCGTCACGCCTTCGCGGATCACGTTGTGATCGCCGATGACCAGACGGGTTTCCTCACCTTTGTACTTGAGATCGGGCGTGTCCTCGCCTACCGAAGAAAACTGGTAGATGCGATTGTGCCGACCAATCCGGGTCGGTCCCTTGAGAATTACGTGGGGACCGATCACCGTACCCTCGCCGATTTCCACACCTGCGCCGACAATCGACCACGGGCCGACCTCGACATCGGCGGCCAGAACGGCCGTCGGATCGATGATTGCGCGAGGGTCAATCAAACTCATAGTTTGCGTTCCGCACAGATGATTTCAGCGGAGCAGACTGGCTTGCCGTCGACCGAAGCCTGGCATTCGAATTTCCAGATCTGGCGCTTGCAACTGATGAACTTGGCTTCGAGGATCAACTGATCGCCCGGAGTGACCGGCTGACGGAAACGCAGCTTGTCGGAGCCAACGAAGTAATAGAGCGTGCCGTCGGCAGGCTTTACGTCGAGCATTTTGAAACCAAGGATCCCGGCAGCCTGAGCCATCGCCTCGATGATCAATACGCCCGGCATGATTGGATGCGCGGGGAAGTGACCATTGAAGAACGGCTCGTTGATGCTGACATTCTTGTAGGCGCGAATGCGCTTGCCTTCAACGTCCAGGTCCACCACCCGATCCACCAGCAGGAACGGGTAACGGTGAGGCAGGTATTCGCGAATCTCGTTGATGTCCATCATTTCGGGGGGAAGCCTATGTAAAGATTGGAAGCGCACGAGTGACGCGCACTCCGCTAGCAAATCAAGATGCCCTAACGGCTGTGCACACTTGATATGGAAATGGTATCAGCCATCTGATGAAGCATTACCGCCAGGGGTCACGTCCCCTACACGCTTTTCCACCTGCTTGAGGCGCCGCGCGATGTCGTCGAGCTGGCGGATACGCGCCGCGCTCTTGCGCCATTCGGCTGCCGGCTGCATGGCCGTACCGGAAGAGTAGGCACCTGGCTCGGTAATCGAGTGGGTCACCATGGTCATCCCGGTCAGGAACACGTTGTCACAGATATCGATATGGCCCACCAGCCCCACGCCACCGGCGAGCATGCAGTGCTTGCCGATCTTGGTGCTGCCGGAGATGCCCACGCAGGCGGCCATGGCGGTGTGGTCACCGACCTGGACGTTGTGGGCGATCTGGATCTGGTTGTCGAGCTTGACGCCATTGCCGATGACCGTGTCGGCCAGGGCGCCGCGGTCGATCGCGGTGTTGACGCCAATCTCCACGTCATCGCCAATGGTGACGCCGCCGATCTGGGCAATTTTCTGCCAGATGCCTTTCTCGTTGGCAAACCCGAACCCTTCGCCGCCCAGTACTGCGCCGGACTGAATCACGACCCGCTGGCCGATGCGCACATCGTGATACAGGGTGACCCGTGGTGCCAGCCAGCCGCCTTCGCCGATCTCGCAGCGTGCGCCAATGACACAATGGGCACCCAGCGTGACGCCGGCACCGATACGGGCCGCGCTTTCGATGACCACGAATGGGCCGACACTGGCCGTGGGATCAACCACAGCATCTGCCGCGATCACTGCGCTGGGATGAATACCGGCAGCCGATTTCGGCTTGGGATCGAACAGATGGGAAATGCGGGCATACGCCAGGTACGGATCGGGCACGATCAGGGCATCGCCGGCAAACCCATCGGCATCCGCGGCCTTGAGCAACAGCGCGGCCGCCCGGCTGTCGGCCAGGTACTTGCGGTACTGAGGATTTGCCAGAAAGCTCAACTGAGCTGGGCCAGCCTCTTGCAAAGTGGCTAGCCCAGTAATTGCCTTCTCCGGGTCGCCACGCAGGGTGGCGCCGAGGAACTCGGCCAACTGGCCGAGCTTGATAGTCGCTGTCATGGATTACTTCAGCTGATTCATGCGCTCGATCACCTGGCGCGTGATGTCATATTGAGGCTTGACATCGATCACTGCGCCACGCTCGAACACCAGGTCAAAACCACCTTTCTTGATGACTTCTTCCACGGCGCTGTCGAGTTTCGGCTTGAGTTGCTTGAGCATTTCGCGGTCGGCAACAGCTTTCGCTTCGTTCAGCTCCTTGGACTGGAACTGGAAGTCACGGGCCTTTTGCTTGAATTCAAGCTCCAGACGCTCACGCTCGCCCTGAGCCATCTTGTCGCCACCGGCTACCAGACGATCCTGAATGCCCTTGGCGCTGCTTTCCAGGCCCTTGAGCTTGGTCAGTTGCGGGCCGAATTTCTTCTCCGCATCCACGGCGTATTTCTTCGCCGCGTCGGATTCCAGCAGGGCCATCTGATAATTCAGCACGGCGATCTTCATGTCGGCAAAAGCCGGACCGGCGACCAGTACGGTCGCCAGGAGAACCAATTGAGTCAACTTACGCACGATGTACTCCTACAAAATCCATTGTCGTTGTCATGGGTCAGGCGCTTAGAACGTCTGGCCGAGGGAGAATTGGAACACTTGGGTTTCAGCGTCATCCGGTTTCTTGATCGGCATCGCCAATGCGAAGCTCAAAGGACCCAGCGCGGTGACCCAGGTCACACCCACGCCGACGGAACTGGCCATGTTGCTCAGGCTGATGTCGTTGCACTTAGCGTTGGACTTGGTGCCGTTGACGTTGGTGGTGTCATCGCAACTGGAGTCGAAAACGTTACCCACGTCCCAGAATACCGAGGTGCGCAGGGAACGTTGGTCCTTGACGAACGGCATTGGGAACAGAACTTCCAAACCACCTTGAATCAAGACGTTACCACCGAATGGCAGCGGATCCTGATCCGGGTCTGCCACGGTACCGGTGTTCCCCGTAACAGCAGCACCACGACTCGGCGTACTACGCGGGCCAAGGGTACTGTCCTTGAAGCCACGCACCGAGTTGAAACCACCGGCGTAGTAGTTCTCGTAGAACGGCAGGCCATCGGTCGAACCGTAGCCATCACCGTAGCCCAGCTCGGTGTGCAGGCGCATGGTGTAGTTGTCGGTCAACGGCTGGAACAGCTGGCCACGATAGTCGAGCTTGAAGAACGACAGGTCGCTGCCAGGCGTAGTCGTTTCCAGAACCAGGCTCTGGGAATGACCACGGGTCGCCAGTACGCCCTTGTTCAGGGTCGATTCGGACCAACCGGCAGACGCCTTGAAGTTCAGGTAGCTGTCGCCTTCCTTCTTAACGAAGTCAAAAATCTCGTCAACGGTGTACTTACCGGTGTTGATCTTGTCCTGCTGGGCGGTGAGGCCGAAGGTCAGGCGCGAAGTCTCGCTGATCGGGTAACCCACGTTGGCGCCGACACCGTAGCTGTCCACCGCATAGCTGGAGATATCGGAATCGAGCTCGTCATAGTCGGTGGTGCGGTAGAAGGCGTTGTAGCCCAGGCTCACACCATCAGCGGTCCAGTAGGGGTCCACGTAACCGAAGTTGTAGCGGGTCTGGTACTCACTGCGGGTCAAGCCGATGCTGACTTTGTTACCGGTACCCAGGAAGTTGTTCTGGGTGATCGAGCCACCGAGGATCAGGCCGGCGCTCTGGGCGAAACCGACGCTGGCGGTGATCGAGCCGGAAGCCTGCTCTTCGACGCTGTAGTTCACATCGACCTGGTCATCGACGCCCGGTACGGCCGGGGTCTCGACGTTGACTTCCTTGAAGAAGCCCAGGCGCTCCAGGCGAGTCTTGGACTGGTCGATCAGGTAGGTCGAGGCCCAGCCACCTTCCATCTGGCGCATTTCACGGCGCAGCACTTCGTCCTCGGACTTGGTGTTGCCACGGAAGTTGATGCGGTTGACGTAGGCACGCTTGCCCGGGTCCACGGCGAAGGTGATGTCGACGGTGTGGTCTTCATCGTGCGGCTGTGGCACGCCGTTGACGTTGGCGAAGGTGTAGCCCTCGTTACCCAGGCGACGGGTGATCAGCTCGGACGTGGTGGTCATCAGCTTGCGCGAGAACACCTGGCCCTTCTGCACCAGCAGCAGCGACTTGACCTGGTCTTCAGGCACTTTCAGGTCGCCGCTGAGCTTGACGTCACGAACGGTGTACTTCTCGCCTTCGTTGACGTTGACAGTGATGTAGACGTGCTTCTTGTCCGGGGTGATGGACACCTGGGTCGAGGCGATGTCCATGTTGATGTAGCCGCGGTCCAGGTAGTAGGAACGCAGGCGCTCCAGGTCACCGGAGAGTTTTTCACGGGCGTACTTGTCGTCGTTCTTGAAGAACGACAGCCAGTTGGTGGTCTTGAGTTCGAACAGGTCGATCAGGTCTTCGTCAGGGAAAACCGTGTTGCCCACCACGTTGATGTGCTGGATGGCTGCCACGGTGCCTTCGTTGATGTTGACCTTCAGGCCAACGCGGTTGCGCGGCTGCGGCACCACTTCGGTGTCGACAGTGGCCGAGTAGCGGCCCTGGGCAACGTACTGGCGTTGCAGTTCGTTACGTACACCTTCGAGGGTGGCGCGCTGGAAGATCTCGCCTTCGGCCAGGCCGGATTGCTTGAGGCCTTTCATCAGGTCTTCAGTGGAGATCGCCTTGTTGCCTTCGATCTCGATACTGGCGACCGACGGGCGCTCGACAACGGTGATGACCAGGACATTGCCGTCACGGCCCAGTTGGATATCTTGAAAGAAGCCGGTCTTGAACAGCGCACGCGTGGATTCCACCAGGCGCCGATCATCCGCCTGCTCGCCGACGTTCAACGGCAAGGCACCAAAGACGCTACCCGCGGAGACCCGCTGGAGGCCATTGACGCGAATATCAGAGATAGTGAAGGACTCGGCGTGAACTTCGGCGATCATCAATACGGTGAGAACCGCAGTTAGCAGCAGACGTTTCATGAAGTCCTTTCTTATTCCAACTGGCAATAAACAAACTGCCGCAAAATGCGGCAGATTCGCAATTCAGCGAAGCGTTACAGACGACCCAGATCGTTGACGAGGGCAAGCAACATAACCCCGACCACCAAGCTGATACCGATCTGTATCCCCCAACCCTGCACCCGATCCGACAAGGGACGACCACGCGCCCACTCGATCAGATAAAACAGCAGATGCCCCCCATCCAGTACCGGGATGGGCAGCAAATTCAGAACCCCCAGGCTAATGCTCAGATAAGCAAGGAAATTCAGGAAATCAGCGACGCCCGACTGGGCAGAAGCGCCCGCCACTTTAGCAATGGTTATCGGTCCACTCAAGTTTTTTACCGAGAGCTCGCCGAACAACATTTTCTTGAGCGAGTCCAGCGTCAGGACGCTCATGGTCCAGGTACGACGCGCACCCTCGCCAATCGCCGCCACAGGGCCGAAGCTGACCTCGCGAATCATTTCCGGCGGCCAGTCGACAGCCTTGACGCCCGCTCCCAGGTAACCGCTCGGTGCCTTGCTCTCGCCGCGGGCGGCCAGGGTCACCGGGACATCGATTGGAGCACCGTCGCGCTCGATGCGCAGCACAATCTTGGTATCCGGACGTACACGGACCGAATCGACCACCTGTTGCCAGTCGCTGACCAGTTGGTCGTCGAGTGCCAGCAACCGATCGCCGGTCTTCAGACCAGCAGCCTGGGCCGGGCCTTTCGGATCGAGTTCGGCGAGTATCGGCGGCATCGCCGGACGCCATGGGCGGATCCCCAGGGACCGGATCGGATCCGGCTCGTCGGCGCCCTTGAGCCATTTGTCCAAGACCAGTTCACGAGGCGAATCCACCGTGGAGCCCTGCTCGCGCACCATCAATTGCAACGAACCGCTCTCACCCAGGCGACGCACCAGCTGCAGATTGACCGCCGCCCAGCCCGAGGTCGGCTCGCCATCGATAGCGACGATTTCCTGCCCGGCACCCAGCCCGGCACGGGCGGCAACGCTACCCGCCTCCACCGCACCGATGACCGGACGCACCTGCTCGCTGCCCAGCATGGCCAGGCCCCAGAAAAACACCATGGCCAGCAGGAAATTGGCGATCGGCCCCGCGGCGACAATGGCGATACGCTGACGGACGGTCTTGCGATTGAAGGATTGATCGAGCTGGTCGGCCGGGACTTCGCCTTCGCGCTCATCGAGCATCTTGACGTAGCCGCCCAGCGGGATGGCCGCTACGACGAACTCGGTGCCTTTCTTGTCATGCCAGCGCAGCAAGGGCATGCCAAAGCCCACGGAAAAACGCAGGACCTTGACGCCACAGCGCCGCGCGACCCAGAAATGACCGAATTCGTGAAATGTGACCAACACCCCCAAGGCAACCAGGGTGCCGACAATCATATAGAGCGCGCTCATCTGTTTTCTCCGCAATCCTGTCCAGGGCAACCCTGGCTAACGTATCGCAGCCTCAACGCCCGTGGCGCTGCAGCCATTGGCCCGCCAACTCACGAGCCCTGGCATCCACCGTAAATACCGTATCGAGGTCATTGACCGAAACCACGGCCTCGAGATTCAAGACTTCCTCGATGATACTCGCGATCTCGGGGTAACGGACACGCCCATCGAGAAACGCTGCAACCGCCACTTCATTGGCGGCGTTAAGCATGGCCGGCGCGCTGTCGCCCGCCTCGGCCGCCTGGCGCGCCAGGCGCAGGCAGGGGAAACGCTGCTCATCGGGCGCCTGGAAATCCAGGCGAGCGATGGCGAACAGGTCCAGCGGCGCAACACCCGAATCGATGCGCTCCGGCCAGGCCAGGGCATTGGCGATCGGGGTGCGCATGTCCGGATTGCCCAACTGGGCCAGCACCGAACCGTCGACATAGTCCACCAGGGAGTGAATCACGCTCTGGGGATGAATCACCACCTCGACCTGGGACGGCTTGGCATCGAATAGCCAGCAGGCCTCGATCAGCTCCAGCCCCTTGTTCATCATGCTGGCCGAATCCACGGAAATCTTGCGTCCCATGGACCAGTTCGGGTGGGCACAGGCCTGCTCGGGTGAAACATGCACCAATTCTTCCAGCGGCGTCTGCCGGAACGGACCACCGGAGGCTGTCAGCAAGATCCGCCGGACACCCACCGCGCCGAGGCCACGGGAAAAATCCTGCGGCATGCATTGAAAAATCGCATTGTGCTCGCTGTCGATAGGCAGCAACACCGAACCGCTTTTGCGCACAGCCTGCATGAACAGCGCGCCGGACATCACCAGCGCTTCTTTGTTGGCCAGCAGGATCTTCTTGCCGGCTTCCACCGCCGCCAGCGTCGGACGCAAGCCCGCCGCACCGACGATTGCCGCCATCACGGCATCGACTTCTGGGGCGGAAGCTACTTGGCAGAGGCCTTCCTCCCCCACCAGCACGCGAGTTTGCAGGCCGGCTGCGCGCAGATCGTCCTGCAGCGCCCGCGCCACAGCGGCTTCAGGCACCACGGCAAACCGCGGCGTGTGGCGTATGCACAAGGCCAGCAATTCACTCATGCGCGTGAAGCCACTGAGGGCGAACACCTGGTAACGCTCCGGGTGCCGGCCGATGACGTCAAGCGTACTCAGGCCGATCGAACCGGTCGCACCAAGGACAGTGATCTGCTGGGGGCGACTCACGACGCCGCCATCCACAACAGCACGGCAAAGATCGGAATCGCGGCGGTAAGGCTGTCGATGCGATCCAGCACGCCGCCGTGACCGGGCAGCAGGTTACTGCTGTCCTTGATCCCCGACTGACGCTTGAACATGCTTTCGGTCAGGTCACCGACCACAGACACAAATACGATCAAGGCGGCACCCATAAGGCCCATCAGCAGCTGCGCGACCGTCCAGTCCCGCACGAAGCCGACCACAGTGGTGATCACCAGGCTCAGGACCAGGCCACCATAGACTCCTTCCCAGCTCTTGCCAGGGCTGACTTTCGGCGCCAGCTTACGCTTGCCGAAGGCCTTGCCGGAAAAATAGGCGCCGACGTCGGCCCCCCAGACCAGCACCATCACGGCCATGATCTGCCAATTGCCCAGCGGGCCTTGCTTGATCCAGATCAGCCCTTGCCAGGCCGGCAGCAGGATCAGCAGGCCGATCACCAGTTTGGTCGCCGCATTGGCCCAATGATGCGTAGTCTGCGGGTAGGTCAGGACCAGGAAGGTCGCTGTCGCCCACCACAGCACCGCGGCACCCAACACCCAAGGCGCGAGCCCGGGCACCACGTACATGATGAACAGCATGGCCGCCACGGCCGCTGCGTAGGCCACTCGCGCCGACTGCGCAGGAAAACCCGCCAGCCGCGCCCATTCCCACGCCCCCAAGGTCACGACCAGCCCGATGAACAGCGCAAAACTGGCGCCTTCGAGCAGGAAGAAACCGCCCAGGGCGATGGGCAACAGGATCAAGGCAGTGATGATTCGTTGTTTGAGCATTAAACCCGGGCTCCAGCTTCGATCTGCTCGCTCGTTTTACCGAAGCGACGCTGACGGGAAGCGAAATCGGCCAGTGCGGTGCGCATGGCTTCGTGTTTGAAGTCCGGCCAGAACAGGTCGGAGAAGTACAACTCGGCATATGCCAACTGCCAGAGCAGGAAGTTGCTGATGCGATGGTCGCCACCGGTACGGATGCACAGGTCCGGCAACGGCAGGTCGCCGGTCGCCAGGCAGGTCTGCAGCAGTTCCGGCGTGATGTCTTCCGGGCGCAAGTGCCCGGCCTGGACTTCCCGCGCCAGCCGCTGGGCAGCCTGGGCAATGTCCCACTGACCACCATAGTTGGCGGCGATCTGCAGGACAAACCGATCGGCGCCCGCAGTCGCAGTCTCGGCTTCGCGCATCGCAGCCTGCAATTCAGGATGGAAGCGCGAGCGATCACCGATGATCCGCAGGCAGATCTTGTTATCGTTGAGGCGCTTGGACTCACGACGCAGAGCCTTGAGGAACAGGTCCATCAAGGCACTGACTTCATCGGCCGGACGCTGCCAGTTCTCACTGGAGAAGGCGAACAGGGTCAGCACCTCGACCCCTGCCTCGGCGCACACCTCGATGACCGCACGAACCGCATCGACCCCCGCCTTGTGCCCGGCGACGCCAGGCATAAAGCGTTTCTTGGCCCAGCGATTATTGCCGTCCATGATGATCGCCACGTGGCGCGGCACCGCGAACGGCACGGCCTGCTTGGTCTTTTCCATGAAAACGAGACCCTTATACGGCCATCAGGTCTTTTTCTTTCTGCGCCAAATCCGCGTCGATCTTAGCCACGTACTTCTTGGTCAGGTCGTCGATCTCGCCAGTGGCACGACGCTCTTCGTCTTCGCTGATTTCCTTTTCCTTGACCAGGTCCTTGAGCTGGCTGTTGGCATCACGACGGATGTTGCGCACGGCAACACGGGCGTCTTCAGCCACATCACGGGCCTGCTTGGTGAAGCCCTTGCGGGTCTCCTCGGTCAGGGCCGGCATGGAGATCAGCAGCAGCTCACCCAGGTTGGTCGGGTTCAGGTTCAGGCCGGCACTGCCGATGGCCTTGTCGACTGCGCCCAGCATGTTGCGCTCAAAGGCCACGACCTGCAGGGTGCGAGCGTCCTTGACGGTGATGTTGGCCACTTGCTTGATCGGGGTGTCGGAGCCGTAGTACGGCACCATCACGCCTTCAAGGATGCTCGGGTGCGCCTGGCCGGTGCGGATGCGACCGAAGTTGTGTGCCAGGGACTCCAGGGATTTCTGCATGCGCTGTTCAGCGTCTTTCTTGATTTCGTTGATCATTGTTGAACTTCCTCGATCAGTGTTCCTTCGGCGCCGCCATGGACGATATTCAGCAGGGCACCGGGCTTGTTCATGTTAAAGACGCGCAGCGGCATCTTGTGGTCGCGGCACAGGCAGATAGCCGTCAGATCCATTACACCCAGCTTGCGATCCAGCACTTCATCGTAGGTCAGATGATCGAACTTCTCGGCATGCGGGTCCTTGAACGGGTCAGCGGTATAGACGCCATCGACCTTGGTTGCCTTGAGCACGACATCGGCATCGATCTCGATCGCTCGCAGGCAGGCGGCCGAATCCGTGGTAAAGAACGGATTACCGGTACCGGCGGCAAAAATCACCACTTCCTTGGCATTGAGGTGGCGCATGGCTTTGCGGCGGTCGTAGTGATCGGTTACGCCAACCATGGAAATGGCCGACATCACGATGGCCGAGATATTGGCACGCTCCAGCGCGTCACGCATAGCCAGGGCGTTCATCACAGTGGCCAGCATGCCCATGTGGTCGCCCGTGACCCGATCCATGCCGGCCGCGCTCAGCGCTGCGCCGCGGAACAGGTTGCCGCCGCCGATGACCAGACCGACCTGAACGCCGATCCCGACCAGCTGGCCGACTTCCAGGGCCATGCGATCCAGCACTTTCGGATCGATCCCGAACTCTTCCGAGCCCATCAGGGCCTCGCCGCTAAGCTTGAGTAGAATGCGTTTATAGCGAGCCTGATAACCACTGCCCTGCTGAGCCATTGCGAATCTCTCCTGCGGCGTATTTTCGAAAATTCTTTGCAAGCTGTTTTCAGCCTGCGTTCACTCTAGCTTGACGCTGACACAGCGCCATCGGAACACGGCTTTGTAAGCCAGTTCCGACAGGAAACCAATAAAAATCGGCATCCCCATCCAAAAAGAGGCTGCGCGCGTTAAGCGGGCAGCCTCTTCAGGGCGACAGTTATAAAAACTGTCTTATTGCTTGCTGGCAGCCAGCTGAGCAGCAACTTCTTCAGCGAAGTTGTCTACTGGCTTCTCGATGCCTTCGCCCACTTTGAAGTAGGTGAAGGAAACGATTTCAGCGCCGCCTTTCTTGGCCAGTTCACCGACCTTGATTTCAGGGTTCTTGACGAACGCCTGCTCAACCAGGCTGGCTTCAGCCAGGAACTTGGTGATACGACCGGCAACCATTTTTTCAACGATTTCGGCTGGCTTGCCTTTGATCTTGTCTTCGTTGAGCTGCATGAACACAGCTTTTTCACGCTCGATGGCGTCAGCGGAAACTTCCGACGGCAGCAGGAACTCAGGGTTGCTGGCAGCGACGTGCATCGCGATGTCTTTGGCCAGCTCGACGTTGCCGCCTTTGAGGGCCACGACGACGCCAATCTTGTTACCGTGCAGGTAGGAACCGACAACATCACCTTCGACGCGAACCAGGCGACGAATGTTGACGTTCTCGCCCACTTTGGCAACCAGGGCTTCACGAGCCGATTCCTGAGCGGCGATCAGCGGAGCTGCGTCGGTCAGTTTGTCAGCGAATGCTTTTTCGACGCTGGCGGCAACGAATGCCTTGAAGTCGTCTTGCAGGGCCAGGAAGTCAGTCTGCGAGTTGACTTCGATGATAACGGCAGCTTTACCGTCATCCTTGATGCCGATCGCGCCTTCAGCGGCAATGTTGCCAGCTTTCTTGGCAGCCTTGATGGCGCCCGAAGCGCGCATGTCATCAATGGCTTTCTCGATGTCGCCGCCAGCCTTGGTCAAGGCTTTCTTGCAGTCCATCATGCCTTCGCCGGTACGCTCGCGCAGTTCTTTGACCAACGCTGCAGTAATCTCTGCCATTTCAAAATCCTCTTGGATAGGTTTTCAACCATTCCACCCGATCGAACGGGCGATCAATTCTTCCTGGAAAACCACTGCTTATAGGCCGCGGCAGGTTACAAACAGGTCACTGCGCTGGCGGCAAATGGTTTTCGAGGTGGCAAAAAGGGGGCCAAGCCCCCTTTTTGCTTACTGAGTCAACGCCAGGGCGTCAATTACTCAGCGGCTGCTGCCGGAGCTTCTTCAGCGAAGACTTCGGTGCCGCCATTCACGTTGTTGCGACCACGGATAACAGCGTCAGCCATCGAACCCATGTACAGCTGGATGGCGCGGATGGCGTCATCGTTGCCTGGGATGATGTAGTCAACGCCTTCCGGGCTGCTGTTGGTGTCGACAACGCCGATGACCGGGATACCCAGCTTGTTGGCTTCGGTGATCGCGATGCGCTCGTGGTCAACGTCGATCACGAACAGTGCGTCAGGCAGACCGCCCATGTCCTTGATACCGCCCAGGGAGCGGTCCAGCTTCTCAAGATCGCGAGTGCGCATCAGCGCTTCTTTCTTGGTCAGCTTGGCGAAAGTACCGTCTTCGGACTGGACTTCAAGGTCACGCAGACGCTTGATGGAAGCGCGAATGGTCTTGAAGTTGGTCAGCATGCCGCCCAACCAGCGGTGATCGACGTACGGCGAACCGCAACGTGCTGCTTCTTCAGCAACGATCTTGCCAGCGGAACGCTTGGTGCCGACGAACAGAATCTTGTTTTTGCCCTGGGCCAGGCGCTCTACGAAGGTCAGTGCTTCGTTGAACATCGGCAGGGTTTTTTCAAGGTTGATGATGTGGATCTTGTTACGCGCGCCGAAAATGTACTTGCCCATTTTCGGGTTCCAGTAACGGGTCTGGTGACCGAAGTGCACACCGGCCTTCAGCATATCGCGCATATTGACTTGGGACATGATAGTTCCTTGATAAGTCGGGTTTGGCCTCCACGTATCCCAATGACCAACCAGCGGCTATATAAAGCCAAAGGCACCCAGGTCATCGTGTCGACACGTGTGTGGATTTAAGCTTGCGGGGTCATCCCCGGAAAGCGGCGCATTTTATACCACAGCAAGGGCGAAAACGGAACACGGATTCTGAAATCCTGGTGAGGAGCCCCTCCCACAGCCCTTTCATGGGCAGTGGATGAACACCCTTATAGAGAGAAGCGATGCATGTGGACGCGGATTTGCGCTGATCGTCTGTTAGAATCGCCTCTTTCAGGGCCACGTGAAGCATCATCCGCCGCCCATTTCGTTTTGAACAGCGCCGTCGGGCGCAGAGAGAGCCTGTATGACCGTTACCCTCAAGACTCCCGAGGACATCGCCAAAATGCGTGTCGCCGGCAAACTCGCCGCCGATGTGCTGGAGATGATCGCCGACTACGTCAAGCCTGGCGTGACCACCGAAGAGCTGGACCGCATCTGCCATGACTACATCGTCAACGAGCAGAAAGCCATCCCGGCCCCGCTCAACTACAAAGGCTTCCCGAAGTCGATCTGCACTTCGATCAACCACGTGGTCTGCCACGGCATCCCCAACGAAAAACCGTTGAAGGATGGCGACACCCTGAACATCGACGTCACCGTCATCAAGGACGGCTTTCACGGCGACACCAGCCGCATGTTCCATGTCGGCAACGTGCCGGAGTGGGCCCAGCGCCTGTCCAAGGTCACCCAGGAGTGCATGTACATGGCCATCGAACTGGTGAAGCCGGGCTGCCGCCTGGGGGACATCGGCGAAGTGATCCAGAAACACGCGCAGAAAAACGGCTTCTCGGTGGTACGCGAGTTCTGCGGCCATGGCATCGGCAAGGTATTCCACGAAGAACCGCAGATCCTGCACTACGGCCGCGCCGGCACGGGCATGGAACTGCAGGCGGGCATGACCTTCACCATCGAGCCGATGATCAACCAGGGCCGCGCCGACACCAAGGTGCTGGGCGACGGCTGGACTGCCATCACCAAGGATCGCAAGCTGTCGGCCCAGTGGGAACACACCTTGCTGGTCACCGAGACCGGCTACGAGATCTTCACCCTGCGCAGCGATGACACCATCCCTCGCGTTTCCGCCTGATCCGAACCCAGCCTATAGATATAGATAGAAAGGAAAGTCATTCAATGCCGCAGGTGGATCCCGAACTCTTCGACCGCGGCCAGTTCCAGGCCGAACTGGCCCTGAAGGCAAGTCCCATCTCGGCGTTCAAGAAGGCGATCCGCCAGGCCCACGAAGTGCTCGACCAGCGCTTTCGCAATGGCCGGGACATTCGGCGGCTGATCGAGGACCGTGCCTGGTTCGTCGATAACATCCTGCAAAAGGCCTGGGAGCAGTTCAACTGGAGCGAGGATGCCGACATCGCCCTGGTGGCGGTCGGCGGCTACGGGCGCGGCGAACTGCACCCCTACTCCGACATCGATCTGCTGATCCTGCTCGACAGCGCCGATCATGAAGTTTTCCGTGACTCCATCGAGCGGTTCCTGACGCTGCTGTGGGACATCGGCCTGGAAGTCGGCCAGAGCGTGCGCTCGGTGCAGGAATGCGCCGACGAGGCCCGCGCCGACCTGACGGTGATCACCAACCTGATGGAGAGCCGCACCGTCGCCGGCCCCGAGCACTTGCGCCAGCGCATGCTCGATGTCACCAGCACGGCGCACATGTGGCCCAGCAAGGACTTTTTCCTGGCCAAGCGCGCCGAGCAGAAGGCCCGCCACCACAAGTACAACGACACCGAATACAACCTGGAGCCCAACGTCAAGGGCTCGCCCGGCGGGCTGCGGGACATCCAGACGATCCTCTGGGTTGCCCGCCGCCAGTACGGCACGCTGAACCTGCGCGCCCTGGCCGGTGAAGGTTTCCTGGTGGAAAGCGAAAACGCCTTGTTGGCCTCGTCCCAGGAATTTCTGTGGAAGGTCCGCTATGCCCTGCACATGCTGGCCGGGCGCTCCGAGGACCGCCTGTTGTTCGACCACCAGCGCTCCATCGCCAGCCTGTTGGGTTTCGAAGGGCAGGATGCCAAGCAATCCATCGAAAACTTCATGCAGCAGTACTACCGCGTGGTGATGAGCATTGCCCAGCTCAGCGAACTGATCATCCAGCACTTCGAGGAAGTCATCCTCGCCCCCGAGGACGAAGAACCGCCGCAGCCGATCAACTCTCGTTTCCAACTGCACGACGGCTACATCGAAGCCCGCCACGACTATGTGTTCCGCCGCACGCCGTTCGCCATGCTGGAAATCTTCGTGCTCATGGCCCAGCAGCCGGAAATCAAGGGAGTGCGCGCCGACACCATCCGCCTGCTGCGAGAAAATCGTCATCTGATCGATGAGGATTTCCGCCACGACATCCGCAACACCAGCCTGTTCATCGAGTTGTTCAAATGCCGGATCGGCGTGCACCGCAACCTGCGGCGCATGAATCGCTATGGGATCCTCGGGCGCTATCTGCCGGAGTTCGGTTTCATCGTCGGGCAAATGCAACACGACCTGTTCCACATCTATACGGTCGATGCCCACACCCTGAACCTGATCAAGCACCTGCGTAAGCTGCAATACACCCAGGTGTCGGAGAAATTCCCGCTGGCCAGCAAGCTCATGGCCAAGTTGCCCAAGCCCGAACTGATCTACATGGCAGGGCTGTATCACGACATCGGCAAGGGCCGCCAGGGCGATCATTCCGAGATTGGTGCGGTGGATGCCGAGGCGTTCTGCCAGCGCCATCAACTGCCCCTGTGGGACAGCCGGCTGATCGTCTGGCTGGTGCAGAACCACCTGGTGATGTCTACCACTGCCCAGCGCAAGGACTTGTCCGACCCGCAGGTGATCCACGACTTCGCCCAGATCGTCGGCGATGAAACACGTCTGGACTACCTCTACGTGCTGACCGTGGCCGACATCAACGCCACCAACCCGAGCCTGTGGAATTCCTGGCGCGCCAGCCTGTTGCGCCAGCTCTACACCGAGACCAAGCGCGCCTTGCGCCGTGGCCTGGAAAACCCGGTGGACCGCGAAGAACAGATCCGTCAAACCCAAAGCGCCGCCCTGGACATCCTGGTACGCGGCGGCACCGATCCGGACGATGTCGAGCAGCTCTGGTCGCAATTGGGCGATGACTATTTCCTGCGCCACACCGCCGGCGACGTGGCCTGGCACAGCGACGCGATCCTGCAGCAACCGGCCGATGCCGGGCCGCTGGTGCTGATCAAGGAAACCACCCAGCGCGAGTTCGAGGGCGGCACGCAGATCTTCATCTACGCCCCGGACCAGCACGACTTCTTCGCCGTGACCGTGGCGGCGATGGACCAGCTCAACCTCAACATCCATGACGCCCGGGTCATCACCTCGAGCAGCCAGTTCACCCTCGACACCTACATCGTGCTCGACACCGACGGCGACTCGATTGGCGACAACCCGGCGCGGGTCAAGAAGATTCGCGACGGCCTGACCGAAGCCCTGCGCAACCCGGCGGACTACCCGACCATCATCCAGCGCCGGGTGCCGCGCCAGCTCAAGCATTTCGCCTTCGCGCCCCAGGTGACGATCCACAACGACGCCCAGCGCCAGGTCACCGTGCTGGAGCTCAGCGCCCCGGACCGCCCGGGCCTGCTGGCGCGGATCGGCCATATTTTCCTGGAGTTCGACCTGTCGCTGCAAAACGCCAAGATCGCCACCCTCGGCGAACGGGTGGAAGACGTCTTCTTCATCACCGACGCGCATAACCATCCGCTGTCCGATCCGCAACTGTGCAGCCGCCTGCAGGAAGCGATCGTGCAGCATTTGAGCGTCAACCAGGAACCCGATGCTCACATGACACGTATCAGCATCTGAACGAACAATCCCCCTCTGTGGGAGCGAGCTTGCTCGCGATAGCGACGGAGCATCCAGCATTGATGCTGCCTGACTCACCGCCATCGCGAGCAAGCTCGCTCCCACAAGGACCGCGCCCACATTGACGAGGCCCTCGATGAACAACGCTCTGAACCAGCTCCAGCCCTACCCATTCGAAAAACTCCGCGCCTTGCTTGGCAGCGTCACGCCCAACCCGGACAAACGCCCGATCGCCCTGTCCATCGGCGAACCCAAGCATCGCTCGCCCAGCTTCGTGGCTGAAGCCCTGGCCAGCAATCTGGAGAAGATGGCGGTGTACCCGACCACCCTCGGCATCCCGGAATTGCGCGAGGCCATTACCGGTTGGTGCGAGCGTCGTTTCAACGTGCCAAACGGCTGGCTGGACCCGGCGCGCCATGTGCTGCCGGTCAATGGCACCCGTGAAGCCCTGTTCGCCTTCACCCAGACCGTGGTCAACCGTGGCGACGACGCCCTGGTGGTCAGCCCGAACCCGTTCTATCAGATCTACGAAGGCGCCGCGTTCCTGGCCGGGGCCAAGCCGCACTACCTGCCGTGCCTGGACGCGAACGGCTTCAACCCGGATTTCGATGCGGTCTCGCCGGACATCTGGAAACGCTGCCAGATCCTGTTCCTGTGCTCCCCTGGCAACCCGACCGGTGCATTGATTCCGGTGGACGTGCTGAAGAAACTCATCGCCCTGGCTGACGAACATGACTTCGTCATCGCTGCGGACGAGTGCTACAGCGAACTGTACTTCGACGAACAAACCCCGCCGCCGGGGCTGCTCAGCGCCTGCGTCGAACTCGGCCGCAAGGATTTCAAGCGCTGCGTGGTGTTCCACAGCCTGTCCAAACGCTCCAACCTGCCCGGCCTGCGCTCCGGTTTCGTGGCCGGCGACGCCGACGTCCTCAAGGGCTTTTTGCTGTACCGCACCTACCACGGCTGCGCGATGCCGGTTCAGACGCAACTGGCGAGCATTGCCGCATGGAACGACGAAGTGCACGTACGCGCCAACCGCGCGCTATACCGGGAGAAATTCGACGCCGTGCTGGAGATCCTCAGCCCGGTGCTGGACGTGCAACGCCCCGATGGCAGTTTCTACCTGTGGCCGAACGTAGCCGGCGATGATGCGGCGTTCTGCCGGGACCTGTTCGAACAGGAACACGTGACCGTCGTCCCAGGCTCGTACCTGTCCCGCGATGTCGATGGCGTCAACCCAGGCGCCGGCCGCGTGCGCATGGCCCTGGTCGCGCCATTGGCTGAATGCGTGGAAGCGGCGGAGCGAATCCGCGCGTTCATCCAACGTCGGGGTTGATGGCTGTATCGATCGTTCCCACGCTCTGCGTGGGAATGCATCCCGTGACGCTCTGCGTCACATCCCCGAAGCGGAACGCGGAGCGTCCCTGGCGGCATTCCCACGCCGAGCGTGGGAACGATCCATCCGTACCGACCAACTGAGCCCCTGTACGAATCCTCAGTAATACCCGGGTTGCGCAATGCACCTATTTAGGTACACTCCATTCATGGTTGATATTGCCCCCATACTGAACGTACGTTTCTTCCGCACAGACGCCGGGAATGAGCCCGTTCGCGAATGGCTAACTGAGCTGCCTCGCGAGCATAGGCGGATGATCGGGACTGACATCAAGACCGTTCAGATTGGTTGGCCTATAGGTATGCCGGTGGTTCGCAAGCTGGACACTGGGCTATGGGAGGTCAGGATTGACCTCGCAGATACCATCGCCCGCGTTCTCTTCACTGTGGTGGGCTCTGACATGGTTCTACTCCACGCTTTCATAAAGAAAAGTCAAAAAACGCCAACCACCGACATGGCAACCGCCAAGCAGCGCAAAGCAAGACTATGAGGCACAGCACATGAACAAGCACATCGGATCTGATTTTGACGACTTCCTCGCCGAGCAAGGTATCGCCGAAGAAGTTTCCGCAGCTGCGCTCAAACGCGTTATTGCCTGGCAGATTGCCGAAGCAATGAAGCTTCAGAAAGTGACCAAAAAAGCCTTGGCACAGCGGATGCACACCAGTCGCACTGCTGTTGATCGCGCACTGGACCAGAACGATGCGGGAATGACACTGGCAACACTTGCCAGCGCAGCGCGTGCGTTGGGTCAAAGGGTGGAAGTACGGTTGGTGCCCGAGCAGGAAGAGGCTCACGCATAAGCGCTGTTGTGGCGAGGGAGCTTGCTCCCGCTGGACTGCGCAGCGGCCCCTGAAGCAGTTAACTCAATCTACCTGACATACCGCGTTGCCCGGTTTCAGGGCCGCTTCGCGCTGGAGCGCCAGCCCGGCCCAGCGGGAGCAAGCTCCCTCGCCACAGAGTTCAGTGGCCGCAGGTATTATTGCGTCAGCCAATCGATTTATCGCGAGCAAGCTCGCTCCCACAGTGGATGGGTGTTGATCACAGAACGCGTGATCGACACCAACCTCCTGTGGGAGCGAGCTTGCTCGCGATGAGGCCGGCACTTATTACATCAAGTCCGAAGCTCTACCCGATCCAGGCACTTGTTCGCCAACAACATCCCCAACTCAATCATCTGGGCGACTCCCAATGCTACATGTCGTCGCGAACCGTCCTGATCGAAGGCAAGGTCATTGAGCATTGCATTGGCCGAAGCCAGGGTTTCGCTGAGATTGGCCAGCAACACTTCGGTGTCGATACCGTCAGCCACAGTGAATAATTGTACTGAGGGCTTGGGTTCTGACTTGCTGTCGTCAGGTTTGAGGTATTGATCCAGCACACGGTCGGCTGCCTCTTGCAACTTTTCGGGTGCGTAATCGCCGTAGGGGAAAGTGGAGGCAGGTTTTGGTGGATTTGGAGTTTCTTTGATCATTTGATGCTCCTTGGGTGTTGGAGCTGCCACAAAGTCTTCTCACGGACTTAGAGAGAGTGGCAGCCGTACGCGGGGTGAGAATCCGGGTTAACACCCACCAAAAACCCGGCCATGTCGAAACATGCCCGCGCACAGCCGCCATAACACGATGTATGGACGAAACGCGCCTGCACTTTATATGGCCGGCGCCTATGCGCATAGTGGGTGTTCGGATTCTCACGTCCGGCCGCTGAATTGGCAGCGACACCCAGAGGCTAGAGCCCCCGCTTCCGACGGACAACCTTAAAAACTTGTCGGAAACTTCGGCGCGTCTGACAGACCACCATCGCTTGCTCAGACAAAAAACGAAATAAAACCGACCTCCATAGAACAACCCATTGATTTTATTGGTTTAGAAGCTCAACAGATCTCATCCAGCCCTGTTTCAAGAATCAAGCTGGCTTGAATTCGTTATTACCGGCAACCATGATCGCCCCGTCACCAGTGAACGCTGGCAGGAGTCTGGGTCCCTCTTCGGGTTGACCCAGCCACGCAGACGGGGCCAAGCAAGCTCAGTTGCGTGTCGATTGAGGCCGCCCCCTGGCCGCTCCTAACCTCCATGCGGCAGAAGCGACCGGAGACTATCCGACGCTAAACAGCTCGCTCAGCGGCACTGAGCGTCGAGCGGGCCGAGACAAAATCGACGCTGTCACCCTCGTTGTCGCTGTCTTCCACGATCGGTTCGGGCGTCGACCTTTCGACCAAGGGCAACATTCCCTCCAGCTCATCCGGATGAGCGGGACCGGCGGAAAGCCTGTCCAACGCAGCAGAAGCCTTGTCCGCCAACGGTTGGGTCATCACAGCCGTGGTCACCCAGGCGGCGAGCACCGGGGCCATCGTGGCCGTAACCGTCGCCTTGCCCGCCGCCGCAACACCCGCAGGCGAAATCCCGGCGCGCCTGGCGGCGTTGACAGCGGCGGTCTGGGCCATGCCGATCGCAGTAATACCGCCGGCCAACGCTCCGAGACCACTGACCAAGCCTGTCGGCGTAACCAAGGCTTGCAGCGATTTGCTGCCATCGCGCATCGCGTCCAGCGGCAGGCTGCCGACCCGCTTCGCAATGCCCATCGCAGCACTCCCTACGCCATAATTCTTGAGGTCCTTGTAACGCTGGTGCCAGTCTTGACGCCCCAGCAGGTATTCCGGACCAATCCGGTGTTTGGATTTATCGATGGAATGTTGCAGGTCATAAGCGGCCATGCCTGAAAGCGGAGAGCCGATGGCAGCTATCACCGAGTCCACCTTGCTGCCCGTTTGCGCATCGACGGTCTTCGTCACGACGGGTTGGATGACCGTGCGCAACACGTTTCGCGCGGAGAAGGTCTGGAAAGTCAGGCTGCCTTCGATAGCCTGGGTCGTCAGGCTCGGCTTCACCGCCTGGGCGGCTTCCTGCATGACCGGCTCCAGATCGGCATTTTCGGCCGCCAGCCACTGGGTGTCGCTGGTGGCGCGCTTGATCAGGCCATTGCCGACCGTGTCAGTGGCGCTGCTGACCAGGCCGGCAATTGCCGACAGCGCCAACGGCGCGGTAATCGAGCCATTGCCGGTCACCGCCGGGGCGAAGTCCAATGCGATGGACGCCGCGCCGAAGGGAACCGAACGAAGGAATCCAACGGTGTCATGGGACGCGCGATCCAGCCGCGTGCCTTTGGTCAGCACGGCGTCGACGCTTTCCGCGGTTTCCCCGTCATTGGCCAAGGTACGCGAACGATCGTCGATCAGTGCTTCGAAGGCCTCGCGATTGGCACCGTTTATGTGCGGCTCGAATACCCGGCTGAGCTGGGCCTTGATTGCACCAGTGCGATTTGCCAGGTCCTGTTCAGCCGAGACAGGGCCGATCGGGACGGATACGGCGGTCCTGGTGGTCGATGTCGTTGAATGGGTCGGGAGTGTTTCTTCAGTTTGATGCGTCAGCGGATGGGGTAGTGTCAGAGAGATGGAATCCATGGGCGGGTCTCTTGTGCGCGAAAGTGCTGGGTTTACCTGTGCTGTGTGGTCACCTCTTTCCTGTCGGTTCCGCCTCGTCCGATCCGTCGCGACAGTCAAGGCACTGAAAGGAACGACGTGGCATAATCGTCCGCTGATTTTCAGGACGATACCGGGAACGTTTTGGGGGAGCATTCATGCCCAAGGAAAACAAGCACTTGCAGCTTTTCGGCATCAAAGCCTGCGATACGATGAAAAAAGCGCGGACCTGGCTCGATGAGCACGCGGTGCGCTATGACTTTCACGATTACAAAACTGCCGGCATCGACCGTGAGCACCTGACCCAATGGTGCAACGAGCATGGCTGGCAAGTGGTGTTGAACCGTGCCGGTACGACCTTTCGCAAGCTCGACGACGAACGCAAAGCCGATCTCGACCAGCCGAAAGCCATCGAACTGATGCTCGCCCAACCCTCGATGATCAAGCGCCCGGTGCTTGACCTCGGTGACCGAACCCTGATTGGCTTCAAGCCAGATATTTATGCGGCAGAGATCAAGTAAGCCTGCCCAGTCCATTTTGTAGAGGTAATTTCATGTCCACTACCCTGTTCAGCCTGGCCTTCGGTGTCGGCACACAAAACCGTCAAGGCGCCTGGCTGGAAGTGTTCTACGCACAGCCGCTGCTCAACCCGTCGGCTGACATCGTCGCAGCCATCGCACCGATTCTCGGCTACAGCGACGGCAACCAGGCCATCACCTTCACCACCGCCCAGGCCTCGCAACTGGCTGAAGCGCTCAAGGGTGTCGATGCCGCGCAAGCCGCGCTGCTGACCCGCCTGGCCGAAAGCCACAAGCCGCTGGTCGCCACGCTGCTGGCCGAAGACGCCCAACTGTCTTCCACGCCTGAGGCTTACCTCAAGCTGCACCTGCTGTCCCATCGTCTGGTCAAGCCTCATGGCCTGAACCTGGCCGGCATCTTCCCTCTGCTGCCGAACGTGGCCTGGACCAGCCAGGGCGCGATCGACTTGAGCGAACTGGCCGAGCACCAGCTCGAAGCCCGCCTGCGTGGCGAGCTGCTGGAAGTGTTCTCGGTGGACAAGTTCCCGAAAATGACCGACTACGTGGTCCCAGCTGGCGTGCGCATCGCCGATGCCGCGCGGGTCCGCCTGGGCGCCTACGTGGGCGAAGGCACCACCGTAATGCACGAAGGTTTCGTCAACTTCAACGCCGGCACCGAAGGCCCGGGCATGATCGAAGGCCGTGTTTCGGCGGGCGTATTCGTCGGCAAGGGCTCGGACCTGGGCGGCGGTTGCTCGACCATGGGCACCCTGTCGGGTGGCGGCAACATCGTGATCAAGGTTGGCGAAGGCTGCCTGATCGGCGCCAACGCCGGCATCGGTATCCCGCTGGGCGACCGCAACACCGTGGAGTCGGGCCTGTACGTGACCGCCGGCACCAAAGTGAAGCTGCTGGACGAAAACAACCAACTGGTCAAAGTGGTCAAGGCCCGCGACCTGGCCGGCCAGCCCGACCTGTTGTTCCGCCGCAACTCCGAGACCGGTGCGGTGGAATGCAAGACGCACAAATCGGCCATCGAGCTGAACGAAGCACTGCACGCCCACAACTAATAAGCCGCTTCACACCCTCACCTGTGGGAGCGAGCTTTTTTTGTGGGAGCAAAGCTTGCTCGCGATGAACGATGACGCGGTCTCACCGTAAACCGTGTCGCTGCCATCGCGAGCAAGCTTTGCTCTCACAAAAAAAAGCCCGCCCTCACAGGGGCCGGCGTACCTCCAGCAGGGCCCGAAAGCATGTTGATCCAATCCCCCTGGCGCGCCGATTTCCCGGCCATCGCCGCCCTGCAACGGCAAGGCCAGACCTACCTGGACAGCGCCGCGACCACGCAAAAACCCCAAGTTCTATTGGATGCCCTGACGCATTACTACGCCAATGGCGCGGCCAACGTGCACCGGGCGCAACATTTGCCGGGCGCCCATGCCACCCAGGCGTTCGAGGACAGCCGCCTCAAGGTTTCGCAATGGCTCAATGCCGGAAACTGCGGGCAAGTGGTCTTCACCCACGGTGCCACTTCGGCGCTGAACCTACTGGCCTACGGGCTGGAGCATCTATTCAACCCGGGCGACGAGATCGTCATCAGCGCCCTGGAACACCACGCCAACCTGTTGCCGTGGCAGCAACTGGCCGAGCGCCGTTCGTTGACCCTGGTGGTGTTGCCACTGGATGCCGACGGGGTGATCGACCCTGGCGCCGCCGCCGAACTGATCGGCCCACGTACGCGCTTGCTGGCGGTGAGCCAGTTATCCAATGTGCTCGGCGCCTGGCAGCCAGTGCCGGCGCTGCTGGCGCTGGCCAAGGCCCAGGGCGCGCTGACGGTGATCGACGGCGCCCAAGGCGTGGTCCATGGTCGCCATGACGTGGAGGCGCTGGGCTGCGACTTCTACGTGTTTTCCAGCCACAAGCTCTACGGCCCCGACGGGCTGGGCGTGCTGTTTGGCCGTACCGAAGCCCTCGGCAACCTGCGTCATTGGCAGTTCGGCGGCGAAATGGTGCAACAGGCCGATTACCACAGCGCCAGCTTCCGCCCCGCGCCGCTGGGTTTCGAAGCGGGTACACCGCCGATTGCCAGCGTGATCGGTCTGGGGGCGACCCTGGATTACCTGTCCGACCTCGACCCGCAGGCGATCATCGAGCATGAGGCAGCACTGCATGACTACCTGCTCCATGGCCTGTTGGCCCGCAACGGCGTTCGCCTGGTGGGCAACCCGCGCCTGGCCCTGGTCAGTTTCGTGGTCGAAGGCATCCACAACGCCGACCTGGCGCACCTGCTGACCGAGCAAGGCATCGCCGTGCGCGCCGGACATCACTGCGCGATGCCGCTGTTCAAACATTTGAAGCTGTCCGGGGCGATCCGGGTGTCGCTGGCGCTGTACAACGACTCCGCCGATCTCGAACGTTTCTTCGAGGCCCTGGACCAGGCTCTGGAAATGCTCCGATGAACCTGCCCGCCGAGGCCGCCACAGCGCTGCAGATTTTCCAGGAAGCCTCGGGCTGGGAACAACGCGCCCGGCTGCTGATGCAATGGGGCGAGCGTTTGCCGCCTCTGAGCGACGAGGACAAGTGCGATGCCAACCTCGTCCACGGCTGTGAAAGCCAGGTGTGGTTGGTGGGTCAGTTGCACGACGGGCACTGGCGGTTCTCTGCCAGCAGCGATGCGCGGTTGATTCGTGGGCTGGTGGCGTTGCTGTTGGCGCGGGTCAATGGTTTGTCCGCAGACGAGTTGCAGCAGGTGGACTTGCCGGACTGGTTCAATCAGTTGGGATTGTCGCGGCAGTTGTCGCCGTCGCGTAGCAATGGATTGAATGCCGTCCTACAGCGGATGCGCGAATTGACGCAATAATTGTGGCGAGGGAGCTTGCTCCCGCTGGACTGCGCCCGTAGGAGCTGTGTAGGAGCTGTGTAGGAGCTGTCGAGTGCAACGAGGCTGCGATCTTTCCCCTGACACTTGAATCGCAAGCGAAAGATCAAGATCAAGATCAAGATCAAGATCAAAAGATCGCAGCCTTCGGCAGCTCCTACAGAGCCCAGCGGGAGCAAGCTCCCTCGCCACAAGAGCGGTCACTGTTCGGGCTTGACCCTGTCCGCCGGCCGCCGCACGCCCGCCACGATCTTATCCACAGCCTTTGTCGCCGCGACCATGCCGAACGTCGCCGTGACCATCATCACCGCGCCGAACCCACCAGCGCAGTCGAGCTTGACGCCGTCGCCGACAAAACTCTTCTGCAAGCAAATGCTGCCGTCCGGTTTCGGGTAGCGCAGTTGTTCGGTGGAGAACACGCAAGGCACGCTGTAGTGGCGGGTCACGGTGCGGGAAAAACCGTAGTCGCGGCGCAAGGTGGAGCGCACCTTGGAGGCCAGCGGATCGTTGAACGTACGGTTCAAGTCGCAGACCTGGATCAGCGTCGGGTCGATCTGCCCGCCCGCGCCGCCGGTGGTGATGATCTGGATCTTGCGGCGCTTGCACCAGGCGATCAGCGCAGCCTTGGCGTTGACGCTGTCGATGCAGTCGATCACGCAGTCGATGTTCGGCGTGATGTACTCGGCCATGGTGTCGCGGGTGACAAAGTCGGCCACCGCATGCACGGTGCAGTCGGGGTTGATCCCACGCAGCCGCTCGGCCATGACCTCGACCTTGGGCTTGCCAACGGTGCTGTCCAGGGCATGCAACTGGCGGTTGGCGTTGCTGACGCAGACATCGTCCAGGTCGAACAGCGAGATCTCGCCCACGCCGCAACGGGCGATGGCTTCCGCCGCCCAGGAGCCGACACCGCCAACCCCGACAATCGCCACATGGGCCGCCCGCAGGCGCTCCAGGCCTTCGATGCCATACAAACGGGCGATGCCGGCAAACCGTGGATCTTCTGTACTCATGACCATTACCCCAAAAACCGGCGCGCATTATAGGGCTTTGCCGTGGCAATTCGAGCTGTTCGCGAATTGAATCCCACCAATTTCCCCTTGTGGGAGCGAGCTTGCTCGCGATAGCGGTGTGTCAGTCAACACCAGCGCTACTGATCCACCGCCATCGCGAGCAAGCTCGCTCCCACAGGTTTTGTGTTCCACCTGTCCCCCGCCAGGGGCCCATGGTGGTCGTTTTGCTATAAGATAACCGCCATTTTGCGCGAGCCAGCCCGCGCCTGCACAAGCCTTGCGTTCACACTATATTCCCGGAGCTTTCATGACGGCCCACGCCGACCTCTCGCCGACCCTGCAACTCGCCTGCGACCTGATCCGCCGTCCGTCCGTGACGCCGGTGGATGCCGATTGCCAGAAACTGATGATGCAGCGCCTGGGCAACGCGGGCTTTACGCTCGAGCCGATGCGCATCGAGGATGTGGATAACTTCTGGGCCAGCCATGGCAAACATGACGGTCCGGTGCTGTGCTTCGCCGGGCACACCGACGTGGTGCCAACCGGTCCGGTGCAGGCCTGGCAGCTCGACCCGTTCGATGCGGTCATCGACGAACAGGGCATGCTCTGCGGCCGTGGCGCGGCAGACATGAAAGGCAGCCTGGCGGCGATGGTGGTGGCGGCCGAACGGTTCGTCGCCGACTACCCGGACCACAAGGGCTCGCTGACCTTCCTGATCACCAGCGATGAGGAAGGCCCGGCCCACCACGGCACCAAAGCCGTGATCGAGCGCCTCAAGGCCCGCCAGGAGCGACTGGACTGGTGCATCGTCGGCGAGCCGTCGAGCACCACGCTGGTGGGGGACGTGGTCAAGAATGGCCGACGTGGTTCCCTCGGCGCGAAGTTGACCGTGCGCGGCAAGCAAGGCCACGTGGCTTATCCACACCTGGCGAAGAACCCGATCCACCTGGCCGCGCCCGCCTTGGCCGAACTGGCCGCCGAGCATTGGGACCATGGCAACGACTTCTTCCCGCCGACCAGTTTCCAGATCTCCAACCTCAACTCCGGCACCGGCGCGACCAACGTGATCCCCGGTGACCTGGTGGCGGTGTTCAACTTCCGCTTTTCCACCGAATCCACCGTCGAAGGCCTGCAACAGCGCGTTGCCGATATCCTCGACAAGCATCAGCTGGACTGGCACATCGACTGGGCGCTGTCCGGCCTGCCATTCCTCACCGAACCCGGTGCGCTGCTCGACGCCGTATCGTCGAGCATCAAGGACGTCACCGGGCGCGAGACCCAGGCGTCCACCAGCGGCGGCACGTCCGACGGTCGCTTCATCGCCACCATGGGCACGCAAGTGGTGGAACTGGGGCCGGTCAACGCGACCATCCACCAGGTCAACGAACGCGTGCTGGCCGCCGATCTCGATGTGCTGACCGAGATCTACTACAAGACGCTGATCAAGTTGCTCGCCTGATGCTCGCCTGCCCGATCTGCAGTGAACCGCTGAACGCGGTGGACAACGGTGTGGTGTGCCCGGCCGGCCACCGCTTCGACCGCGCGCGGCAGGGTTACCTGAACCTGCTGCCGGTGCAGCACAAGAACAGCCGCGACCCCGGCGACAACCAGGCGATGGTCGAAGCCCGCCGCGATTTCCTCAACGCCGGGCACTATGCCCCGGTCGCCCGGCGCCTGGCGGAACTGGCCGCCGAACGCGCGCCCGGGCGCTGGCTGGACATCGGCTGTGGCGAGGGCTACTACACCGCGCAGATCGCCGAAGCGTTGCCCCAGGCCGATGGCTATGCCCTGGACATTTCCCGCGAGGCGGTCAAGCGCGCCTGCAAACGCAACCCGCAGCTGACCTGGTTGATCGCCAGCATGGCCCGGGTGCCGCTGGAGGACGGCTGCTGCCAGTTCCTGGCCAGTGTGTTCAGCCCGCTGGACTGGCAGGAGGCCAAGCGCTTGCTCAGCCCCGGCGGCGGCCTGATGAAAGTCGGCCCCACCGCCGGCCACCTGATGGAATTGCGCGAGCGCCTGTACGACGAGGTGCGCGAATACACCGACGACAAGCACCTGGCCCTGGTGCCGCCGGGCATGGTGCTGGATCACAGCGAAACCCTCGAATTCAAGCTGACCCTCGACAGTGGCCAGGACCGCGCCAACCTGCTGGCCATGACGCCCCACGGCTGGCGCGCCAGTGCCGAACGCCGTGCCAGCGTGATCGAGCAGGCCGAGCCGTTCCAGGTCACGGTGTCGATGCGCTACGATTATTTCGTTCTTCAATAACCTTTTGATTCCGGGCCCGGGCAACCGCTCGGGCCCCGTTAAATCCGCGAATGGATTTTTCAAGACCGCAGCGAGGACATCCATGCGCCAACCCGATATCGAGATTTACCTCAAAGACGCCGACGTCGACCACAAGGCCATCGCCGCCTGGCTCGGCCAGGCCCTGGGCCCGTGCAGCGACTGGGTGCAGAAAGGCCAGACCTACAAGTGCAAGGCCGGCAATATTCCAGTGACCTGGCTGCCCAAGGCCGTGGGCAAATGGAACAGCCTGTACCTGGAAAGTGACCAGACCCCGTGGGAAGACGACATCGCCTGCGCCCGCGCCGCCTTCGTCGCACTGAACGTCGAAGTGCGCTGCGCGCCTGGGTCATGGGTTGAGGAAGAAGGTGAGGAATCGGCAGATCGCTGGATTCGCATCAGCGCCGATGGGGAAGAAGAGATTACCTGGAAGACGGCGTGACACCCGTCTCAGGTGCAGCCTAGATCCAAATGTGGGAGCACTGTGGGAGCAAAGCTTGCTCGCGATGGCTGAAGTACATTCAACATTGGTGCAAGCCGACCGGGCGCTATCGCGAGCAAGCTTTGCTCCCACAGGGCATCTACTATGGCTTCCAGCGTGGGATTACAACCCCACCACATCCTCAGCCTGCAAGCCCTTCTGCCCTTCCACGACCGCGTACTCGACCTGCTGGCCTTCGGTCAGTGAACGGTGGCCTTCGCCGCGGATGGCGCGGTAATGCACGAACACATCCGCCCCGCCTTCACGCTGAATGAAGCCGTAACCCTTCGCGTCGTTGAACCACTTCACACTGCCGGTTTCCCGTGCTGCCATGATGCTCACTCCCATTTTTATTTTTTGAGTCGGCTTTTCCCGCCCAACCGCAAAAGGCAAAGCCGTACGAACTTTAGCCACCACCCGGCCGTCCATAAGGGAGGCCGTGGCAGGCACTGGCCGAGTATATGACACCCGGAAAAACTCTCAACTGACTTTACTTCGGCGCTTTTTTGCCGATTTTCGGCGAATCCGGCACACTGGCGCCCGCCCTATCCCATTCACTCATGCAGAAGCCGTATGACCCGCTCCCCGTTCCGCCGTCTTGTGTTTGGCACCCTGCGCCGACTGTTGTACCTCTGGGTTCGCTCAGAGACGATCAACCAGTCGTCCTTCACCCTCAACCTCGACCGCAGTCGTCCGGTGTTCTACGTCCTGCAAGATCCTTCGCTCACTGACCTGGCGGTGCTCGACACCGAATGCACCAAGGCCGGCCTGCCACGTCCGGTGCTGCCGGTCTCGGTGGGCAACCTGCTGGAACCGGCGGCGTTTTTCTACCTGACGCCGGCGCCGGACTGGATCGGGCGCCAGGACAAGCGCGGTGCGCCGCCTACCCTGACGCGGCTGGTCAACGCCCTCACCCACAACGCTGCCGAAGACGCCCAGATCATCCCCGTCAGCGTGTTCTGGGGGCAGTCGCCCGACAGCGAATCCAGCCCCTGGAAGCTGTTGTTCGCCGACAGCTGGGCCGTCACCGGGCGCCTGCGTCGTCTGTTGAGCATCATGATTCTGGGGCGCAAGACCCGCGTGCAATTCTCCGCGCCGATCCACCTGCGCGAGCTGATCGAACACGACAAGGGCCACGAACGCACCGTTCGCATGGCCCAGCGGATCCTGCGGGTGCACTTCCGCAATCTGAAAGCAGCGGTCATCGGCCCCGACATTTCCCACCGGCGCAACCTGGTCAAGGGCCTGTTGAACCAGCCGCTGGTCAAGCAGGCGATTGCCGAGCAAGCCGAGCGGGAAAATATCTCCGCCGAAAAAGCCAAGGCCCAGGCCCTGCGCTACGGCAACGAGATCGCCTCGGACTACACCTACACCGCGATCCGCTTCCTGGAAGTGGTGCTGAGTTGGTTCTGGAACAAGATCTACGACGGCATCAAGGTCAACCACATCGAAGGCGTGCAGAAGGTCGCCCAAGGCCACGAAGTCATCTACGTGCCGTGCCACCGCAGTCACATCGACTACCTGCTGCTGTCGTACCTGCTGTTTCGCAACGGCTTGACGCCGCCGCACATCGCCGCCGGCATCAACCTCAACATGCCGGTGATCGGCGGCCTGCTGCGCCGTGGCGGGGCGTTCTTCATGCGTCGCACCTTCAAGGGCAACCCGCTCTACACCGCCGTGTTCAACGAATACCTGCACACGTTGTTCACCAAAGGCTTTCCGGTGGAGTACTTCGTCGAGGGCGGGCGTTCGCGCACAGGGCGCATGCTGCAACCCAAGACCGGCATGCTCGCCATCACCCTGCGCAGCTTCCTGCGCTCCTCGCGCATGCCCATCGTGTTCGTGCCGGTCTACATCGGTTATGAGCGCGTACTGGAAGGCCGCACCTACCTGGGCGAACTGCGTGGGGCCAGCAAGAAAAAAGAATCGATCTTCGACATCTTCAAGGTCATCGGCGCCCTCAAGCAACGCTTCGGTCAGGTGGCGGTGAACTTCGGCGAACCGATCAAGCTGGCGGAATTCCTCGACGGCGAACAGCCGGATTGGCGCCAACAGGAACTGGGCCCGCAATTCAAACCGGCCTGGCTCAACGCGACCACCAACCGCCTCGGCGAGCGCGTGGCCCGGCACCTGAACGAAGCCGCGGCCATCAACCCGGTCAACCTCGTCGCCCTGGCGCTGCTGTCCACCAGCCGCCTGGCCCTGGACGACCGCGCCATGGCCCGGGTGCTCGACCTGTACCTGGCGTTGCTGCGCAAGGTCCCGTACTCGCCCCACACCACCCTGCCCGAAGGCGATGGCCGGGCACTGATCGAACATGTAAAAGGCATGGACCTGCTGTCGGAACAGAGCGATGCCCTGGGCAAGATTCTGTACCTGGATGAGCAGAACGCGGTACTGATGACCTACTACCGTAACAACGTCCTGCACATCTTCGCCCTGCCGGCGTTGCTGGCGAGCTTCTTCCAGAGCAGCTCGCGCATGAGCCGCGAGCAGATCCTGCGCTACACCCACGCGTTGTACCCGTACCTGCAATCGGAGCTGTTCATTCGCTGGTCGCTGGAAGAACTGGATGGCGTGGTCGACCAGTGGCTCGAAGCATTCGTCGAGCAGGGCCTGCTGCGTTTCGAAAATGACCTGTACCTGCGCCCGGCGCCGAGTTCGCGGCACTTCGTGCTGCTGACCCTACTGTCAAAAAGCATCGCCCAGACCTTGCAGCGCTTCTACATGACCGTCTCGCTGCTGCTCAACAGCGGCCAGAACACCATCAGCGCCGAAGAACTGGAAGACCTCTGCACCGTCATGGCCCAGCGCCTGTCGATCCTGCATGGCCTGAATGCGCCGGAGTTCTTCGACAAGAGCCTGTTCCGCCACTTCATCCAGACCATGCTCGACCTCGATGTGCTGCACCGCGACGAGGCTGGCAAACTCAGCTACCACGAGCTGCTGGGCGAACTGGCCGAAGGCGCGGCCAAGCGGGTGCTGCCAGCGGAAATTCGCCTGTCGATTCGCCAGGTGGCGTTGCATCGCAGTGAAGATGCCGCGGACGTCGCCGTCAGCCCCGACAGTTGAAGGCTGCCGATCACTCACCGAGAAACATGGAACAGTTCCGGTGAGTTTGATCGGGCAGCCAGCGAGTATTCCGACGCTGCCGAGCGGCTAAAGCGACGTCAAACGAAGAAAAGACCTACAGAGAACTCTTGAGCAGGCCTCTAGGATGGGCTCACGTCGATGTCGACGTACTGAAAAGGAATTCAGCATGAGCCTACACACCATTACAGCATCCATTCACCTGCCTGACGGCTATGAACTGCCTGAAAGCGGTGGTACTCACATCAGCTTCACAACACCGCATACCTCCGGTGGCAGTGGCTCCAACCAAATACCTAAAATGCCATGGATCGTCAGCCTGACCGTTGATGGCGATGTTGCCACCAAAGGGGAAGAGTTTTCGCTGAAAGTGCAAATCAATGGCCCGACCCCAGTGTTTCTTGATACCCCACACACCTTCATCTGGAACGGTGGTGATCAGGAAGTTGATGTCAATCTGACCCTTGCGCCCGTGTCGAACACCGAAAACACTCAGCCACTCTCGTTTGGTTCCTGAGTCCGCAACGTTCAATTGGATATGAGGCAACCCCTCCAATCTCTTCGACGCCAGCATGTTGCTGGTGTCATCCAGCGCCACTGACGGCAAAAAACTTAATATAAGGACATTACGATGAACCACTACAACCTTTCTTGCATCGCCCACTACCTGGAAAAAATCAGCCTGGCTCCCAACTCGACTCTCTATGCGTCCCTTGAAGACATCAGTGTCGCCGACGCGCCGGCTGAAACCGTTGCGACTTGCGTGATTAACAACGCCGAAACCGCAGGCCTGGCCTTCGAACTCCTAGTGCCGGCATCGGCTGTCATCGAAAATCATACCTATGTGGTCAGGGCGCGTATCGAAACGGAAGGGGAACTGCGCTTTACCACTAAAATGGATCATACCGTCGACCCTCGCGGCAATTACTTGAAGGCGATCGAGATACTGATGTCTTCGGTTTAATACCTATGCTCCATAAACCCACCTATCAAGAATAGGCAACGTGTTTGGCGTTTGAGTTTCACCCATCGAGGGGTGGAAGAATCGTCTGGGCGGTGATGCTTCGGCTGGATTTTTACCTCTCGATGCTCCAGATTCGCTTTGGCGCCCACACGTTGCCAGGTCAAAGCAAAAAGGAACTTCCAAATGAAAAAGCTCGTTCTGCTCGCATTCTTTTCCTTACTGGCCGCATGCCAATCAGCAACGCCACCCGCCGCCTCCGTCGCGAGCCTCGATGGCGAAGTGTTCTATCTGCAACGCATCGCCCTGCCGCCCAACGCGACCTTGAGCGTGAGCCTGCAGGACGTTTCCCTGGCCGACGCCCCTGCGGTGGTGCTCGATGAGCAGAGCGGCCCGATCAAAGGCCAGGTCCCGCTGCCGTTCCACCTCAGTTATGATCCAGCCCAGGTCAAGCCCGGCCATCGTTATGCCGTGAGCGCCCGCATCGAAGTGGACGGCCAGTTGATGTTCATCACCACCGAACAACACGCCGTGCAACTCGATGGCAAGGATCCGCAGCCGTTGAAGATCCGCGTCAACGCCGCACGCTGATTCCTTTTTCCAACTTTTTCAAGGACGCCATCATGCTTCGCTCAACCTTCCGTTTCACCGGCCTGTGCGCAGGCCTGCTGATCTGCGCCAATGCCATGGCCCTGTCCCTGGGCGACCTGTCGCAAAAAGACGCCACGGGCGGTCTCAAGGACGCCTTGACCCAAGGCGCGCAGGTAGCGGTCAAGCAACTGGGTACCCCCGGCGGCTTCAGCAACAACCCGGATGTGAAGATCGAACTGCCAGGCAAGCTGGGCAAAGTCGCCAGCAAGATGAAAGCCTTCGGCATGGGTGACCAGGTCGATCAACTGGAAACCAGCATGAACCAGGCCGCCGAAGCTGCGGTGGTCCAGGCCCAGCCGATCCTGGTCAATGCTGTGAAGAACATGAGCGTGGACGATGCCAAGGGCATTCTCAGCGGCGGCCAAGACTCCGCCACGCAATACTTGAACAAGAGCAGCCGCGAGCAGATCCGCGCCAAGTTCCTGCCGATTGTCAAGCAAGCCACCGACAAGGTCGGCCTGGCGCAGAAATACAATGCTTTCGCCGGCCAGGCCGCGACCTTCGGCGTGCTGGACGCCAAGAGCTCCAACATCGAAAACTACGTGACCGAGCAGGCGCTGGACGGGTTGTTCGAGATGATCGGCAAGCAGGAAGCCACCATTCGCCAGAACCCGGCGGCTGCGGCGACCAGTTTGGCGAAGAAGGTTTTCGGCACCCTCTAAGCCTCAATCCAAAACAACTGTGGGAGCGAGCTTGCTCGCGATGAACACACTGTCTATCTGACAAACCACAATCCTGTGGCGAGGGAGCTTGCTCCCGCTGGGCTGCGCAGCGGCCCCAAGCTTTTGCGGTTGCTGCGCAACCGAGCGGGAGCAAGCTC
>NZ_JBFREY010000014.1:0-139018 GCF_052114545.1 Pseudomonas sp. KB_12 | reverse complement strand
CTCGGTGTGCCCTCACTCCGGCATTGCTCCGTGGGCCGCCGCGAAGGGCCATCCATGGCCCAGCGCGGCTACCTCGGCATCCATGCCGAGGTGCCCACTGCGCAATGCCTGCGTTCGGCCATCGTGGTTAACGGGGCGCCCCAGATCAACATCAACGTCCACCGCGAGGCGGCCTAACAGCCGACCTGGTTCCTGTGGGAGCGAGCTTGCTCGCGATGAGCACTGCAACACCGCCGTCATTGGCGGGTGCAGTATCACCTTCAGCCCACCGGCAGTCGCAGATATTCCGGCTGCAGGTAGTTGAACCACAGCAGGATCATTTCCACCAGGATTGTCACCAGGACCAGCAAGCCGACGCCCCAGACACTCGTCGAGTAGAGCAGGCCCTGTTCTTTCCTGAGGTTCATGAACTTGGGCAATCCGACGAACAGCAGGAATGTCGAGTAGGCCGAGGCCAGTAACAACACCGCCACCGCCAGCCAGCGATTCGGGTAGAGCCCGAAGATCCCGGCCAGGAAGTATGGCGTCGCGGTGTAGGCGGCGAAGCCGATGCATTGGTTGACCGTCGGGCGGACGTCGAAGGTGCGGGACATCCAGCGAATGAACAGTCCCATCAGCGCGACGCCGACCACGATGGTCAGGTACAGCAGCACGCACAATTGAAATGCGCTGGCGCGGCTGAGACGTACCGTTTCGTTTTCGGCCAGGCTCCAACCGGTCCAGGTGGTGCCGATGAACAGGCACACCGCGGGAATCAGGGCCAGCAATAGCAAATGAGCCAGGTAGTGGCGCGGATGAGCCTGTTCCTGCTCGCGAATGTCTGTCCAGGCGAAATCAGGGTGCGTGAACAGTTTGACGAAAGGTGCAGACATGACGACCTCCTGATCGGGATGGCCTCTGCATGAGGCCCTTATAGGTTTGAGGTACAGCAAAAGACAGGGGTTTCATTTATTTCTCGGCGCAGGGCGAGGGCGCGATAAAGGGAATGAATCACAACGGCAAGAGTCAACCCATCAGCATCCCTGAAGGACCCTTTGCCATGACTGCTGCTCAAATCCTGGTTGATTATCTACGCGAGCATGACCTGCGCCTGACCACGGCCGAGTCCTGTACCGCCGGGCAGATCGTCACGTTGTTGGCCGAGGTCCCGGGCAGTGGTTCACTGATCGAAAGCGGCTATGTGGTGTATTCCCCTGAAGCCAAGCAGCGCTTGCTTGGTGTCAGTCCACGCACCATCGATACCTTCAATCTCACCAGTCGTGAAGTGGCCGAGGAGATGGCCCTTGGCGCCTTGCGCGACGCCAATGCCAATGTCGCAGTGGCGACCACCGGGCTGCTCGGGCCAGACGACAGGGACGGCATACCTGCCGGCACCGTGTGTTTTGCCTGGGCGTTCGATGTGAATGGCCAGCGATCGCTGTTCAGCCGCTGCGAACGCTTCTTTGGCAGTCGCGGCCAGGTGCAACTGTGGGCAGCGCAGTACGCGTTGCAGCAATTGCCGGCCTTTCACCAGCGGGCCGTGGCCGGTGAGCGTCGGTAGGAAGAGATCATGACCGATCAATACGAGCAGGACGACCACCGCAGCCGGCAGTTTCCGGTGCGTGAAGACATGGCCTTCCAGAACAAGGTCTGGCGCTTCGAGCGAGTGGGCTGGTACGTGTTGGTGCTGCTGGTGATCCTGACCTTGCTGGGGCTGTTTTCCCGTGGGCCATTGAGCAGCCGGGAGCTGCAAAGCCGCGACGGTAGCCTCGGCGTCGAATACGAAGCCTTCCACCGCAACGGCTCCACCAACGCCATGGTCATTCGTCTCAAGGGACAACCCAACGCCGTGCTGGAAGTCGAGTTGGGCGGCGACTGGCTGGAAGGTTTCGAGGTGCAAGCGTTACAACCGGCGCCAATACATTCGGCAGGCGCGGGGCAGGGCATGACACTCCGGGTCCAGGCCGATGAGCGGGGGCAGGCCAGCCTGCATCTGTCATTGCTCGGCGAAGGACTCGGCACCTACCACAGCCGCATCGCCATCTCCGGCGGTGCTGCGGTCAGTTTCACTCAGTTCATTTTCCCTTAGGTGACCTATGGATTCGGTGCTGCGGGCAACTGCGATTTACCTGGCATTGCTGGTGTTGTTCAAGATCGCTGGACGCCGGTCGCTGGCGGAACTCACCACCTTCGACTTCGTGTTGTTGATGATCATCGGCGAGGCGACGCAGCAGGCGTTGCTAGGGGATGATTTTTCGCTCACCAACGCGCTGATGGTGATCGTGACGCTGATCGCCATCGATGTGGGATTGTCGTTGCTCAAGCAACGTTCCCAATGGGTGTCACAACTGATCGATGGTGGCCCGACTGTCATCGTCGAGGACGGGCGAATCCTCCAGGGCCGGATGCGTCATGCCCGGCTGGTAGAAGCCGACATCATGGAGGCGGCGCGCTCGAGCCAGGGTATCGAGACCCTGGCGCAGATCAAGTTTGCGATCATCGAGCGCAATGGGAAGATTTCGGTGATTGCCAAGGAGCCGTCCTGAGCGCTGTCGTCGGGCACTTTTTTGTGGCGAGAACTTGCTCCCGTCGGGTCTGTAGGAGCTGGCGAAGCCTGCGATCTTTTGATCTTTCACTTGAGCCCCAGGTGTCTTGGTAAAGATCGCAGCCTCGTTGCACTCGACAGCTCCTACGCCGCTTCTATCCCTACAGTATCGGCTTGCCTCCGGTAATCCCGTAGCGAGTCCCGGAGATGTAGCTGGCTTCGTCCGAGGCCAGCAGCACATAGATCGGCGCCACTTCCACCGGTTGGCCGGGGCGGCCGAGCGGGGTCTGGGAGCCGAAATGCTGTACCTCTTCCTCGGGCATGGTCGCCACGATCAGCGGCGTCCAGATCGGTCCTGGTGCCACGCTGTTCACTCGGATGCCCTTGGGGCCGAGCATTTGCGCCAGGCCGCCGGTGAAGTTGGCAATGGCGCCCTTGGTGGTTGCATACGCCAGCAGCGTCGGCTTGGGCATGTCGGAGTTGACCGAACTGGTGTTGATGATCGAGCCACCCGGCTTCATGTGCGGCACGGCAGCCTGGCAGATCCTGAACATCGCCGTGATGTTGATATCGAACGTACGCACCCATTCTTCGTCGGATATTTGCTCGAGACTTTCATGGGTCATCTGGAACGCGGCATTGTTGACCAGGACGTCGATATGCCCGAAGCGGGCGACGGTTTCGTCGACGATTTTGCGGCACTGGTCTTTGTTTGCCAGGTCACCGGGCAGCAACAGGCATTGGCGTCCGGCCTGCTCGACCCAGCGCGCGGTTTCCTTGGCGTCTTCATGCTCGTCCAGGTAGGCAATCGCCACGTCCGCGCCTTCACGGGCAAAGGCAATGGCGACGGCGCGACCGATGCCGCTGTCGGCGCCGGTGATCAGGGCGATTTTGTTCGCCAGTCGTCCGGAGCCGGTGTAGCTCTGTTCGCCGCAGTCCGGGTAGGGGTCCATTTTCCGTTGGTTGCCGGGCACCGGCTGGCTTTGTTTCGGGAAAGGTGGGAAAGGGTATTCGACCATTGTCGTTCTCCAGGCTTGGTTGCGATGGAGGGTGGACTGTGGGGTTTCGGGCAGAGTTCGGTCGGATTTTATTGTCAGTCGATGAGCGTGATGACGAGCGTTTCGTCGGTGAACAGAGCGCTGCGACGAGCGTCAGATGAAGCGATGTTCTTCAATGAACGTACGGGTTTCGATAAGGAGCAGGACCATGTTCAGTCACATACAGATCGGCGCGCGCGACCTGCCGAAAATGGTCGCTTTCTATGACGCCGTCCTCGGCTGCCTGGGACTGGAGCGCATCGAGGGTGAACACGACTCAGGCCCGCCGGGGGAGGGGTGGCAGCGCCCCGGCAAGCATTGGCCACAGGTTTTCGTCCAGTTGCCTTTCAATGGCCTGCCCGCTACGTGGGGCAATGGCATGCAAGTGAGCTTCGCCGCTGACTCGCCGCAAACCGTGCGTGCTGCCTGGGAGCGGGCGATTGCCATGGGCGGTATCGACGAAGGCCCACCCGGCCCGAGGCCACAGTATTGCGAAGGTTATTTCGGGGCCTATTGCCGCGATCCGGAGGGCAACAAGCTGTGCTTTGTCCATGCGCCGGATATGCATGAATAACGCACAAATCCAGCATGGCTAGGCGCTTGTGTGGCGAGGGCGCTTGCTCCCGCTGGGGCGCGTAGCGGCCCCCAAACTATCTGAGGGCTGCTTCGCAGCCCAGCGGGAGCAAGCGCCCTCGCCACAATGGATTGTTGGCGCCTGTTGGATCAGCCCCTGGCCTTCAGGCTACGCTCCATTCGCGCAATCCCTTCCTCCAGCAGCGCCCGCGGGCAGCCGAAGTTCAAGCGCACGAACTGACCGGCGTCGTCGCCAAAATCCAGGCCTGCACTGAGCCCCACCTTGGCTTCTTTCAGGAAAAAGCCTTGCGGGTCATCCAGCCCCAACCCGGAGCAATCCAGCCAAGCCAGGTAAGTGCCTTGGGGCACGGTCATGGTGATGCCCGGCAGGCGAGAGTTCACCGCTTCGACCAGGTAATCGCGGTTGGCTTGCAGATATGCCTTCAAGGCCTCTAGCCACGGGCCGGCCTCGCTATAGGCCGCACGGGTCGCTTCAAGGCCCAGGGCATTGACGCTGTCGACCATGCCGGCCCGGGCGCTGTTGACCCGTTCGCGCAGCTTGGCGTTCTGGATAATCGCGAACGAGGTTTTCAACCCGGCGATATTGAAGGCCTTGCTGGCGGACATCAGGGTGATGGTGCGCTCGGCAATCTCCGGGCTGAGGGAGGCGGTTGGAATGTGCACACGGCCGTCGAAGCACAGTTCGGCATGGATTTCGTCGGAGATGATCCAGGCGTCCTGCTCCAGGCAAATGTCTGCCACGGCCTTGAGTTCCTGGCGGTCAAACACCTTGCCCAACGGGTTGTGAGGATTGCTCAGCAACAGCGCGCCACCGCCCTGCAATGCTTCGCGCAACGCAGCCAATGGCGTGTGGAATTCACCGTTGACCGGGTTGAATGGCAATTCCACTTTGTTCAACTGCCAGTGACCCGGGGCGTTGCGCAGCGGCGGGTAGTTGGGCACCTGCACCACGACATTCTGCTGGGGTTCTACCAAGGCATGCAGCGCCATGTTGAAGCCCGGTTCGACACCCGGCAGGAACACAATCTGCTGGGGTTCGACGCGCCAGGCGTACTTGCTCCACAGGTCGGCCACGACGGCGGCACGCAGATCGTCCTGGGCCACGCTGTAGCCCAGCATCGGATGTTCCAGGCGCTTGTGCAGCGCTTCGATGATCACGGGGGGGGCAGGGAAGTCCATATCGGCAACCCACATTGGCAACACATCGGCCGGGTAGCGGCTCCATTTGGTACTGCCGGTGCCGTGGCGCTCCAATACCGTGTCGAAATCGAAAGTCATGGGGGCTCCCATCAGTCAGCGAGTTGAGATGGCGAACATCATAAAGCAAAGGCCAATGAGAAATGCCGACAACATTGGCATCCTGACCCAGGTGATTCCCTGCACCTCTCGGTTTGTCCGGCAAACCGAGCCTTGCGCATACGCATGTATCTCTGTGTATCCACCACCTGTACAGATACGGATTGTTTCTTTTAAGCGCTTCGATGACACATCCGGGATACCTCGCCAGCGTCAAATGAACCCATCGAGACCGTCCAAGGGGTCTCACGGGCTCACCCGTCGTTTGCAAGGAGATCCACCATGGATACGACTCTGACGCACCACACGTTTGTACCACGCCTTCATCGCCTGCTCGCGCCTTCCATCCTGGTGCTCGCCATGATGCAACTCTGTCCCCTGGGGCTTGCCTCGTCGCAGGCAAACGCCGCCGAAGTACCTGCCAGCACCATCGGCGCCATTACCCCGGGTAGTCACACGTCGTTCGGCCCGTTGAAGCAGGTCAAGGCCGGCCTGTTGGACGTTTCCTATGCCGAGGTCGGTCCCGCCGATGGGCCGGTGGTCATCCTGCTGCATGGTTGGCCCTATGACATTCACAGCTACGCGGATGTGGCGCCAGCGCTGGCAGAGAAGGGCTATCGCGTGCTGATTCCGTACGCCCGCGGTTATGGCGATACGCGTTTCCTGTCGGCCAAGACCCTGCGCAACGGCCAGCCTTCTGCACTGGCAAGCGATCTGATTGATTTCATGGACGCACTGAAGATCAAGCAGGCCGTGCTCGGCGGTTATGACTGGGGCGCACGCACCGCCGACATTGTCGCGGCCCTTTGGCCGGAGCGGGTGAAGGCGCTGGTGGCGGTGAGTGGCTACCTGATCGGCAGCCAAGAGGCCGGCAAGGCACCGCTGCCACCGGCCGCCGAACTGCAGTGGTGGTATCAGTTCTACTTTGCGACAGAACGTGGCCGCCTCGGCTACGAGAAAAACACCCACGACTTCGCCAAGCTGATCTGGAAGCTGGCGTCACCCAAGTGGAACTTCGATGACGCGACGTATGAGCGAAGCGCCTCCGCCTTGCAGAACCCCGATCATGTCGCCGTTTCAATCTTCAACTATCGCTGGCGCCTGGGCCTGGTCAAGGGCGAGGCCAAATACGACGCGCTGGAAAAGAAACTGGCGACGTTCCCGTCGATCGGCGTGCCGACCATCACCTTGGAAGGTGATGCCAATGGCGCTCCGCACCCGCCTGCCGAAGCCTATGCCAAGCGTTTCACTGGCCAATACGAGCATCGCCTGATCGATGGCGGTGTCGGCCACAACTTGCCGCAAGAAGCGCCGCAGGCGTTCGCCCAGGCGGTGATCGACGCCGATCATCTTCAATGATGCCGCGTTCCCGGCATCTGAAGTGAAGGGTTGCCTGAAACAACGGATTTTCCGCCCAAGGGCTGATACTTGAAATCACCTTGGATCAGGCAAACATGCCGGCGGATCCGGCAAGCGGATTGGCATTTCGCTCCACATACTCTCGCGGCCCTGAGGCCCTGCCACGGATGTCTCCGAGTGGCAGGGGCTTCTGTAGGCCATCGAAAACATGTGTGCGAGTGCTTGATATGGAAAACAACGCGATCCGCTTTGCCTGCAACGGCTGCGGGATTTGCTGCAAAGGTCGGCTGATTCCACTGACGCTGGACGAGGCAAGGCAGTGGCTGCAACGCGGACACGAGGTGGCGGTCGTACTGGAGGCGTTCGATGAGTCGACCTGGCCTTCGGAGCCTCGACAATTCGCCCATAGCGCCCAACGGGCCGTGGAAGTCACCAGTGGCGATGCTCAGATTCGAGTCGTTGCGGTACTGGCGGGCAATGCGCTGACGCAGTGCCGCAATCTCGGCGACGATGGCCGTTGCGGTATTTATGAAGAGCGGCCGTTGGTCTGTCGAATCTACCCGATGGAAATCAATCCGCTCATTGCCTTGCGTCCTGCCGACAAGGTCTGTCCGCCAGAGGTCTGGGAGGCGGGCGAGGTCTTGTTTACCGACCGCGTGGTCGATCCGATCCTGGCCGATCAGATCGAACGTTCCCGCCAGGCGGACAGGGACGATGCCCAGGCCAAGATTGCGCTGTGTGAAGCGCTGGGCATGAACGTCGCCGCTTGGAAGGGCAACGCGTTGGCGGTGTACTTGCCTGATCGGGCGCAGTTGGCTGAAGCGATCATTCGCTACGATCGCGCCCCCGTGGCACCGACAGGCCTGGATTGGAAAGTGCGGGTCGAAACGCCGGACCTGGCCCAACGACTGCAGCAAGTGGGGGTCGCGCTGGATGATCAACAGTCAACCGGCTACATCTTCCAGAATCTTTAGGCACCCAGCCAAACCATCACTTTGTGCCCAGCCAACTCCTGAAACACATAGTCATTTCTGGCCCGAGGTGACTGATGCGAGCTACGGATCGTTAAATCGAGTAAGAAATTGCCTCAATCAGGCAAGCGACTCGAACCGCCGACCCAGCATACTGCGTCCATATTGATCAACGACTTGCGGTGATGCCGAACAGTGTTCGCCATCACCGCAAGTCGTGGGTCCGATGTTTTCAAGGAGTGAACTGTGCACACCGATTTCAACAGCGACCAGGGCGCCAGCGACATCCGTCGCCTGGCCGGCTCGGTCAGCCAGCTTGTGCCCAGCGAAGGCGACCAGATCACCGCCATTGCCGGCTTGAGCCTGCATCGGCGCAACGCGATCACCGCGCCGACGCACTGCATCTACGGCCTGGGTATCGGCGTGACCTTGCAAGGCCGCAAGCAAGCCATGCTCGGGGACGAGATACTGACCTACGCACCCGGCCAGTCCATGGTGACCTGCGTGGATCTGCCGGTCATTTCCCATGTCTCCCAAGCCAGCGTCGCCAAGCCGTTCCTGGGCATGATGCTGAGATTCGACGGCACGATGGTGATGCAGGTGGCCGAGCGCATGCAGTTGTCGCAACGCATGAGGGACGACGCGTTTCGACCGGTTACCGTACAAGCGCTGGATGCCGGGGTGCTGGACGCCCTGCGACGCTTGATAGACCTGCTGGACGAACCGTCGCTGCTTGAGACAGTGGCGCCGCTGATCAAGGAAGAGATCATCGCTCGGCTGTTGAGCGGTGCCCACGCGCCACAGTTGCTGCATGTGATCGCTGCCGGGTCACCCAGCCAGCACATCGCCAAGACGGTCGCCTGGTTGAAACTGAATTTTCGCCAGGCGTTGCGTATGGACGATCTGGCGGCACAAGCGCACATGAGTCCATCCACGTTTCGCCAGCATTTTCGCACCGTGACCGGAATGAGTCCGTTGCAATACCAGAAGCAGCTGCGGCTACAAGCCGCTCGGCAGTTGATGTTGAGCCAGAATGTCGACGCGAGCAGTGCAGGGGGCTTGGTTGGCTATGAAAGTGCCTCGCAGTTCAGCCGTGAATACAGCCGCTTGTTTGGTGCGCCACCGCAGCGGGATATCAAGCGCATTCGCTTGTGATCGTGAGGCTTGTCTGGCCTTGCGACCAGACAGCCTCACACGCCTGTCACGCCAGTTTGAAAGGCAACTCACGCAACGGTTTCCCCGTCAGGCTCGCCAACGCGTTGGCAAAAGCCGGGGCCAACGCTGGCAGGCCGGGTTCACCCATCCCCGTAGGAGGCTCGGCGCTGGGCACGATGTGGACGGCAAATGTCGGCATGTCGGTAATGCGCGGCACGCTGAAGTCAGCAAAATTGCTCTGCTGCACCACGCCATCTTTCAGGGTGATCGCGCCACCTGGCAGGCACATCGACAATCCCATCAGCGCCGCGCCCTGGACCTGGGCCTCGACACTGCGAGGGTTGACCGCCAGGTTGCAGTGCACACCGGCCGTCACGTTGTGCAGCACCGGACGACCGTCCTGCACCGAGGCTTCGACGACGTAGGCCACCACCGAGCTGAACGACTCGTGGACCGCCACGCCCCAGGCATGGCCCGCCGGTAACTGGCGCTTGCCATACTCGCTCTTGTCCACGGCCAATTGCAGCGCCTCGCGATGGCGTGGGCTCTGCTCGCCAAACAGCTTCATCCGGTAAGCCACTGGATCCTGCTTGGTCGTGCGGGCAATCTCATCGATCAGCGTTTCCATCACAAACGCCGTATGGGTGGAGCCCACGCTGCGCCACCACAGCACGGGAACGTTGAGCTTGGGGTGATGAACCGTCAGCCGCATGGGCACCGGGTACGGATTGCGCAGGCCTTCCGTGGCGGTCGGGTCGATACCGTTTTTCACCCGCCCGCCAAACACGGTGCCGGTGATGATCGATTGACCCACCAGGGCGTGGTCCCAGGCGAGCACCTTGCCGCTGTCGTCAAAACCGATGCGCGCACGGTGCAAGTGCATGGGCCGATAGTAACCGCCCTTGATGTCGTCCTCCCGGCTCCAAAGAGTGCGGATAGGGGCGTTGACCCCGGCGGTGCGCGCGGCCTTGGCGACCTCGCAAGCCAGTACGACAAAATCGTTGGTGGGCACGCCGCGCCGGCCAAAACCACCGCCGGCGGTCTGCACGTTCACCTGGATCTGCTCTGGCTTGAGGCCCAGCACCTTGGCGGCCGCGGTACCATCACCGCCGGGGAACTGCGTACCGACCCACAGTTGAGCACCATCCCCGGCTAGCTGCACGGTGCAATTGAGCGGTTCCATGGGGGCATGGGCGAGGTAGGGGAACACGAACTCGGCGTCCAGTTGATGCGGCGCGGTGGCCAGTGGCGTCATGTCGGCATCAAAGTGCAATGGGCCGGGCTGGCTGGCCAGTTCCCGGTATTGAGCCAATTGTTTTTCGCTGTCCACTTTTTCCACGGCGGACGTGTTCCATTCCACCTTCAGTGCATCGCGTGCCAGCTTCGCCTGCCAGTAACTGTCGGCAACCACCGCAACACCTTCGGCACCGCCGTCCAGTGGTACGCGCACCACGGCCTTTACACCTTTCGTGGCACGTGCCGCGCTGTCATCCAGGGATGCGATTTTGGCACCGAACACCGGCGGTCGGGCGACGACAGCGGTGAGCTGCCCCGGCAGATGCATGTCGATGCCAAAATCCTGCTGGCCGCTGCTCTTGGCCTTGGCATCGATACGGGTGGTGGCCTGGCCGATGATGCGGAAGTCCTTGGGATCCTTGAGCGTGATCTGCTCGGGCACCGGCATCGCCATCGCGGCTTCGGCCAGTTCGCCGTAGCTCGCTTTACGGCCTGCCGGGCCGAGTACCGTGCCGGCCTGGGTGCTCAAGCTTGCCACGTCGACGTTCCAGCGTGCGGCGGCGGCACTCAGCAACATGGCGCGGGCACGGGCGCCGAGTTCGCGGTACTGGGTATAGCTGTTCTTGATCGAGTTGGAGCCGCCGGTGAGGTGGATGCCGAAGGCCGGGTCCATGTAGGCGGCGTCACTGTTGCCGTTGCGGCTGCGGACCAGGCTCCAGTCGGCATCGAGCTCTTCGGCAAGAATCATCGGCAAGCCGGTCTGCACGCCCTGGCCGAACTCCAACCGGTTGATGGTCACCGTGACCTCGCCATTGGGCGCGATCTGTACGAATGCGGAGGGTTGCTGGGTTGGCTTGAGCGGCGCTGCGGCGGCGCCATTAGCCTCCTGGGCCAGGGCCAGGTGTGGAAACGCCCCCAAGGCCAGCCCGCCGATGCCGACGATCTTGAGAAAGCTGCGGCGCGGCAGCGTAGCGGGGCCGTCAGCCTCGTCGCGTTCAAGTATGTGTTGCAAGGCGCGAGGCTGCTCGTTCGGAAAAATCTCGTTCAACATGGTCAGCTCCGATCAGGCAAGGGCTTTGGCGGCATCAGCCACCGCAGCGCGGATACGGGCGTAGGTGCCACAGCGGCAGATGTTGCCGGCCATGGCCGAGTCGATCTCGGCGGCCGTAGGCTGCTTGCCCTTGGGCTGGGCCTTGAGGAAAGCGGTGGCGCTCATGATCTGGCCGCTCTGGCAGTAGCCACATTGCGCCACGTCATGCTTGACCCACGCTTCGTGCACGGCGCTGCCAACCGGGTCGCTGCCGTTGGTTGCCGCTTCGATGGTGGTGATCTTCTTGCCTTCGGCGGCGGCGATGGGCGTCACGCAGGAACGAATGGCCTGGCCATCCAGGTGAACGGTGCAGGCGCCACACAACGCCGCACCGCAGCCGAACTTGGTGCCGGTCATGCCCAGCGTGTCGCGCAGGGTCCAGAGAATCGGGGTGCTTGGGTCTACGTCGACCGTGTATTCACGGCCGTTTATGTTCAGGGCGCTCATAGGGGGACCAGCTCCAGATGGTTTGGCTCTGGTTAACTATAGAAAGCAATATTTGGGGCAGCTTGCACGATTCGGGCTGATGCTTGCCCGATCCTGCGAATCCGTGCGCGGATGACAACTCACCCTCATTGGGTGCGCCTTGCAAACCCGTACCGACTGGCAGACCACACCACCGCCAACGTCAGCAGCAGAAGAATGACCAGGACCGGCGCAAACGCAACGACACCCAGGTGATCGAGCAGGAGACCTCCCACGATCCCGCCGCCGGCAATGGCGACGTTCCAGGCCGTGACCAACATCGACTGGGCGAGATCCGCTGCCTCTGCGGCCGTCTTGGCGATTGCCGTCTGGAACAACGTCCCGGCCCCTCCAAAGGCGATTCCCCAGGCCGCTACCGCGATATAGATCGCGGCAGGGCTGTCGCTCATGACGCCTAGCGTCAGTGCCGAGATGGCGAACAGCGCCGTGCTGGCAAGGGTCAATGCCCGTAGATGGCGATCGATCAGCACGCCGACGACCCAGATGCCCAGCAACGATGCGACCCCGAAGACCAGCAGGACTAGGTCGGTCCGCTCGCCCAGGCCCGCCGTCATCAGGAACGGTGCGATGTAGGTAAAGAGGATGTTGTGCGCCAGGACAAAAGCCAACACCACGAACAACACCGAGCGAACGCCCGGTAGGGTGAAGACCTGGCCCAAGGCAAGGCGTTTGCCGGTGGTTTGCCCAGGAAAGTCAGGCAGCTTGAGTCGTACCCAGACCATCAAGGCGACGGCGAACAGGCTCATGATGGCGAAGCTCATTCGCCAACCGATCAAATTACCGAGCAAGGTGCCGGCCGGTACGCCCAGGGATAACGCCAAGGGTGCGCCCACCATGGCAATCGCAATCGCCCGGCCTTTCTGGCTCTCGGGCACCATGCGGGCGGCATAACCGGCCAACAAGGCCCAGAGCAGCCCGGCCGATACGCCACCCAGCAAGCGGGCGAAGATCGTCAAGCCATAGTGGGACGAAAGCGTCGTGACCGTATTGGCAACGGCAAAACCGGCAATGGCCAATAGCAAGAGCGACCGGCGCCGCATGCCTTGGGTCGCAGCCGTCAACGGAATAGCCGCCAGCAAGGAACCTATTGCGTAGACCGTGACCAACTGGCCGGCGAGGGCTTCGGAGATCGCCAGCCCTTCGCTGATCTGTGAGAGAAGGCCGGCGGGCAAGGCTTCGGTGAGGATGGTCACGAACGCCGCCAGCGCGAGGGCAAACAGTGATCCGATGGGGAGCGGCGCAGCGTCGTGAACGACCTCGGCATCAGCGTCGATATGGGTATTGGCAATCGTCATGTGTCACCTGCCTGGAACGCTTCTGAGCCGCCGGATAGCGGCGTCAATCGCAGATTGATAAGTGCCGACTACGGTAAGTGCCCCTCCTTGGCGAGACAAGAATGCTAGAGTGCGCAACACATCGGAAAAAATGTCCGCAATTGGAGCCTGGCGTGGAATCATTGAGCGGAATTGATTTTTTTGTTCGCGCGGCTGAAACCCGCAGTTTTTCAGAAGCGGGCAGGGCGCTTGGCATTTCGTCTTCGGCGGTGGGCAAAAGCGTCGCCCGGCTCGAGGAGCGGCTGGGTGTGCGGTTGTTTCATCGCAGCACGCGCAGTATCACGCTGACGGCGGAAGGGGCGCTTTTCCTTGAGCGTTGCCGGCGCATTCTCTGCGAAGTCGAAGCGGCTGAACTGGAGCTGTCGGAAACTCGCAAAGCGCCACGGGGCAAACTGCGGGTGAGTTTGCCCCTGGTTGCTGATTTGGTGATGCCGACGCTGATCGCCTTCATGCGCCGCTACCCCAGTATCGAACTGGACCTGGATTTCTCCGACAGGTTGGTGGACATCATCGAGGAAGGTTTCGATGCGGTCATTCGAACTGGAGAACCGAACGACTCCCGGCTGATGTCCCGCCCGTTGGGCCCGTTCAAGCTCGTTGTGGTCGGTTCGCCCCGGTATTTCGCCGAACACGGTACGCCGCAGGTGCCAGCGGATCTGCTGCGCCATGCCTGCCTGCTATACAAGTTTCCCAGCACTGGCAGGATGCAGGTCTGGCCTGTCAATGGGGAAGGACAGCCCGATCTCAACCTGCCGGCCACCCTGGTCTGCAACACCACCGAGGCGTTGCTGTACGTCGTGCGCGATGCATTGGGGATTGCCTGCGTGCCGGATTTCACCGTGCGCGATGCCATCGCCAGCGGTGAGCTGGTCACCGTCCTCGACGACTTCAATCGGCACCAGAACACCTTCCGCATGCTCTGGCCTTCAAGCAAGCACCTGGCGCCGAAACTGCGGGTGTTCATTGATTTCATGAACAGTGAGTTGTTCAAGTGACGTTTGGAAGCTTTTGTGGCGAGGGAGCTTGCTCCCGCTTGAGTGCGCAGCGCTCATCTTTTTTTGGGGCCGCTGCGCGCCCCAGCGGGAGCAAGCTCCCTCGCCACAGGATCGTGCTGTTCTCGAAGTTCTTGTGGCTCTGTAGCTGAACCACCGCCTTCGCGAGCAAGCTCGCTCCCACAGGAGGAGTGTGCTGGTCCTAGCTGCAGTCTTTCTGTTTGCACGGGTGCGTTTCCCGGGAGCGCCACTCCTTGACCAGCTGTTGCCTCGGTCGGGCGTAGCGCTCCTCCAGGATAGCCACCTCGACGATCCGGTCCGTTCGGAATAAACGATAGTCGCCACGCAGCTCACACCAGCCGGCGATATAGCGCTGCGATTCGACAAACCCCAGCATGATCGGCCAGAAGGTTCGCTGCGTCTGCTCTCCATTCTCGTCCTTGTAGACGATCCGCATTTTTCGCTGCTCGCGAAGCGCCAGCCGGACCTGCGCCAGATCCAACGCAGCCGGCGCGCCTTGATTGCGACTGACATAGATCGTGTCGTTGTCCAATGTTCGCCGCATGTGCGGCGGCAGGACACTGTCGATTTTTGCCAGGGCGTTTTGAACGGCGCGGGCTAGGCCTTCATCGGTTTGGCGGCTGACCCACTGTGCGCCGGCCATCAACGCCTGGATCTCTTCCTCGGTAAAACTCAACGGCGGCAACAGAAAACCCGGGCGCAAAATGTAGCCAACGCCGGGTTCGCCAACGATGTCCGCCCCCATCGACTGCAGCGTGATGACGTCCCGCCGGATGGTACGCAACGACACATTCAGCTCACGGGACAGCGTGACACCGGAAACCGTCCCGCGATGGCGCCGAAGGACTTGCATGAGGTCGAATAATCTATGGCTTCTTGACACGCTTCAGTCCATCGCCACGAGGGCCTTGCCACGGAGCTTCCTGCCGCCCTCGATGGCCGCGATAAGCTGGATCGCATCGCCGAGCGGCACCACCTCCGCCACAGGAAGCCGGAAGCTGCCATTCTGGGCGGCGCGGGCGAGCGTGTCGAGGACGTCGGGGCGCGGTGTGCAGATGACCGGTTTCAAGCGCTTGTCAAAGAACGAGCGAATGAACTTGCCAGGGCTTGGGTCCAGGTCCAGCAGTACGCCATCTTTGCGCAGCAGGCTGAAGCCGAGCGACAGGGGCATTGTGGCCGCCGTGTCATACACCACATCGAAACGTTCCTGTAGCTGGGAGAGATCGGTTTTGCGATAGTCATGAACCGTATCGACCCCCAGCTGCCGCGCCCGCTCCAGCGTCTCTTCACTGCAAGAACCGGTGACAGTGGCCCCCACCATGCGGGCTATTTGCACGCAGGCTTCACCGACCGCGCCACTGCAACCGTTGATGAAGACACGCTGGCCCGCGCTCAGCCCGGCCTTGTCCCGCAGCCCGTTCCAAGCGGTCATTCCCGGCGTCCCGAGGCAAGCGGCCTGCTCGAAGGAGACGTCATCGGGTTTGCTGGCCTGCAGCGATTCCTTCGTGACCACGGCTTGCGCCAGCGCACCACTTTCCTTGAAGCGAGCGAGACCAAAAACAGCATCACCCACTTTAAACCGCGTCACGTCGCTGCCCACCGCCATGACGGTGCCGGAGAAATCCATCCCCATGGCCCGGGGGAAGGCCCTGCCCGTGACGATCTTCATCTGGCCGCCGCGCAACTTCCAGTCGATAGGATTGATGGCAGCGAAGCTGATTTTCACAGCGACTTCGCGCGGGCCCGGTGAAGCCAACGTGAATGACTCGAGTTTCATCACATCCGGTCCGCCGTAATTGTAATACTGGATACGCTTCATAGCTGACGCTTACTCTGGATGATTGATGAGATAGAAGTAGGGCCGGGGGCAGGGGCGCTGTTTCCAGCGCATCGTTGAGCCTGCGGCCAATCACTTCACTCTAACCATCGACAGGGTCAGTTTTTGTCACCATTGTTTTTCCGCAGGTCACCTGCCTGGCACGGGAAGACATCGTCCCGGTTTCACTTCGAACTCAGTTGGATCGGCGTCGTCTCGATCAATTGCCTGGAGAGGATCATCGACTGGGTTTGCTCTACGTACCGTTTGAAATGCGCAGACCCGATGTGGGAGAGGTAGGCTTGCTCGTCAGCGTAGATTTCGAAGAAATGGAGCATGTGAGGGCGGTCTTTATCCGCCACCGAATAGATGGCAATCACCCCGGGTTCCACGCGCGCGGAGATCTCCATCTCTTCCTTGACGATCTGGGTATAGCGTTGCAGTTGCTCCGGATCGATCTCGAGCTGTGCGACACGCACCACCACCGTGGATGGATATGTCTGCGCGCTGGCCCCGCCGGATGCAAACAGGCAAAGCACCATCGCGCACTTGGAAAACCACTGACGAATGTTCATGACAAACTCCTGGCAAGGGCTGGGTAAATTCAATGACTCACCCACGGGCGACACGCTGTGGGCGACGATTTCTCTGGCTCACAGCTTCATGATGTCCGGCAGTCGGCTGGCCAGCACATCAATGATGTGCCGCAGCCGCATGGGCATTTGCCGCATCTGGGGTGAGACGGCATGACAATCCATCGTGGTGGGCGGATGCGTTTCCAGCAGTTGAACGAGAGCGCCCGAGCGCAAGCGATCACGCACCAGCCATGAAGGCAGCCAGCCAATGCCCATGTCGGCCTCGACCGCATCGGCGATCAATGAAAGGTCATTCAAACGAATACGCGGGGAAAGGGACACCGTCTTGAGTTGGCCATCGGTGTCCGTAACGGCCCAGGGCTGCGTGTAATCGCGCCGGTGATACAGCACCGCGTCGTGACCGAGCAATTCTGGCAGGCTGTGGGGCTGCCCGTTTTTGGCCAGGTAACCGGGTGATGCGCAGAGCAGTTTTTGCTGGACCGCCAGATGTTGTGTACGTAGGCCGCTGAGTTGCGCCAGGGGGCCAAAGCGAATCGCCAGATCGAAGCCTTCGGCGATCAGGTCTACGGACTGGTCGCTGAAGTGCAATTCAAGTTCCAGCTTGGGATGTTGGCGGGCCTGTTCCAGCAGGATCGGGCCGGCACAGTATTGGCCGAACAGGACCGGCATCGTCACGCGCAGGCGCCCCGTGATCTCTTGCTGGCCCGACTCCAGCAGGGACTGAGCCGAGCGGACTTCTTCCAAGGCGCGCAGGCAATGCTCGTAATACACCTGGCCAGCCTCGGTCAGGCTTTGGGTCCGGGTGGTCCGATGGAACAGGCGAACGCCCAGCCGCTCCTCCACCCGGCCAATCGCTTTGCCCACCGCCGATCGCGTCAGCGACAACTGTTCAGCCGCGCGGGCAAAGCCGCCAGCGTGAACGACTTCGACGAACAGTGCTACGCCGTCCAATGGATCTCTCATACGGCCCTGGCTCCTGGATTGGTTCCCTTGATTCAACTTTATGGAGAAAAAATATCGTTAATGGTGATTATTATTCCACTATAAGCTACAGGTTCATTGATATTGGTGTCCAGGCGGAGCCAGTGCGTCGATTCCACTGCGCCTAAGCCCTGCACCCGACCAAGGAGCCGCCCCATGAAACTGCTTTGTCTCGACATTCCTCAACCTGGCGCCAGTCTTGAGAAATATCAGCCGCATCTGTTCGACGAAGCCCGACACGCCTGGCAGCTCTACAAGGGCGGCATCGTGCGCGACTTCTATTTTCGCCAGGATCGCCCAGGTGTCGCGATCATCGCTGAGGCCGACACCGTGGAATCCGCGAGGGCGGCATTGAACGAATTCCCCCTGGTCAAAGCGGGGCTCATCGACTGGGAAATCATTCCCCTCGGACCCTTCATGAACTGGGAAATGCTCTTCGCGCCTGGTAACGCCTGACGCTTATTGCGGCGCAGACATCGTGATGAACGCGCCTGTCTTCTTCGTCTCAACCAAGAGCCCGAGACCATGAACAAACAAGCTTCCGAGCTCAAACCGGTCCTTTTCGTCGTTACCAGCAACGCGGTGAAGGGCGCTTCCGGCATCCCCACCGGCTTCAACCTGGCCGAGGTCACTCATCCATTGGAGAAGCTGCAGGAGGCGGGCATCCGTGTCGAACTGGCCTCCATCAATGGCGGTGCCGCGCCCTTGGACGGGCTGGAGGATATGAATGATCCCGTCATCGCCCGCTATTGGGCCGATGCGGATTTCCGGCATGCGCTTGAGCACACCTTGCCCATGAACGAGGTAGATCCATCACGCTATTCGGCCATTTTCTTCGCCGGTGGTCACGGCACGATGTGGGACTTTCCTGATAACCCTGCCGTACAAGCGGCGATCCGCGAAATCGATGCGGCCGGCGGCATCGTTTCGGCGGTCTGTCATGGGCCGGCGGCCTTGGTCAACGCACGTCGTGCCGACGGCAGCCTGCTCGTGGCCGGTAAACGGGTCGCAGCTTTCACTGACAACGAGGAAGAAGAAGTGCAGTCCACCCACGTTGTGCCATTCCTGTTGGCGTCGACGCTCAACAGACGCGGTGCGCATCACCAGCTGGCGGCGAACTGGGCCGACAATGTGGTTGTCGACGGTCGCCTCATCACCGGTCAAAACCCGCAGTCCGCCGCCAGCCTGGGCGAAGCACTGCGAGATGCCCTGTTAGGGTGATGACCTGTAACCATGCAAGGGGTGCGACATGAGACTGATCTGTGTTGAAGAGCACGTACTCGACCCCGCCATGGGCGTCGCCACGCAGGCGCTCGTGCAGGCCGAGGCACCCTATCTTTCGGGTTGGGGCAGTCGGGTGATCGATGGTGTACAGGTAGCGGACCTTAGTCGGCCGCATGTTGTTGCGCCCAACGAATCAGCGCGCCAGGCGCTGGAAACAGGCCGGTCACGCTTGGCCGATATGGACGCGGCAGGAATCAGCATGCAGGTGCTTTCCTATGGCGGGTTTCCTCAGCTATTGCCCGCCTCGCAAGCCATTGAGCTGTGTCGTGCCGCCAATGACCAGCTGGCAGAGACGGCGCATGCTCATCCCGATCGTTTCAGCGGTTTTTCCACGCTCCCGTGGCAAGCACCCGAGGCGGCGGCGCGTGAGCTGGAGAGGGCGGTGACGGAGCTGGGCCTCAAAGGCGCGCTGATCAACGGTCGGCCGGGGGATACGTTCCTCGACGACGCCCGTTATGCCCCGATTCTTGCCGCCCTCAATGAGTTGAAGGTTGCGTTGTACGTCCATCCGGGTCTGCCACTGCCTGCCGTTCAAACGGCGTATTACGGTGGGTTCGAGCGTGAACTCAGTGCACGTCTTTCGATGTTTGCCTGGGGTTGGCACAACGAGGCAGGTATTCAAGTCGTGCGGATGTTGCTCGCGGGCGTGTTCGACCAGTATCCCCATCTGCAAGTCATCAGTGGGCACTGGGGCGAAATGGTGCCGTTTTTCCTGCAGCGCCTGGAGGACGCTATTCCCCAGGATGCCAGCGGCCTGAAACGTCCCATCGGGCAGACTTACCGCGAGCATGTCTACGTTTCGCCCAGTGGCATGCTCACGCTCCCGCATTTCCAGTTCATTCACGCGGTCATGGGCGCTGAGCGTATCCTGTATTCCATCGATTATCCCTACCAGAGCCTGGATGGCGCCCGCGCTTTCCTCGAGAGCCTGCCCATCACTGAAGCGGACAAGGCACTCATCGCTCACGGTAACGCCGAGCGCTTGCTGGGCCTATGACGCGAATCGTGGCGAATGCCTGGGGGCGCCTGTTCAGGTCAAGGGGCCTTGTTCTCGACCAGGCAGTTTCCGCCATCCACCACCATGACCTCCCCAGTGATGTAGCTCGCCTCTGAAGACGCAAGGAACGCCACCAGTGCAGCGACCTCTTCGGGACGTCCGGCGCGGCCCATCGGCGTGTAACCGGCCGCTTTGGCTTCTTCTGTGGTGGTCGAACCTGTGGTGATCCAGCCGGGAGCGACGCTGTTCACCGTGATCCCTTGCTGGGCGACTTCCAGCGCCAGGCTCATGCTCATTCCAACCATCGCGGCCTTCGCGGCGCTGTAGGCCGCTTCACCGGCGTTACTGCAGCGGGTGCCGGTCGTGGAGCTGATGTTGACGATGCGCCCGTAACGGCGCGCCCGCATACCAGGCAAAACAGCCCGTGTCAGCAGAAAAGCCGTGGTCAGGTTTCGCGCCAGTGTCAGGTTCCAGGTGTGCAGGTCCATGCTTGCCAAGTCGGAAAAAAACTCCGGGCTGCCTTGCATGGCCATGCCCGCGTTGTTGACCAGAATATCGATCTGTCCCAAGAGGGACTCTGCCCACACCATAAACTCACGGACCTGGTTTTCATCGGTAAGGTCGAGGGCCCGGCCTTCGACTTCGAACCCTTCGGCACGCAGTTCTGCAACGCGATCATTGATTCGCGCACTGCTGGCGGTGACGATCAGTCTGGCACCTGCAGTACCCAGTCTGCGGGCGATGGCCATGCCGATTCCGATCTCGCTTCCAACCCCACTGATGAGTGCCACGGGGTTCTGTCCGGTTGGGTTTGGCATGGTGTCTCCAAAGGTTGAAAGTGATGATTAGGTGTCGGAGCCTGAGTTGCGCCTGCCACTATAAACACCCGGATCAACGCCCGAACACCCCCGGCCTTCCCAACAGCTGCTTTTGCCGCCAGGCCGGCGCGCTCGTGGGGAAAAGCACTTCGTTTGGCCGATAGCGGGCGATGCCGCAGGCGGCAGCGATGCGCTGGCGTTGTTGGCCTCGGGCAAGGGCTTGCTGAAAACTGCTTTCACTCTGGGGCTGTCCCAGCACATAACCGACGCCCGCCTGGAAATCGCCACCGTGGGCCTGCCACCAGGCGGTGATTGACTGTGGGTCGGGCCAGGGGAGATTTTCGTCGGGGTCCATCGCCACGTTGGGGTCTTGCGGGTCATCGTTCGGGCCCACATCGAAATCCGGCAGGGCCTGCAATTCGAGGTCGAGTAGCGCCAGGTCCGCACCGGTGATCAGGCTGAAGGCTTCACCGGCGACCCGTGCATAGGGCAGGTCGCTCATCTGCTGGATCAACCACGGTACGCAGACCGGATCGCCCAGCAGCCCTAAGGCCTCGATGCCGATGCGCCGATCCCGGGGATCCTGTACCAACTGGCGTATCCAGGCGACGCTGGGCTCGCGTTCCTGCCAGGCCAGCAGTACGCAGAGCGCGCGGTACTGAAACTCGCCCGGTTGTTCGGCGAATGAGCGCAGAGGCTCCAAGGCCTGCTGATCTCCCATTTGGGTGGTGGCCCAATTGGCCCAGAAGCGCGCGGCGGCGTCTTCATGCTGGCGGTGGGCACGAATCGCCGGTAGCAGGTCACGCCGACGCAGCTCGCCAGCCGTGCGGGCGGCACGTGCTAGCACGCTGGGGTCGGCGTGGGACAGTTCGGTCAGCAGGATAGGGCCGGGATCCTGGCGATGCATGCCGCAGGCCGCCAGGCCGAGGCGGCGGAACAAGAGCTCGGGGGAGGCGAGCATGCGCTCGATCCAGGGCGATACACGCTCCCAGTCGAGCCACCCCAGGGCCATCAGGTAACCTCGTTCAGTTTCCGTGGCACTTCTTAAGTGCTCGCTGAGCCGCGACAGCACCTTCGCATTGGCCGCCTCGAAGGCCAGCAGCACACTGGCGAACATCTCGCCGACGGTGTGCGGGTCGAGCTGGGTCAGCAGAGTCTCCAGGCCTGTTGAGCCGGCAATGCGCAGGCCATCGAGATGAGCGTCGATGCGTTCGTCCAGTTTGCTGAGGTCATCAAGGTCATAGTGGGGCGCGCGCACGGCGTGATCGTGCAGGAGGATGAGGAAGCAAGCTTCTTCGGCGTGTTGCTCGATCATTGATGAGATGGGGACCATGACGTCTCTGTCTTGTTACGGCACCAGGTTTCCAAAGAAGTAACGTTTACCGACTTCAAAGTGCAGGGGAGAGGCCATGTATCGGTCCAGGATAGCGGCCGCATTCAGCGGTTGAAACTCGCCGTTTTTTCCGTAGAAGCTGGAACAGTCGACGCCGGAATACACCTCGAATTTACGCCTCCAGATGAGAAAGTTGCTCCAATCGATCCATTCGTCAGTGCCTGAAGGAACCAGGGACTTTCTCATGACCCAGACTTGTTTGTTCATGTCGACGGGCATCCCCCCGGAGATTGAGCAGCGGTCGCTGCCATAAGCGTTCTGCAGTTCGCTAAGTCGTGAATCGACAGCCGCTTTGTATTCGACTTCGTTCAGGCCACTGTCAAAGAACTCGGGCTCGTTTTCGATGGGGTCAAGAAGATTGGTCAAGTTGGCTTCCACGGCGGCTCGGTCGGCCCGACGTGCAAACGTACGCCATGCCTCAACCATGAAAGGTATCAGCCACAGCACACCGGACCACTGGGCTGCCAGGCACGCCTCGATGCGAAGGTAGGTGGGGCCTTCGAGTATGAGCTCGGCAAGGAAATCCAGGTCAGTGTCGAGCCCAGCATCAGCGGTCAGACCGAGACAGGCCGATACCAGCGTTGGATCGCAATCGGGGTCCACTATCCATTTGCGCAGTTGGGCTACGTGGCTGTAGTCGCCATGCTTGGCCTGTTCCAGAATCGCAGCAAGGGCAATCCACGGGTCATCGTTCATCCAGCCGTCAGGTGACAATACTTCTGCCGGAGCGGAGCCACTGTAGTGATATCCACGGCCCTTCCAATAGAAGCTGTCTTGAAGGAAACCGGGTCTTTGGGTGTACTTGTAAATAGAGGCTTTCATCATTCGGGCCTTGGAAAACTATTGATGCGTGTCTCTTGAAGTGCACTCAGCTCTCCTTCGAGCTTCTCACACTTCTTGCCAGTAGGGGCGAGATTCCCTTGCCCGGACGGACAACCACCGGCTGCCTTGGGGACTCTATGTGCCACTGGCTCTCCTTGGCCCACTTCTGGTTTCCAACGCATATAGCCTGGCCGGTTAATTGCCCAATCATTTTCAATGTTGGCTTTCTCTCGTTTGCTCGTTACGTAGTACTTATTGCATCCGCTCGGTTGCTTTCCGGCAGGTGGCAACAGGTGCCTGCACTTGGAGTTGGCCCGGACTTTGGCGAGGACGGCTGCGTTCTTGGGATTTTGTGCGGTGCCGTAGAACTGGTCTTCCGTCATGTACTCCCCGTTCGCTTGAGCCTTGGAGTGCGCCGCGCCGCCACAACATTCACATTTATGTTTGCCCGGCACTTTGGAGTCTTGTTGCACCGGACTGTATTTGGCAGTGTTGACCATGGGCACAGCCGCATTCGCTGCGGGGCTGGCATGATTCGATGTGGTGAGATCGGTATGTCGATCTACGTTCTGACCTTCGAAAAGAACATCCATTGACCATGAAACAAAATAGGTCTTGCCGGTGATGACGTGGGTGATGACACCGGCACCCTGGCTTCTTGTGGCGGCTTCATCGCCCAGCGGTGAGGTTTTATAAAAGGAGCGATTTTTTAACATGATCTCCTTGTTTTCGATCTTGACGGTCTTGCTACCTTTCTTCATATCCTTGGAAAACGAGGTGTCCGGATAGGGCACCGGGATGGGCCCCCCCGGAGGCGGTGGTGGCGTCAGGCAGACATCCGGGAACGCCGCGATGACCTTGCCGCCACCTGCTTTGCATGCGATCTCATCGCCGTTTGCGTAAACGTCGCAGCTCATAGGCCGCCCTCTGGCTGGCTAAGGTCGCGCACGACGGCGGCCGCGCGTGCACCGGCCAGGGCACTGCTCAGACAGATCGCGGTGGTTCCCGGTGCATAGCCTTTGCGAAACGCCTGGTCGGCGAGTATCAATTGGACGATTCCAGCAATGGCCCCGGTGTCACCCATGGCCTCAGCCCAATGCCACAGTGGCTGATCCTCTTTTCGGACTGTCCGAAAAAGCCGGGCCTCCATTAACGGAAGTTCCTTGAACCCGTATTGCTCTCCCGTGACATCGGACAGGCGCAGATCAATTTCATGCAGACCCAGTTTGGCCTGTGCGAGCGCCGTACGAGCGGCGTCGGTCAACCCGCCTGCTCGCAGGGGTTTGCTCGACAAAAGAGGCGCCTCTTCTTGCCCAAAGCCCAGGCCTGAGATTTGCAAGCAGGTGCCAGGTTGCCGATAGGACTGAATCAGGATGGCCGCAGCCCCTTCGCCAGGAAACAAGCCGTCATTGTGAGTGGCCGTTTTCAGCCGGCGATGTTCGTCCAGCCACTGCAGCGTCAAGGCGCTGAGCAGCGAGTCAACACCCGCCACCACACAGGCGGGGACCCGTGTTTCCTGCATTAATCGACTGGCTTCATGAAGTGCATGCATGCCGGCAACGTGGCCGGAGGGGATGACCCTGGAATGCGTTGGATGGAACTGTATGCCCAACTTGGAAGATACGTCCTGTATGACGGCCTGGGCTATTTCCCTGATATTGATTCCGGGGCGCTCCGGTTCAGCCAGGCACAGGAGAAATGGCACTTCTGTCCAATCCAGCTTCGGCGCACCCTGTATCAACTCGACCAGTGCATGCATCATGAGCCCGGACATCCGCACTGCTGCCGGCAGAGCCAAGTCAAGGCTGGGCACCGCCGCGCCGATGATGGGTTCGCACGCGTTGTCAAAAAACGGCAGTTCCTGGAGTGCTGACAGCCCGGCGCGCTTGGCAGCACAGGCGCTGGCGACGCATAAGCCCACGGGACACGCCATGCCCATGCTGGTGACGAAGAGGGGGTGCCCCTGCATGGACGTCATATCTCCTCTTCCGCGGGAGGATAGGCTTCCTTTGTCCACGCGATGAGTTGAGCCAATGACTTGAAGTGTTGTTTTCCTCGCATGCGTTCTTCGTTGGCCTTGGCCTGTTCGAACTGATCGGCGGTTTGCCCGACGATGACCTTGGCCACTTCCTTGATGTTGCGCCCGAGGGGCGAAGAGGCTCGCCATGTCAGCGTCAGGCGATTCGCGTCAGGTTCAAGAATGACTGTGTCGACCACGGCGGCTGCCTCCCGTGTGCTGTCGTCGTGAAAAACGACAAGCATCGCCAGTTTCAGGTTTGCCGGAAGCCTGAATGCCGAGCGGCCTTTATCGCTCAGGTTAAGCAGCGCGACTTCTTCGCCCCCTCGGGGATAATCGATTTGCTGGTCCTCGGGTGCGCATTGGAAATAGCGCAAGTCAAAATCTTCGGGAAGAAATGGAAATTGATGATCAAGCCACGCCTGATCATAAGTGCCGGCCCATTGGATACGCTGCCGCCATGCCCGACCAATCGGGCCAAATGCCATTGGCTTGTAATGTTCGTGGGGAGCGGTGACCGGCCTGTCCAGTTCTTCGGTATTTGGGAGCGGCAAGCCATTGGTCTGGGCACTGCTTGCTGCGGGGTAAAATCCGGCGCCAACCGGGTTCCATGGGTACCATTTGTGTTTGGCCGGGTCTGCATTCGTGCGATCCACGCCGCCAAAAGCCTGCGCGTAGGTAATCGGCATTGTGGTGAATGGAACAGGTTTGCTTATCGAGTGTGAGAGGGCGCTATCCTCATAGATTCGTGCCCCAATCACTTTGAATGCTTTGACGAGAGTCCCCACTTTCAGCGCTACGTTCACCTCCGTCGCCGGCTCTCCATTGGGGGCGTGGCAGTGACCATTGAGCAGAACATCGCAGCGGGGCTTGTGCAGCGCAAAATCGTTTTCGTATAACGCGGCTGATTCGCAGGGCTCCCCTGGGAATACATCGGCCATGATCAGCGGAACCTGTTGTTCGAGCAGGCGCGGCGGATGTCCAGGGTGATCTGGAATGCCGTAGGTTCCTTTCGCCACCACAACCAGCCATTCACGACCCGTTTTATCGGTTGAGGTCGTATAGCCGCCGACGAGGCGGGTCTTGTTTACCAATTCCATGGCGTCACTGCCTCAGTTGATCTGCACCGAACCGCCCTTGATGCGGTTTACACCAGATGATCGGCTCGAGAGGTAGGCCCCTCGGATCAACACCTTGCCTTCGCGCGTGAGGGTAATGCTCGCCTTGCCGCAGCGCAGGACGATCTCCCGTTCTGCGGTGAACTCCAAGCGTTCGCCGTCCAGGTGCGCGACGGCGGGCGTCGTGGTTTGCGGCAGGCGCTGGATACGGCCGATCACCAGTGGCCGGGCCAGGTCGCCGGCCTCGAACATCAGCGCGACCTGGGCGCCAATGTCCTCGCGGCTGAGCGGTGTGGTGGTGCGTGCGGCGAGGCCACCGTCAGCAGGGCAGCCGGGAAATGCCACGACCGGTGCGTCGGCCTTGGGCACATCCAGCAGCAGGCCGATCACGACGCCATCCACGCGCGTCGGCGCAGCGGAGGAGGCGGGCAGGTAGTATTCGACAGTCATCGCACACGCTCCATGGCTAGTTCTGCAGAATCTTCTGGCCTTTGACGACCACATTCTTGCTGGCCTTGATCTTGATGGCGCCGGAGCCGTCGATGGTGATGTTTTTGCCGCTGATCATGATCGTGCCGTCCTTCTTCATGGTGATGCTGGCGTCGCCCGTGGTCAGGCTGATGGAGTCGCCGGCGGTGAGGGCAAAGTGCTTGCCCACGTCCAGGCTGTCGTTCTGCTTGATGTTGGTGGTGCGGTTCTGGGCGACGTCGCGGGATTCGTTCTGGCCAATCTGGGTGCTCTGGTTGCCGCTGATCTCGATGCCTTCGTTGCCCTGGACCGTTTCGTTACGGTTGCCGGTGATGCTGATCGTTTCGTTGCCGCCCACGTCCTCGGTGCGGTTGCTGGCGATGCTGATTTTCTCGTTGGCACCGACTTTTTCCGTGCGGTCGGCACCGATGGTGATGGTCTCGTTACTGCCCACGCTCTCGGTGCGATTGGCGCCAATGGTGATTTTCTCGTTGCTGCCGACATCCTCGGTACGGTTCACACCGATGGAAATGGTTTCGTTATTGCCGACCTTTTCCTTGCGATCCACACCGATGGTGATGGTTTCGTTGTTGTCGACGGTTTCGGTGCGGTCGTGTTTGACGTGCACGGTTTCGTCGTTATCGATGGTTTTGCGGCGGTCATGGCCGACCCAGTGGGTCTCGTCGTTCTCGACTTCGATGTCCTGGTTCTTCTCGGCATGGATAAACAATTGCTCGGCGCCTTTCTTGTCCTCCATGCGGATTTCATTGAAGTTGGCCGGTGAACCGCCCTTGCTTGAACGGCTTTTCGTCCCGCTCTGGGTGGCATTGGCGGGCAGCGCGTAGGGCACAGTCTGTTCGGCGTTGTAGACGCGGCCAGTGATGATCGGCCGATCCGGATCGCCCTCAAGGAAACTGACGATCACTTCCTGACCGATCCGCGGGAGCTGCACGGAGCCCCAGTTCTTGCCGGCCCAGGCCTGGGACACACGAATCCAGCAGGAGCTGTTTTCGTTGGACTGGTCATGGCGATCCCAATGGAAATGCACTTTGACCCGGCCATACTGGTCGGTCCAGATCTCCTCGCCGCTGGGGCCGACCACCACGGCAGTCTGCGGCCCGCGAACAATGGGCATGGGCGTGAGGGGCAGAGGGCGGAAGGACTGGCTGGCATCCATGCAGTCCAGCTCGCTGACGAACTGTTCGGCGACGTCCGACTGGCCGCTTTCATAGGCTTCCTGACGGATCTGATAACGGGCGACCACCACCAGGTACTCGCGGTTCTGGTCTGCACGGTCGTATCCCGTCAGCGTAAACACATGACCGCAACCGATTCCGCGGGCGCGACCGCGTAATTGCACACGCTCGAACTGGCTGTGAATGGCTTCGATGCGGGTACGCGCGTAGTGATCGCCGTCGTTGCTCTGGACGTATTCACCCGGGTAGTCGTAGAGCGGGTAGTCGGCGTTGGTGTGGGTGCGCGGCACACTGGAACGCACCTCAAGGCTGGCACGTGGGCGCAGGAAGTCATAGTCGTTCAGCGCCAGCGAACCGGGTTGCACTTCCCGCGCCAGTTGCCAGTCGTAGAAATGATCGCGCTCGCGCATTTGCCGATCAGGTGGATAGAAGGGCACCGAGGCATAGTCTGGCGCCGTGGTGTGGGCGCCATAGGCGTCGGCCAACACCAACACATGACGCGCCTCTTCATGGCGAAAGAAGTAATAGATACCTTCCTGCTCCATCAACCGGCTGACAAAGTCGAAGCTGGTTTCGCGGTACTGCACGCAATATTCCCACTCGCGGTAGCTGCCGCTCAGGCTGTCCTCGAAATCGGAGAAGCCGAGGTCGCGGAACACCTGCTTGATGATGTCCGGCACCGTCTTGTTCTGGAAAATCCGGCAGTCGGAGGTGCGCGTGAGCAGCCAGAACCAGGGCCGTAGACTGACGCGATAACCGGCGAACTGGCCATGCCCGGTCAGTTGCCGGCAACTGCAGACGATGCCGTGGAAGTAGCGTTTGCCACCGTCGTACAGCTCCAGGGTCAGGCCCATCGGCTTGCCCAACAACTGGTCGAACGTGATCGCCCGGTCTTCAGAAGTGAGATCCAACTCGTAGTGGAACAACCGCCCCAGCTCTTCGCTGCCTTCCATGCTTTGCAACAACAGGACATCGCCGCCGAGAGGACTGTCGACCTGCACCAAACGGTTGTTTTGCGTGATTGCCATGAACGGCTTCCTTTGGCTCGTGTTCGGGCGTCAGTTGGCCGTCGTAAAGAAGGTGGCGTCGCACGCATAGTCGTCGCCATAGGGGATGCCAGGGGGAATCGAGTCCAACACTTGCTGTACATCCACCACAGGGGGATCTCCTTATCGGTCTTGCAGTCTTCAATCAAACTGAACGTACGAGCAGATCCTTATGCTGCGGATTAGCGTGTGTCCGAAGCCATTTGATGGCGTTTCCGAGCCGTCGGATACGTTCCAGCATCCAGCTCGAATTGGCAGATGCTGAGGTCAAGATAGGTGACTGAAAGGGCGTTTGCTTAGTTTCGTTGGCTATATATACGATTATTAAATCGAATAACCAGGAAAGGTACTGACGTCAAAACTCCCGGCCAAAGGCTGCCCATCCGGCGCCGTTGCAGCGGATGGCACTGCTGGACCGTACAACACTTTGAACGTCTCCCCCCACACAGCCTCTGACACTCATGCAGGGCGAGCGCACTTCGTTCATTCACGCGAGGAGGATAGGTTTACATGAAAATTCTAATGGTCCTTACATCTCACGATCAGTTGGGCGACACCGGCAAGAAGACTGGATTCTGGCTGGAAGAATTCGCTGCTCCCTATTACGCGTTCGTCGACGTCAATGCGACGGTGACGCTTGCGTCTCCAAAGGGTGGGCAACCGCCACTGGACCCCAAGAGTGACGAAGAGGAGGCCCAGACCGATGCAACACGTCGCTTCGCGTCCGATGCCAAGGCCCAAGCGGCGTTGGCCAACACCGTGCCGCTGGCTGAGGCCGATCCCTATGCATTCGATGCCGTGTTTTATCCCGGAGGCCATGGGCCCCTGTGGGATCTCGCCGAGAACGCCGACTCCAAGACCCTCATCGAAGCGTTTTATGCTGCTAATAAACCCATCGCGGCCGTCTGCCACGCGCCCGGGGTGTTCAAGAACGTCAACGCACCGGATGGCGAGCCCGTGGTCAAGGGTAAAAAAGTGACCGGATTCACCAATTCCGAGGAGGAGGCGGTGGGGCTGACCCAGGTGGTTCCGTTTCTGGTGGAGGACATGCTCAAGGCCAAGGGCGGCGAGTATTCCAAAGGTGCTGATTGGGGAAGCTATGTGGTCGAGGATGAGCACCTGATCACGGGTCAGAATCCCGCTTCGTCCGAAGCTGCGGCCATTGCCCTGCTCAAGCGACTGAAGCAGGAACAGACGGGCTGAATCAACGTTGCAGGGCGGTCAACTCGGCCGCCTGATGACGGGGCTGGGAGAGCCAATAGCGGTGCGGACGATTAAGGCCCATGGTCGATTCCCGTCTATATAAGCTCACTGACCTGGCTCCATGTGATGTTGAATCGAGCCAGAAATTTTCGGATTCGATCGGAGTCGTTAGATGACGCCTTGGCTGATCGGGTATGTGAAAAGAGCTTGCGCCCCGCATCCGCCTGGCTTGCCGCGGTGCCGCATACCTTCAAGACCGACTCCAGTTGCAGGCGATCAAACAAGTCAATCTCAAGACCAGCATTAGCCAAGTGTTCCGACAGCGGGTCAGAGGCGGTCGGTATCCGCCAGTCCAGACGCAGTCGTTCCAGTTCATCCTCCACCAGCGCCATATCGATCCGGCCACTGTCAGCCAATGTGGCCATCCGGGTGATCGACGCAGAGAGTTGTCGGAAGTTTCCTGGCCAACTGGCATCTTTGCCGGTAGCAAAGGACACATATCGGCGCCGAGCTTCTGCATTGAAGCGAACCATTTGAGCATGATCCCTGGCATACCGCAGTAGTTCAAAATCGATGTTCGGCTCGATGTCCTCCCTCCGGTTGGCCAGTCCGGGCAGGACAAAGGTCCAAATGTTGATTCGGGCTAACAAGTCCTCGCGAAACAGGCCTTCGATAACGCGCGCTTGCAGATCACGATTAGTACCGGCGATCAGAGTGAAGTCAGACTCGACCTCTTTATCAGATCCCATCGGCAAGAACCTCTTCTCCTCAATCGCTTTCAGAAGCATTGCTTGCTCGTCGAGCGGTAACTCTCCAATCTCGTCGAGAAACAGAACGCCTTTGTGCGCCGAGCGCAGCAAGCCCTCTCGCGCCTGTTGAGCGCCGGTGAACGCACCTCTCGTGTGACCGAACAATGTCGACATCGCTGTATCACCACGTAACGTGGCGCAGTTCACCGCGACGAACGGGCCAACGATCTGGTGACGCCCCCGTTTGAGCTCGTAGACCTGCCGTGCCAGAAAGGACTTTCCCGCCCCCGTTGGGCCGCTGATCAAAATCGGCGCCCGGGATCGAACGGCGACCCGTTCGATCTGCTCTATCGTACGGTTGAAGGCCGCGTTGCGGGTCGCAATGCCAGACTTGAGCAGTTCTGTGCCTTCCAGGCGCTCAGCGTGGAATCGCTTCGCGATCTGGTCGTAGCGCTGAAGGTCGAGATCGGTAACAACGTGCTTGCCTGCCGGCGCCGAGTCATCATTGCGCAGGCCATTTGGCTGCGTCTGTATCAGTTTGGCAGGGACGTGCCGGGACTCGGCCAGCAGGAACCAGACGATCTGTTGAACATGGGTGCCCGTGGTGATGTGAACAAGATAATCCTCACTCGCTGTGTCAAAGGGGTAGTCCGCCGCAAAATCATGGAGCGAGGCATAAACCTCTTCGAAATCCCAGGCGTTTTGCATCGCCATGGTGTGCAGGCGGACCTCGGTCTCTGGTGACACCTGAGCAATATCAGCCGCTACCTTCAAGGCGAGATCGGTATCAAAGCGCGCTTGCCCGTGAATCAGTTCAAGGCGATCAATTACCAGGTCGGGCTGTTGGCACAGCGAGACAGTCGGACGCCATTTGTTCCAGCGCTGCTCACCCTTGCCAACTCGGTCGAGCTTGGAGCCTAGGATTCCAATGGCGACTGTCTTCTTGATCTGCATTGCGGAGTATCTCAAAAGATAGGTTGCGATAATAAATTATAGTTTTCTTGGCATGATCATGGATAGCACCGCTGCTTCACGATCTGTTCATTAGAATTTAAAACGTTAAATATCAATCAGATAGTGAAAATTCGCTCCGCCGGCCATAACGTTGGCATGCCGCTCGCTATGGAGCTCCCAAACAGAAAATCACAGGAGCGAAAATAATGACCACCCAAACCTTCGAGCTGCTTGAGGTCGAAAACGGCAAGCCCATCAAAATGTGGACCCGAGGCGTCCCGGTTGAGCCAGAAGCCAAGCAACAGTTGAGGAACACAGCGCAGATGCCATTCGTGTTCAAACACATGGCTGTCATGCCCGACGTTCATTTGGGGAAAGGCTCGACTATTGGGAGTGTGATTCCTACCAAAGGCGCGGTCATTCCGGCTGCCGTCGGGGTCGACCTCGGTTGCGGGATGTCGGCTGTGCGCACGTCGCTGCGCGCCGTCGATCTTCCCGACAGCCTATTCGGCCTGCGTACCGCCATCGAGAAGGCTGTTCCCCATGGACGCACTTCGGGGCGTAGCGGCCGAGATAAAGGGGCCTGGGAAACCGCCCCGGCGATTGTTGATCAAGCCTGGTCGGCGCTTGAGGGGCGTTTCAGCCTGATCACCGACAAGCATCCAAGCTTGGAAAAATCCAACAACCGCAAACACCTCGGAACACTGGGTACAGGGAACCACTTTGTGGAGGTGTGCCTGGACGAGACCGACCACGTGTGGATCATGCTGCACACCGGTTCCCGTGGCGTAGGCAACATGATCGGTACCTACTTCATCGAAAAGGCCCGCGAGGAAATGCGCAAGCACATGGTAAACCTGCCTGACCGGGACCTGGCCTACCTTCGAGAAGGCACCTCGAGCTTCGATGATTACGTTGAAGCTGTGGAGTGGGCCCAGGACTTCGCCAAGCAGAACCGCGCAGTCATGATGGTGGCGGTGTTGGACGCCGTACGATCGATTATCACCAAGCCTTTTGAGTCACGGCTGATCGCCGTCGACTGCCATCATAACTATGTGGAGCGGGGCACCTACTTTGGAGAAGACATTCTCCTCACCCGTAAAGGAGCCGTCTCTGCGCAGAAGGGGCAGATGGGGATCATCCCCGGGTCGATGGGCGCCAAGAGCTTCATCGTGCGCGGCCTGGGGAATGAGGAGGCATTCTGCAGTTGTTCACACGGTGCAGGCCGGGTGATGAGTCGTACCAAGGCCAAGGCGGTGTTCACTGTCGAGGATCAGGTGCGGGCGACCGCTCATGTGGAGTGCCGTAAGGATGAGGCTGTTATCGACGAGATACCGATGGCTTACAAGGACATCGATGCGGTGATGGCTGCCCAGCGCGACCTGGTTGAAGTGGTTCATACCCTGCGCCAAGTCGTATGCGTGAAGGGTTAACGTAATGCACCAGGATCTGATTCTGATCGACGGCACCCATGGAGGAGGGCAGGTGCTTCGTACGGCCCTCAGCCTCTCGATGATCACCGGGCGGGCATTCCGGATGACAGGAATACGCGGCAAACGCTCCCGCCCCGGATTGTTGCGTCAGCACCTGACCGCAGTACGAGCAGCGACTGAGATTTGTGGCGCCAGAACTGTTGGGGCGGAACTCAACTCGACAGCTATTGAGTTCCATCCCGCAAGCATAAAGAGCGGTGAGTATTCATTCGCGATCGGAACGGCGGGTAGCACGATGTTGGTATTGCAGACGTTGTTGCCTGCACTTTTGCAGGCTGACGGGCCGAGCACAGTCCGGATCACTGGCGGGACACATAATCCCGCGGCGCCGCCCTTCGAGTTCATACAGCACGCGTGGTTGCCATTGGTACGGCGTATGGGCGCGCAGGTGGAACTGGTGCTACTCAACTATGGTTTCGTCCCCGGCGGTGGGGGCCTGGTCGAAGCCACTATCAGACCTTCGCTCCTCAAACCGCTGGAGCTGGACGGAGGAATGGACCCCGTCACAATCATTTCGGCTGGAGCGCTGGTTTCAGCCATTCCTGTCTCGATTGGGAATCGAGAAGTCGATCGACTTTCGGCAAGGCTGAAGATCGAACGGCACGACCTCTCCGTGACCGACCTGGGCGACCGGGCGGGACCAGGGAATGCTGTGTCTATCACTGCCTTGAGGGCTGGAGTCATCGCAGTTTTCACCAGTATCGGCCAAGAACGAGTGCGCGCGGAGCAGATAGCGGACGTGGCGATAGACGAGTTCACCGCGTGGACCCAATCGAATACAGCCGTAGAAAACCACCTGGCAGATCAGATGATGTTGCCGATGGCAATTGCCGGCGCTGGCAAGCTGACAACGATGCGCCTGAGCAATCACATCCGAACGAACGCTGTTGTTATCCAGCAGTTCCTCGATATTGAAGTACGCCTCACTCAATCTTGTGATCAAGGGGGCGTTGTTGTTGAGCTTCATGCTCGTTAGGTTGGATTGATCACGCGCCGGTGAACGACACTCAGCCGTAAGCGCCTTCCACTGTAATTGCACGCATTGGAGAAAGCGAATGGACGGGAGTACGGCGTGATGGCCTTTTGATTTTGAGCAGATCCCGCTAGAATTCGTCCCCCTCTCTGTGAGCGGCGTTAGTCAAATTACGCAAGGAAGTCGATATGCAATTTGCAAAAGCCATAGGCCTCGCCTTGGCCTTGAGCCTGAGTGGATGCGCCAGTTTCACCAAAGATGAAGTAGCCCCCGTGAATCTGCCTTCAATGGCCAGCTACTCGAACAAGCCGAACGTCTATGTCGATTTCGATTTCTATCAGGGCGACCCCGACAATGCCAAGGCCACCGAGGTGCCGCAGGCTCGCGACATGCTCAAGCCCGACCTGAAGCGAACCTTCGATGAGTCAGGGCTTTTTGGGCGCGTGGTCTTTGACGAATTCCAGAAGCAACCAGGCGATTACAATCTTCGATTGAAGGTCTATAACCATGCGCCGGGCGGTGGGCAAATGGTCCTGGCGTTCCTCAGTGGCTTCACGTTCACGATCATTCCTGCGTTGGCAACCGACCAGTACACCATGAGCCTGGAAACCCTGGACGAGCAGGGCCAGCCGTTGGGCAAGGCCAGCAATCATGATGCGATCAACACCTGGATGGGCATCTGGTTCCTGCCCCTGGCAGGTAATACGCCCAAGGCGGCCATCACCGACACCTTCAACCGCCAGGTCAATGCGCTGTTGAAGAACTGGGTCGACAACAACCGCATAAAATACTCCGCTGTCGACACCCGCATTCCACGGGGCTGACACCGATAGAAAAAGAGCCGCAATCGCGGCTCTTTTTTTGATCACTTCAACGCTTGAGTGAACTGCGGGTCGTTGTACAAGCTCTTGAGCAGGTCTTGCACCATTGGGTTGTAGTTATTCGCGGCCGCCGGAATGGCGATCGGACCGAAGAAACTGCTGTCCCAATCACGCTGCACATCTTTAGTGGTTTCGTATAAAACCTGATCACCTTTACGCAGCGTGAAGCGCGCAGCCACTTCGCCATGGCCGCTGCTCATGCCTGCGGTGAGCTGGCTTTTGACCAACTGAACCTGCAGCTGCCGGTCAGCCCGAGGGTCCAACAGACCCGCCTGGCGGAGCTCATCGTTGATCGCGGCCTGGATGTGCAGTGGAACGCTGCCCTCGGGCGACGAAATCGGGTTCAGGCGCACCATCAGCGACCCTTGACCTGAATCCGCATTCACCTGCGTCTCGCGCAAGGGCTGCATAGGTGCATTTTTCTTGAGCTGCTGAACGTTCTGAAAGTTGGGTTCATAGCGGGTCATGGTCACACCACAACCTTGTAGCAGCAGCGCGCAGAACGGTAGAGCCAAGTAGAGCTTCTTCACAGCAAATCCTTATGTGCTTTTTTAGAAGGCGTGATTATCGATAGATGGCCCTGAGCTATCAAGGATGAGTTGAGGTTTACGGTGCACCCAAACATCTCAGCCGTATTGGCTGGCAGATCCAGCTGCGGTTTTAGGCTTTCTGGAACAGGTCAGCTGGTAAGCAATTGCCAACCATATGAACCACGCCGGCATGACCATCAACGCAATACGGGTGTCAGGTCTCAATGCCAGCAGACAAAGAACAAAGCTCAGAAACGCCAGGGAAAACCAGGCCATTGGCACGCCGCCAGGCATTTTGTAGGTCGATTTCGCATGCAACTCAGGCCGCTTTTTGCGATAGGCAATATACGACGCAAGGATGGTCGACCAAGTAAAAATCACCAGGATTGCCGATACGGTGGAAACAATGGTGAAGGCGGTCATCACTTCTGGAACGATGAAAAGCAACAGCACGCCCACGAGCATTAACAGCGTGGTAAAGGCCAGACTCAGCAGAGGCACGCTATTGCTCGACAGACGCCGAAAAATCCCCGGGGCGTTGTCCTGGTTGGCCAGTCCGAACAGCATGCGGCTAGACGAAAATACACCACTGTTGGCCGAGGAAGCGGCAGACGTCAGCACTACAAAGTTGACGATACCGGCTGCCGCGGGAAAACCTGCAACCAGGAACAGCTCGACGAAAGGGCTCTTGTTGGGCGAAACCTGTTGCCACGAAGTCACTGCAATAATGCAAGCCAGTGCCAGCACATAAAACAGGATGATTCGCAGCGGAATCGAGTTGATGGCTTTCGGCAGGGTTTTCTCGGGGTTGCGGGTTTCGGCGGCGGCGGTACCGATCAGTTCGGTGCCGGCAAATGAGAAGATCGCCATCTGGAAACCGGCAAAGAAACCGAACAGGCCGTTGGGGAAGGCCGCTTGTTTATCCAGCAGATGGTTCAGCGATGCAGTAACACCGCTGGGTGAGACAAAGGAGCTGGCAATCAGCACCATGCTGACGCCAATCAGGGTGATGACGGCAATGATCTTGATGATCGCGAACCAGAACTCCACTTCACCAAAAAGCCTGACCGTCAGCACATTCAAGGCGAACAGGGTCATCAGCATACCGATGGCCGGTATCCAGGCGGGTACATCGGGGAACCAATACTGAAAAAATCCGCCGACCACAACGCAATCGCCTATCACCGCCACGCTCCAACTCAGCCAATACGACCAGCCAAGAAAGAATGCCGCGCGCGGGCCGAGGTAGGCACCGGCAAAATCCGCGAAGGTTTTGAAGTTCAAGTTGGAGAGCAGCATTTCGCCCATGGCACGCATGACGAAATAAACGAACAGACCGATGATCATGTAGATAAGGATGATCGACGTGCCCGAGAGGGCGATGATCTTCCCGGAACCCATGAACAGGCCTGTACCGATGGCGCCTCCCATGGCCATTAACTGAATGTGACGATTGCTGAGGGTGCGCTGCAGCGCGGGCTGTTCAATCAGCCCTGAGGGAGTCGATTTCATTACAAAACCTCTTGATTTTATGTTTTTGAGTTTTGGCAGAAAAGTGGTGTCTTGCGTTTTTGTTAGAGATGCAACGGCTACTGACGGTGGTTTGTGGATAGCGAGATTTGCCGCGTACCCACAGTGGTGCGTAGCCCCTTGGCACTTTGCTCAGGGGCATCGCCTAGGGTTTTCAGCTCACTGTGCGCAGGCGTGAGGGGACGATTGCTGGCTGCTGGTCCAGGATCTGGTAGAGGTCTTTTATGTTGGCAGGCCTCGGCACCAGATGGATGTGCTCACCGATTGCATGCTCTTGGGCCAGGTCTAGCACGTAGCGCAGTGACGAAAAGTCTTCGAGGGCAAAACCGACCGAATCGAACACGGTGACCTGCGCGTCGTTCTCGCGACCCTTGATTTCGCCCTGAACAATCCGGAAAAACTCGACGACGGGAAAGTCGGCTTCCAATTGCTGGATGTCACCCTCAATCCGGGTCTGAGGTTCAAATTCAACGATGACCCGGGCATTGCGCAAGATCTCGGCGTGCAGCTCGGTTTTCCCCGGACAGTCACCCCCTACGGCATTGATATGCATGCCGGGCTCGATCATCTCGGGCGTCAGGATCGTTGCGTAGGCTTTATCTGCAGTGACCGTGGTGACGATGTCTGCGCCCTTGACCGCTTCTTGCACCGAGCCGGCCAGGATCACTTCAAGATCCGGGAACGCGGCCAGGTTGCGCTTCAACTTAAGCGAGGCGTCGCGATCGATATCGAATATGCGCAGTTCCTTGATCGATAGCATTTCGTGAAAGGCGAGGGCCTGAAATTCGCTTTGGGCGCCATTGCCGATGATTGCCATGATGCGGGCATCCGGGCGCGCCAGGGACTTCGCGACCAAGGCGGAGGTCGCCGCAGTGCGCACAGCGGTGGTCAGCGTCAGTTCACTGAGCAGGGTTGGATAGCCGCTGTGGACATCGGCCAGGACACCGAAGGCCATGACCGTCAGCAAGTTGCTTTGACCGTTGTCCGGATGACCATTGACGTATTTGAACGAGTACTGCTGGCCATCGTCGGTCGGCATCAGCTCGATCACACCCTTGGCCGAATGATTGGCGGTGCGAGGCGACTTATCAAACTGCGCCCAACGTGAATAATCAGCTTCGATGTAACCCGCCATTTCGCGGATTGCGCGACGGATGCCCACCGTGGCGAACAGGCGTGCGGCATGATCGACGTCTATGAAAAGAGTCATGTTTTTATTCTCCGGTTCAGTAGTAACAACGTTGCGGGGCAGGGGACGGCTCAGCTGCGTTTGCTCTCGAAACCATGCAACACATTGACTGCATTGATTCCGATTTCATCGACCATGTAGCCGCCTTCCATCACGAACAGAGTGGGGCAGCCCACACCCGCTATCAGCTCGCCGATGCCGATGAAATCTTCGCTTTCCAGCAGGAAGTGGCTGATGGGGTCGTCCTTGAACGTGTCGACGCCGAGTGAAATAACCAGTACTTCAGGGGCGAATTGCTGAAGTTTCCTGCAGGCGTGGAGCAGGGCATTGCGATAGCTTTCCCAAGTGGTGTTTTTCGGCAACGGGTAGTTGAGGTTGTAACCTTCGCCATGGCCGGCGCCGACTTCGTGACTGAAGCCTGAGTAGTACGGATAAGACACCGCAGGTTCGCCGTGCAGCGACACGAACATGACGTCACTGCGTTCGTAGAAGATGTTTTGGGTGCCGTTGCCATGATGGAAGTCGACGTCCAGTACCGCGACACGTTTCGCGCCTTGAGTGATGGCCTGTTGTGCGGCAATGGCGGCGTTATTGAGATAGCAATAACCCCCCATGTATTCACGCGCTGCGTGATGGCCGGGCGGACGGCACAGGGCGAAGGCACTGTCGTGGCCTTCATCGATCAGCGCCAGGCCGGTGAGGGCGATGTCTGCGCTGGTCTTTACGGCTTGCCATGTGGTCGCGGTAATCGGCGAACCGGCATCCATGGCGAAGAAGCCGAGCTTTCCGTCGATGAAAGTCGGGACTTGATCGTTGGACAAATCGCGCACTGGCCACACCAGCGGCAAGGCGTCGTGGGTACGCCCGGTCGCACACCATTCGGACCATGCGCTTTCAAGAAAGCTGACGTAGCGCTCGCTGTGCGCATTGACGTAACACGACCGGTCAAATGCCCGTGGTTCGACGATCTGGCCAAGGCCTACCTGCTTGACTCGATCATGTACGGTATCGGCCCGGCTGGGCTGTTCGAACGACGGCTTGAGCACACCGTCCTTCAATTCGGTGCCGTGGTGCAAACGGTGGGAATCACTGAAAACTGTAAACATTCTGCGCATCCGTTAATGTGAGCCAGTGCAAATATTCTGTTCTGGACTGGATGCGCTTTCTTTGCTTTATATTCGTGGTTTGCTAGATTTTTCGGGCGTTTTTACTCAGGAATTGCGAAATGCAGAAAAAATCATCCAAACGCATCAGCCTCGACGAGACGGACCTGGCGATACTCACATTGCTGCAAGATGATGCGAGCATTTCCAACGCCGAGCTCAGTGAGCGCCTGTCATTAAGCCTCACGCCTTGCTGGCGCCGGCGTAAGCGAATGGAGGAATCGGGCGTGATCAAGGGCTATCAGGCCAACCTTGATCGACGCATGTTGGGGTTGGATATCATGGCGTTCGTGCACATCCGTTTTTCCACCCACGCCGATCACGCTCCCGACGCCTTCGAGGCGGTGATTGCGCAATTGCCTGAAGTGTTGTCTTGCCACAAGATCACCGGGGATGCCGACTACGTGCTGCAAGTGTTGGCAGAGGATCTTGATAGCTACAGTGATTTTATCGAGCAGGTGCTCAGGCGCCAGGTGGGCATTGCATCCATTCAGTCGAGCCTGGCGCTGCGCGAGGTCAAGACCAGTAGCCGTATTGCGATACCCAAATCGAGCAAGGAGTGAGTGGGTTGACGATTTTCTCCTCTGCACAACTTTTACACTTAGCTGACGGGGCTAAGCTCATTGAAAAGAAGAGGGTGGAAATCAAATAGAAAATCGCCAACTTACGAAGCATTTATCGGTATCTGGATGAAGAGYGTAAAAACCTCAAGGCCAGTGCTGCCAGGCAACTTGAGCTTCAGCGGTTGAACAACTCGTCCCGCTCAACTGTCAGCGTCTAGAACCGGCAGCTGCAACCGTAAGCGTGTCAGATTCGCTTCGTCATCAATCTCCAGCTCCAAGCTTCCTTTCTGGGCTTCAGCTAGTAATTTTGCTGAGTAGGTACCAAGCCCCGTACCGCCAGATTTGCCGTTGCTTGCGTATTTTTCGAAAAACCGTGAGCGAAATTCTACGGGTACAGCTGGCTGGTTCTCCATTACCAATTCGATATGCTCGGCAGGTATCAATGTCAGCCGCACGCGGCTTTTCTCAGGAGCCGCCTCGCAGGCATTCTTCAGCAGGTTGTTCAGTAGAGAAAAGCACAGCAATTCGTCTCCACTGGCTAGCACCGGTGTTGATTCGTTGGTGTGTTCCGTCACGACCTCGATGGTCAGTTTTTTTGCCTGATAGGTCAGCCTGGCCGATTCGCATAGGCGCCGTACCAGGGGCAACAGTTCGACCGCGACCGGCTTAAGTTCGAAACTACCGGTCTCGATTTTGTAGATGTCGCCAGCCATGTCGATCATTCCTAGCAGGTTCTGGCTGTCGGTTTCCAGGCTTTGCAATATTTGCAACTGGCGCGGCAGCAGATTGCCGCCATCAAGCAGGCTGCGGGCCAAGCCGAGGATATTGCACAGCGGCGCCTTCAGATCATGACGTGAAATACAGCTGGCCTCCTCGCGCAAGCGTTCCAGCTCCAGCATGGTGTCGTATTCCTGCTGTAGAGCGTTGCGCTGTTCGACCAGGCGCAACAGATTGCTCACCCGAAGGTGTAGCGACTTGGGATCGATCGGCTTACTGACAAAATCCACTGCGCCCAGCTCCAACCCGCGTAGCTGGGCTGCCGGATCGCTCATGGCGGTGATAAAGATGATCGGGATGCGGCTAGCGCTGGGATGGCTGCGCAGGTGCTGGGCCAGCTCGAAACCATCCATGTTCGGCATCATTACATCCAGCAGAAGAAGATCTGGCGGGGTCTCGGAAGTACAGATGGCCAACGCACGGCGTCCGTCGCGCGCTGCCAGTATGCGGTACTCGTCCTGAAACAACCCGGCAATCAGCGCTAGGTTGTCCGGTACGTCATCGACAACCAGCAATGTCGGACGGTATTCCTCCTTTGACTCTTGAGTTGGTTCAGCAATTACTGGTGATGAATGCAGCCGAGGACGGTGGGTCATTGCACGCGTTATGCGCTGCGAAAGGTCGTTGGCGGTAAAGGGCTTGATAAGAATGTTGCTGACCCCGGCAGCGATGGCTTCGGTGATTTGGGAGCGGGAGCTCTCTGCGGTAATCATGATGAAAGGCAGCATGGCCAACTTGGGGTCACTGCGGACCTTGCGCAACAGGGTGAGGCCATCCATGACTGGCATGTTCCAGTCGGAAAGAATGACGTCGACCTTACGCGTCCTTAGTAGCGCGAATGCCTCTTTACCATTGGCGGCGGTTAGTATGTGTCGTGCCCCCAAGCGCTCTAGTTGGCTACTGTTGACTCTGCGCATGGTGTCTGCGTCGTCGACGACTAAGAATACGGTATCGGCGGTGATCATAACGCCTGGAGCTCCAAGTAGAAGGATGGGGCAACGCCAGTCAGGTGCCTTTAGCTGACTCTCCCAGCAGCAATTCCGGGGCTCGGTCGAAGTCAAACAGCCCGTTATCGATAAGACAGGTCAAGACCGCCAGGATTGGCGCCAAGCAGTACTGCACCTGGATCAATAAGGAATCTGAAAGAAAGGTTAGACCAGTATTAGGAGCGTAGGAGGCTCGTACCGCCGAGTACGCAATCTTGTTGCGGCGACTCAAAACTGTCCGACCGTCAAGCTGAGTGGTCTCGGATCCCTGGCTGGCCGAGCAACTGCGTCGGATCGTCAGGCACGCCGAGCAGTTCGATGTCGACCAAGCCTTGGAGCTGTTGGAGAACCTGACCTGATATCTTGAACATAAATCGTGCCTGTACTGCTAGTGCTGGGCCTGTGGCCGCTGCAGGATTGCGCCTGAGTCTTTGGAGGTGTTAAAGCTTTCCAGCACCGCCTGTGCGCTCATCGGTTTGCCCAGTAGGTAACCCTGCAAGATGTCGCAACCCAGCTCTGTAAGCATCTCTTGTTGTTCAGAGGTTTCCACACCCTCGGCGACGATCCTCAGGCCCAGCGTTTTGCCAAGCGCCACTATCGCCGAAACGATGGCCGCGTCGTCGTTGTTTTTAGCCAGTTCGGTGATGAAGCCTCGGTCGATCTTCAGCTCATTGGCTGGTAGGCGCTTGAGGTAAAGCAGGCTGGAATATCCGGTACCGAAGTCGTCAATGGAAATACTTACTCCCAGCGATGACAACTGATCGAGGACGATCAGCGCGGCTTCCGCGTCGCGCATGGCAGTAGACTCGGTTACCTCCAGGGTCAGAAAGCGAGGTGGCAGACCGTTGCTTTGCAGTGCTGTACGCACGATGTCAACCAGTCCTGCATTGGCCAATTGTACCGTCGATAGATTGACCGCAATATTCCAGCCTTCTTTACCTAGGGCGTGCCATTCGGCCATCTGCCGACAGGCTTCATTTATTACCCAATTCCCGATTGGCACTATCAGCCCAGTTCGTTCGGCCAGGGGCAAAAAGCGGTCGGGCGGCACTAGGCCCCAGTTTGGACTGTTCCATCGCAACAGGGCCTCAACACCCGTCATAGGGCCGTCGGGAGCAATCATTTTCGGCTGGTAGTGCAGGACGAACTCATTCTGCTCGAGGGCCTTGCGTAGATCCTGCTGCAACTGCAGTTGCTGGTGGGCATTGATATTCATGGTTCTTTCGAAGAAACAGTAGCAGTTTCGACCTTGTTCTTTAGCGTGATACATGGCGGCATCAGCGTTGACCATAAGCTCATGCTCGGTATGACCATCGACTGGAAAAATGGCAATACCAATGCTTGTGGAAACATGTACTGTCTGCCGCCCCAAGACGAATGGAGCCTTGATATCTTCCACCAGGCGTTGGGCGAGAGCCGCAGCGTCATCCGGCTCGGCGAGGTCAATCAGCAGTACGAATTCGTCGCCCCCTAAGCGCGCGCCCGTATCTTCGCCGCGCTTGGCATTATTGATACGCGTAGCCACTTCTACCAGCAACTGGTCGCCGGTGTGATGGCCGTAGGTATCGTTCACCATTTTGAATCCGTCCAAGTCCATGAACAGCACGGCAAACTGGCTCTTTTGCCGGGCGGCTTTCTGAATCGCCTGCTCAAGGCGGTCGTTGAGTAGGATGCGATTGGGCAGACGTGTCAGATTGTCGTGCAGGGCCAGTTCCACTAGCTCACTGTTGGCGCGATCAAGGGAGTTGGCCAGTAGGCTGGTACGGACGTCGAGCATCGAGATAATCAGGGCAATTGCGCAGACGGCCAAGGTGACCAGAATCACCAGCACCACCAGCCATTTACTATCGATACCTGTGTTGACCGCACCGCATACACTACCCAGTGGGAATTTTGCTGCTGACATGCCTGTGTAGTGCATTCCGACAATGGCGCAACCCATCACCAGGGAGGAGCAGAGGCGCGCGCGATTGATGTACTTGCCTTCTCCGCGCAGGCGGAAGGCTATCCATAGCGCCGCTCCGGAGGCGAGGATGGCGATCAGCACCGACAGTACAAACAGCGACGGAACGTATTCCACCACGGGATTCATCAGCAGCGCCGCCATGCCGGTATAGTGCATGGCTGCAATGCCGATCCCCATCAACACCGCGCCCACCAGCAGCCAGGACAGCGGCATTTCCTTTTGGCATACCAGCCAAAGGGCGAAGGCCGAGGAGGCGATGGCGATCACCAGCGATAGGCCAGTGAGGGTCAAGTCATAGCCCAATTCGATGGGCAGTTGGAAGGCCAGCATACCGATAAAATGCATTGACCAGATGCCGGTGCCCATGGCGAATGAACCACCAGCCAGCCAAAGTGCCGAGGCTTTTCCTTGGGTGCGCGTGACACGACCAGCCATGTTCAGCGCAGTATAGGAGGCCAAGATCGCGACAATCAGGGATAGCAGGACATATAGTCCGTTATAACTGCTTACAAGCATTGAAACTCCGAAAGTGTAGTCCAGCTCTTTTAGTTATCGGCGGCACGGAAAATTTCTGAAGGAATCAGCTTTGGTGTAGTGGCCTGTCAAAGTTGCCTGCGAAAGGTAAGCGTTCAGGCAATACACGCTGCTCACCAGTACTCTATTTTGATCAAGGTGATGTGCTCGCCGAATTTAAATTTACCAGGCCCTGAAAGAATCATGCCGCTTGACAAATCGACGCTCATCGAGCGTGTAACTTCTGCTTTTGAGAGGAGGGAAGGGTGCATCATGCGTGCTCAACGCTACTATAGATGACTCACTTGTTCCGATCCCCCAAACGGCCTAGACGAACTAGATCAATTCCACCTTCGATGTAATCCTCTAATGCATCTATGTCCATGGGGCGACCAAATAAATATCCCTGATAGTTATGGCAACCAATAACAGCCAGCATGTCATGCTGTGCTCGTGTTTCAACCCCCTCGGCAATGACCGACAAGTTCATACTGTTTGCCAATGCGACCACCGTCTTGGCGATCGCAGCGTCGTTTGGGTCCACTAGGATATCGCGTACAAATCCCTGGTCGATCTTGAGTTGGTCCAGCGGCAGGCGCTTGAGATACGACAGGGAGGAGTAACCGGTGCCAAAGTCGTCCAGCGAAAAGCCAACACCGATGGATTTCAGCGCATTCATCTTGGCAATCACATCCTCGACGTTGGAGACCAGCATACTCTCCGTAATTTCCAACTTGAGACGATGAGGATTGGCACCGCTGCGATTGAGTACAGACCGTATTTGTTCGACAAAGTCATCCTGATTAAACTGTCGAGTACTGACGTTGACGGCGATGGTCAGGTGCGAGAATCCGGATCTCTCTGCCCATACCGCCAACTGCTGACAGGCCATTATCAATACCTGCTGGCCTAGCGGAAAAATCAAGCCAGTCGCCTCTGCCAGTGGAATGAACTCTGCCGGAGAAATCATGCCGTCGCGCAGGCTTTTCCAGCGCACTAACGCTTCCACGCCTGTAATGCGACCTTCATCCGTGACCTGCGGTTGATAGTGCAACAGGATCCGGTGTTGCTTGATGGCCTCGCGCAAACCATCCTCAAGCGTGATTCGCGCGCTGACGATCGCCTGCATTTTGGGGTCGAAAAAGCGCAAGACGTTGCGTCCGCACGCTTTGGCCTGGTACATGGCCAACTCGGCGCGTTTCAAGGGCTCGCTTGCATCCTCATTCTGCTCGCCAAACAGAGTAATGCCGATACTGCAGGTTCGGTGCAGTGTAGAGGTACACAGCTGATAAGGCTGCCCGATCTCCAGCAGCGTTTTTTTGCCAATGTTTTCAGCATGGCTCGCCGCCGCCTGCGGATGGGTGCTCTGGTTCTCCAAAATAAAAGCGAATTTGTCACCCCCAAGGCGGGCGACGGTGTCGCCCTCCCGTACACAGCGCCTCAATCGTTGGGCGATTTCATTCAGGAATAAGTCACCCTGGCCGTGGCCCAAGGTTTCGTTGATGGACTTGAAATCATCAAGGTCGACAAACATCAATGCGCCTATCCATTGATGGCGAGCACTCGAAATCAATGCTTGTTCCAGCCGATCCATAAAGAGTCGGCGATTTGGAAGCCCCGTGAGCTGGTCAGAGAACGATAGTTTCTGGATCTGTTGCTCGGCAGCCTTTCGGTCACTGATGTCCCGGATGATCGCTTGAATGCACAGAGTGTCATCCAGAGTCATAACGTGCGCCGAAACCAGACCGGGCCACGTGCGGCCATCCTTGCTTACAAATTCAGCTTCACGATCAATGAAATATTCATTTTGCTGCAAGAGACGAACCGACGTATGACGCTCTTCCGGATAGCGCCAGATATCGATGTCAAAAACCGTTTTGCCAGTAGTATCCTCCCTCGTCCAGCCAAATACGGGTGTAAATCCGTCATTGACCTCAAGAATTCGCCCATCCTCAAGGCAGGTGATGAATTGACTATCCGGGCTGGTGCGAAACGCGGTACGAAAGAGCTCCATTTTTTTCGCCCTACGCGATTCAGTTTCACGTCTGTAGCTGGTGCGCGTGAAAACAAGAATAACCAGGGTGAAAACGGCCAGTAGTAAAAGCGTTATATCCACTTCCTTTCGCCAGGGAACAAGAAAGTCGTCGGTGCTCTTTGCGACGAAAATATAGAGAGGATAATTCGCAATTTTTCGATAGGTGTAGAGTCGCTCGATGCCGTCTACTGGGGTAACTGCGGTGTAGCTCCCAGCCTCCGGGGACGATCGAGTCGCTTCTGTAGCCTTGGCTGAAACCAACTTGGCGCCAACTTGCCCGCTTTCATTGGCTACTGTCGGATACCGGACGATGAGCGCCATTTCATCATCACGAATAGCAATGACCCCGTGCTTTCCAATCTCAATAGTGGAAAACATGTTGCTGAAATATTCCATCATGCGCAACGAACCCAGCGCCACACCTGCAAAGGAGCCATCAGCGTTGTTGATGCGTCGGGACAGGAGGACCGACCAGTTTTTTGTGGAGCGTCCTATCACAGGCTTGGATACCACCATTCCGAGATGCGAATTCTCATGCAGGCGCTGGAAATACTCTCGATCGGTTATATTCGTTATTTTGCCGGCGGTCATTATTGTTCCCCAGGGAACATCACCTTTCTCATCCGCCACCCACAGCCCTTCGCAGTCCCGAATCTGCGCCTGCTGCTGTGTTAGAAACCCGTTCAGCAACGCCCCATTGATGCCTCCGGCAGCCATTTGCCGTTCTACTTCGCTGGTTATAGCAAACAGGCCGACGTCAACTTTATCAAGGACGCCGGAAACGTTGATTGCCAAGGATCGCGCCAGGTTCTCCGTTGTGGTCACCGCTTGAAGCTCATGCTGGTGTTTGCTCTGGTAGAGCGCCAACCCCGCCAGCGCATAGACAAACAAAATGATGGAAGCAATACCTGCCGTAAGTCGGACCGCTAAAGAATGTGATGGCCACTGCATAATGAAGTCTCGACAAAACCAATTGAGGGCGTAGCGGGACTCTTCGTAGGTTAGTCGGTCAGGAAATACTTGCGTCGAAAAAAATTGACTGCTCGGACGAGATTTTTCGTAGCAACATGCAAGATGGATGCTTTCCAAATCCTCCACGGATAGACATTTTGCGCGTGGTCGTCATTACCCTTAACTTGAGTTGCGCCACTGCCGGATAGCTTCTTTTTTTCGGCATTGCGCGCGCGAACCGCCCCCCGAGGGTGCGCAACCTCCAGAGCGCTCGCAAACTTTAGCCAATCAATTCATGTGCCGCTGGGCATTTCTCCGACCGCCTGTTGGGCGACGCTATGGGCAATTGCGCATTTTCAGAATTTTCTTAGTGATATTTCTGCCTAGATTTGACGTATCGGTGTGCATTTGCTGCGTGGGCGGTCAGCGCGCATCTGTTGAGCGGGAAGCTCGGCAGGGCACACCCAATAAGAAAAAAGGGAAAGTCCATGAATCATGTATTTCGCCTTGTCTGGAATGGACGTGCAGGTACTTTCGTAGCAGTCAGCGAGTATGCGAAATCCCATGGCAAAGGTCGCAGCGGTGGGCGGCGGGGTCGCAGGCTCCGAATACTCGCCTTGTTGCTGTCGGTGGGCATGGCGTTCAGCTCGATGCTGCAGGCAGCCGATCGGTATTGGGATACCAACGGCACGGCACTGGGCTCCGGTGGTACCGGCACCTGGAGTCTTTCCGGCGCTTTCTGGAGTCCCAACAACGACGGTGTCAGCGGCCCCTACAGCATCTGGAACAACGCTGCCCTGGACGACGCCTTCTTCGGTGGCACCGCCGGCACCGTGACCCTGGGCACGCCGATCACCGTGCACAACCTCACCTTCCAGAGCACCGGTTACACGCTCAACGGCAGCACCCTGACCCTGGGGGGGATCACGCCCACCATCACCGTCACTGGCGCAGCCACGATCAACTCGATCCTGGCTGGCAGCGCGGGTTTGACCAAGGCGGGGACCGGTACCCTCAGTCTCAACGGCGCCAACACCTTCAGCGGTGGTGTTGTGGTCAATGCCGGCGGCCTGACCCTCAACGGCGATTCCGCGCTGGGTGCGGCGGGCAACGGCGTCACCATTGCCGGCGGCACAAGCTTGAGCAGTACAGGTGCCCTCGCCACGAGCCGGAACATCACCCTCACCAGCGGCAGCGTCCTGCTGAGCGGCGCCGGCGTGGGCTCGGCCCGCTTCACCGGCGCAGGCGGACTCAGGCTCAATAGCGGTGTCAGCCTCACCAACGCCGCTAGCACCTATACCGGGGCGACCATTTTCGGCAATGGGAATGGCGGTAGCTTTTCGTTCAACTCCATCGCCGATCTGGGCGTGGCCAGTTCCCTGGGTGCGGCAACGACGGTGGCCAATGGCACCATCACGCTTGGGTCCGGCGGTGGCGTTGGTGCAACACTGAGTTATACCGGCAGTGGCAGCAGTTCCAACCGCAACTGGCAACTCAACGCCGCGGGCACCGTGGCGCCGCTCACCTTCCGCAACATTGGGACGGGCGCGTTGACACTGACCGGCAACATGGTCGTGGCCGGTGGTAGCACCTATGGAACTAACTTCAATGCCAATTCGGCCGACATGTCATTGCTGGGCATCATTTCAGGCAATGGGTTGGTCTCCTATACCGGTAGCGCCGGAAGAACCATCACGCTTGGCAACGTCAATACGTATACGACCGCGACCGGCATCAACGGCGTAACCGTGCGGGCCGGTTCGTTCAAGGACATCGGCACCGCCAGTTCCTTTGGCGCCGGCGCGGTGGGGAATGCAATCGGCATCACCAATGGCGCAGTGACCTACACCGGCGCTGGCGACAGCAGTAATCGGACATGGGGGCTAAACGGCGGCGCGATCAACAACGACGGCACCGGCGCGCTTGCGCTCAGCGGCACCCTGGCGCTCACCAACACCGGCACGCTCGGCGGCAGTTACGTGGGTACCGACAACCTCTTCTCGGGCGTCATTTCTGGTACTGGCGGCCTGGCCAAGAGCGACGCCTCCACCTGGGTGGTCAGTGGCGCCAATACCTACACCGGCAGCACCACGGTCAATGGCGGCACGCTCCGCGCCGGTAGCACCACGGCCTTTGGAGCAACCAGTGGGGTCGCCGTGAACAGCGGGGGTACGCTGGACCTCAACGATCTGAACATCACGGTGCGCTCGTTGGCCGGTACGGGCGGCACCGTCGACCTGGGATCGGGGACGCTGACCCTGAACGATGCTGCGGGTATCAGTACCGCCTACGCCGGCAACGTCACCGGCAGCGGCGGCCTCGTCAAGACCGGAGCCAGCACGCAGACCCTCACTGGGACCAACACCTATACGGGCGCGACCACGATCAACGGCGGCACGCTGCGGTTGGACTACGGTGCAGCCACCGCGCCCACCAGCAACATCATTTCCAGCGCCTCGACCCTGAACATGGGCGGCGGGGTGCTCAATGCGATCGGTGCTGCTGGCGAGGCCAACACGCAGACGTTCAACGGTCTCTCCGTCACCGGAGGCAACAACACGATCGGCGCGACATCCGGCACCGGCGGCAGCATGGCGCTCAACCTGGGGGCGATCACCCGCACCAGTGGCCTGGTCAACTTCAACCTGCCGGGCAGCGGCAACCTCACCACCACCAATAGCACCCTGGGCGGTTGGGCCACGGTCAATGGCACCAATTACGCCAAGGTGGTCGGTGGCAACATCCTTGCTTTCACCACGGCTGACTATGTCAACAAGGACAACGCGTCCACCTGGCTGAACAACGAGATCCTCAGCGATGCCGGTGGCACTGCGAACTCGCCTTATTCCGGCACGGTGAGCGGCAGCAAGCAGATCGGCGGCTTGCAGTACACCGCGGCAGCCAACTCCACCGTGACCGTGGGCGCCGGTAATACCCTAGGTGTGGACGGCACCATCATCGTCGCACCGTCGGTCGGGGCCACCAATCAGACAATCACGGGAGGTTCGCTCACCGGTACCTCCGGCGGTGGTGTGCTGGGTATCCAGCAGAACGGAACCGGAAACTTTACCATCGCGTCCCAGATCGTCGATAACGGCGGCAGCATTGGCTTCACCAAGGCCGGCACCGGGCTGGTCACGCTGACTAATGCCAACAACACCCACACCGGCGCCACCACCGTATCGCAGGGGATCCTCTCGGTCGGCAACATCACCAACGGCGGTACGGCGAGCGGCATCGGCGCCTCGTCTGCGGCGTCGTCCAACCTGTTCCTGGGAGGCAGCACACTGCGCTACACCGGTCTTACGACGACCAGCGACCGCGGTTTCACCATCGCCAAATCCGGCGCAATCCTGGGCAGTACCGTCGATGTCACCAGTGCCGCCAGCAACCTGAGTCTCAACGGCCTGGTCACCAGCACCGATGGCGCCAATTTCACCAAGACCGGCGCCGGCACGCTGACGCTGGGCAACGCGGGCAACGACTACACCGGCATCACCTCCGTCACCGGAGGCACGCTGGCGGTCAACACCCTGGCCGCTGGCGGCCTGGTCAGTGGCATCGGTGCGTCCAGCAATGCCTCGGGCAATCTCATCCTCAATGGCGGCACACTCGATTACCTCGGTGGTACGACCAGCACTGATCGTGGCTTCACCCTCGGCACCCCCGGTGCTGGCGGCAGCGTGGGTGCCATTGGTGTCAGCAACGCGGCCACCACCTTGACTGTCAGCGGTACGGCAGTGGGTGATGATGGTTTTCGCAAGGACGGGGCGGGCACCCTGGTGCTCTCCGGCACCAATACCTACTCGGGCGGTACCTCGGTCACTGCCGGCACGCTGCGCGCAGGGTCTACCACGGCTTTTGGCAGCACAAATAACAACCTGAGCGTGGCGAGCGGAGCCACGGCGGATCTCAATGGTTTCAACACCTCGATCGGGGCGCTCCAGGGTCTTGGCAACGTGAACCTGGGCTCCGCCACACTAACGGCGCTCGCCGGCGGGAGCTACGGCGGAGTCATCAGTGGTAGCGGCGGCTACACGCAGGCTGGTGGCGTTCAGGTCATGTCCGGTTGCAACAATACGTACACCGGCGCCACCGCCATCAACAGCAGCAGCCAGATTACCGTCGATTGTCTGGCCAATGGCGGGCAGGCAAGCGGTATTGGCGCAGCGACTGGCGCTGCTTCCAACCTACTGTTCAATAGCGGTTCTCTCAATTACACCGGTGGCAGCGTCAACATCGATCACGGACTCACAATACAGAGCGGGTTTGGCGTGCTTAACGTCACCAATGCGACGACCACCCTGGGCATCAGTGGGGCGGTGGGTGGCGCCGGCACCCTGTACAAGAGAGGGCCCGGCACGCTGGTGCTGTCCGGCAACAATACGTATACCGGCGGCACGGTGGTTGATCAGGCCGGTATCCTGCGCGCCGGCTCAGCCACGGCCTTTGGCAGCGGCTACCTGAACATGGGTAACGTGGCTGGCGCCACGCTGGATGCGAACGGTTTCAATCCGTCGTTCACCTGGTTGCAAGGTGGCGGCACCACGGGCGGCAACATCAACCTGGGCGGGCAGACGCTGACGATCAACACCGGCAACAATACAGCTGGCGTTGCCTATGCAGGCAACATCAATGGCACCGGCAACCTGGTCAAGAACGGCGCGCAGACCCAGCGAATGACCGGATGCAACAACGGCTACACCGGCACCACTACCATCAACGGCGGCACCCTGGCCGTCGACTGCGTGGCCGACGGCGGCAGCAACAGTGGTACCGGAGCCAGCAGCGCGGCCGCAAGCAATCTGGTCATCAACGGTGGCGCCACCCTGTCTTACAGCGGCGCGGGCCAAAGCAGCGACCGCCTGTTCACGCTCGGCGCGGGCGGTGGCACGCTGGATTCCTCGGGCACAGGCGCATGGAACCTGACCAGCGTCGGCGCCATTGCGTTGAGCGGCACCGGCGTCGCGCGCACGTTGACGCTTAACGGTACCAACACCGACAACAACACGCTGTCGGCACAGCTCGACAACAACGGCGCGGGCGTCAGCTCGCTGACCAAGACCGGCACCGGCACCTGGATCCTGACCAACAATAACAGCAGCTACACCGGTGTCACCACCATCAGCGGCGGCGTGCTTGGGGTCAGCAAACTCAGCAATGGCGGCGCGGCCAGCGGTATCGGTGCAGCGTCCAGTGCGGCCTCCAATCTGGTGATCGGCAATGGCTCGACCCTGCGCTACACCGGCGCGGGCGACAGCAGCAATCGACTGTTCACGCTGGCGAGCGGCGTTTCGTTCCTCGAGTCGTCGGGTACGGGCGCAGTCAACTTCACCAATACCGGCACGATCGGGCTATTGAGTCCGAACTTGGCGCGCACCGTTGCCCTGGGCGGCACCAACACTGGCAACAACACCGTGGCCGGTGTGATCGGCAACAGCGGCACCGGTATCACCACGCTGGCCAAGAACGGCAGCGGCTCCTGGACCCTGACCGGCAATAACACGTACACCGGCAACACCGTCATCAACGACGGCAACCTGACGATCGGCGACGGCAACACGTCGGGCAATCTCGGCACCGGCAACGTGATCGTCGATGCGGCGACCTCGAGGTTGTCGATGAACCGCAGTGACACGGTCATCTTCAATGCCACCCTGAGCGGTCCGGGTACTTTTGCTCAAATCGGCACCGGCACCACCACGCTGACCGCGGACAACAGCATCGGTGCCACCACGGTGAGCGCGGGCACACTGGGCGTGAATGGCGTGCTGAACACCAGCTCCATCGCCATGACTGGCACCTCGACTCTCAACGTGGACGGCACGGTGCAGGCGGCGGGCGGAACGACTGCCGCAATCACCGGTGACGCAGGCGTCAGCACGATCAACGTCAACAGCGGTGCGACCCTGCGCGCCAGCGGCGACCTGGGCGACGGCAGCGATGCCCTTACCGTGACCGGCACACTGGATACGGGTGCCGCGGTGTTGAACCTGGGCGCTGGCAACGACACCCTGACCATCAATGACGGAGTGATCAACGGCGCCGGCGTCGACGCGGGTGCCGGCACCGCCGACAGCCTGGTGATCAACGACGCCCTGGCGAAGACCTTCGGTGGTTTCAGTGGCTTCGAGCAACTGACCAAGCAGAACGCGGGCACGCTGACCTTGACCGGTAACCAGAATTACAGTGCCGGTACCGCGATCAACGGCGGCACGCTGGATGTGAACGGCACGCTTGATACCTCGACCCTATCGATGACCGATGCCACCACCTTGAACGTGGATGGCACGGTACGGGGCATGAGCGGGACGACCGCCATCCTCACCGGCAGCGCCGGCGCCAACACAATCAACATCAACAGCGGCGCAACGCTGCAAGCAAACGGCAGCCTTGGCAACGGCACCGACAACGTCATCCTCGCGGGTACGCTCAACGCTGGTGGCGCCGCCCTCGATCTGGGCGCGGGGGACGAAACCTTGACCCTGCGTGACGGCGCCGCGATCAGCGGCGTGGGCATCAACGCCGGAATCGGCAACGACCAGTTGCTGCTCGACAATGCCTTGGCGCTGACTTTCAACGGCGGCGCGACCGCGGGTTTCGAAAGCCTGCTCAAGCAGAACAGCGGCGTCACCACCCTGACCGGCAGTACAAGCTTCAGTGTCGGTGCCACGATCAACGGCGGCGGGATGAATGTGGTAGGGGCACTGGAAACGCCATCGGTGAGTCTGGCCGACAATGTGACGCTCAATGTCGATGGCTCGCTGCAGGGTGTTGGCGGAGCAGCGGCCACGCTCACCGGCAGTGCCGGCGCGAATACCTTGACGGTGGCGGCTGGCGGCAACCTGGTCGCCAGTGGCGATCTGGATGGCGGCAACGATGTCCTGGACGTGGTCGGCACGCTCGACACCGGCGGCGGTGCTTTCGCACTCGGCGGCGGCGATGACACGCTGAGCATCCACGACGGCACCCACATCATCGGCGCCGTGACGGCGGGTACGGGCACCGATACTTTCGCCACTGATATCAGTACCAGCGCAGACGTGGGCGCAGTGCAAGGGTTTGAAACCCTGACCAAGACCGGCGTCGGCGCACTCAACTTCAATGGCCCGACGGGTTCGGACTTCACGACCGTCAACGTGCTGGCCGGCATGTTGAACATCAATGCCGCTGCAGGCTTCACCGGCGTATCCGACGCGACGGTCGCCAGCGGCGCGGTGCTGAACGTCAACGGCAGCCTGGGTTTCACCACAAGTTCTGACAGCCTCACCGTTGCAGGCAATGTAGCGGGGACAGGCACCGTCGACATGCTCAATGGCGACGATCAGCTAACGCTACAGGATGGCGCTGACCTAAGCGGTCTGACGACGGCGATCAACGGCGGCCTCGGCATCGATACGCTGACGGCTGACATCGCCACCACCGCGGCCCTGGGGGGCGCGGTCAATTTCGAAACCTTGATCAAATCCAATGTCGGCACGCTCAACATCAACGGCCCGGTGACTTCGCAGTTCGATACGGTGCTGGTGCAGGGTGGGACGCTGAACATCGCCGCGGGGACGATCGTCGATCCGCAAACCACCGTGGTGTCCTCGGGCGCGACCATGACCGTGGACGGGACGTACCAAGGCACCGCAGGCAACGACACGTTCACCGTGTCGGGCACGGTCAATGGCACGGGCACGATCAACCTGCTCGGCGACGACGACGTACTGACCTTGAATGACGGCGCTGACCTGAGTGGGCTGGCCAATCCACTCGACGGTGGCGCGCATGGCGCAGGCGACACGGTCGTGTTGAACAACGCCGGTGCACTTGCCCTCAATGGCGGCAGCATCGTCAACTTCGAATTCCTGCAGAAGGACAACACCGGCACGGCGACGCTGACCGGGACACAGAGCTTCAGCGGCGGCACCGCGATCAATGGCGGCACGCTGGATGTGGAAGGCGCACTGACTACGCCGACCGTGACGCTTGCCGACAATACGACGCTCAATGTCGATGGTTCGCTGCAGGGCGCGGGCGGTACGGCCGCGACGATTACTGGCAGCGCCGGCATCAATACGGTGGCGGTCAATGGCACGCTGGACGCGACCGGCGACCTCGGGGCCGGCGACGATGTGCTCGATGTGGTTGGCACGCTCGATACGCTGGGCGGAACCTTCGCGCTGGGCGATGGCGACGACACCTTCACGGTGCACGACGGCACTGATGTCATCGGCACCATCGACGGTGGCGCCGGCGTGGATACCCGCGTCTACGACATCAATCTGGCCGTCGACCTGGGCCAGTTGCTCAACTTCGAAGGCGTGACCAAGACCGGTACCGGCACTCTCAACCTCAACGGCCCCGGCGCGACCGATCTGCAGGAAGTCAGCGTGCTGGGCGGTACGTTGAACATCGGGCCCGCCGGCAGCGTGACGGCGACCCTGGGCAGCACGCTCAGCACCGTGGTTGGCAGCGGCGCCACCTTGAACGTCGGCGGCAGCTATGGCTGCGGCGATGGCGACGATTCCATGACAGTGTCCGGCACGGTGTCGGGCATCGGCACCATCGACCTGTGTGACGGCGATGACACGCTGACCCTCAACGACGGCGCGGTACTGAGCAACGTCGTCAGCGGCGGCAACTCCATAACCGTCGGCGATATTGTGCTGCTGAACAACGCCAATGCCTTTACGTTCGACGTTGGCAACACGACCAACTTCGAGCTCCTGCGAAAGGAAAACGCGGGTATCGCGACCTTGATCGGAACCCAGGGTTTCAACAGCGTCAATGTGATGGCGGGCACGCTGGATGTAGACGGTACGCTGGAGACGTCGAATATGCTTCTGCTCGGCGGCACGACGTTCAACGTTGACGGCGTGGTACGAGGCTTCAATGGCGCCGAAGCGGTCATCTTAGGTGACGAAGACGTCAACACGGTAACGATCGGGGCTGGCGGCTTGCTGTTCGCGACAGGCGACTTGGCGGGCGGCAACGACGTGTTGGACGTGTACGGTGAACTCAACACGAATGGCGGCAACTTCAGCGGCGTGCTCTCGCTGGGTGACGGCGACGATTTGTTCACTCTGCACGATGGGGGGAGGGTGGATGGCGTCGTCTACGGCGGCGATGGCACCGACACCGCTATCGCCGATATCAACCTGACTGCTGATCTCGGCGCACTGGTGCAGTTTGAAGTCCTGACCAAGACCGGGAGCGGCACCCTCAACATCAACGGCGATACCGACGGCGTGTTGTTCCCGTCTACCATCCAGAGCGTCAACGTGCTGGAGGGCACGTTGAACGTCGGACCGGATGGCATCGTGGCGGGGCCCGACGACGGTAGTCCGTTCAGCACGCTTGTTGCGAGTGGCGCCACCCTCAACGTGGACGGCAGTTACGGCTGCGGCACCGGCAACGACACAATGACTGTTGGCGGCGCGGTGACAGGCAGCGGCACCATCGATCTGTGTGACGGCGACGACACGTTGACCCTAAACGACGGCGCGGACCTGTCGGGTCTGGCCAACGCGCTGAGTGGCGGAAACGGAACGGATACGGTGTTGGCCGACATCGCCGGCAGTGCGATCCTGGGTGGCGTGGTCAACTTCGAGACGCTGACCAAGACCAACATCGGCACGCTCAATGTCGACGGCCCGGCGTCTTCGTCGTTCACCACGGTCAATGTCCTCGGCGGCACGCTGGATGTCGGTGCCGCCGGCGCGATCAACGGCGTGGTCACCACGACGCTGGCAAGCGGCGCGACCTTGAATGTCGATGGCGTCTACACAGGCAGCGCGGGCAACGACAGCCTCGATGTGTCCGGCACGGTCAGTGGCACTGGTACCATCGACTTGGCCGCCGGCGACGACACGCTGACCCTCAACGACGACGCGCTGCTGAACAACGTCATCGACGGCGGCGCGCATGGCGCAGGCGACATCGTCGTGCTGAACAACGCCAATGTATTGAGCTTCGACGCCGGCAACACGATCAACTTCGAATTGCTTCAGAAGGACAACACCGGCACGGCGACGTTAACCGGGACACAGAGCTTCAGCGGCGGCACCACCATCAACGGCGGTATGCTGGATGTGGACGGTGCCCTGACTACGCCAACCGTGACGCTGGCCGACAGCACGACGCTCAATGTCGATGGTTCGCTGCAGGGCGCGGGCGGTACGGCCGCGACGATCACCGGCAGTGTGGGTATCAATACCGTCACCGTGGGGGTGGGCGGCACACTGCTGGCCAGTGGCGACCTGGGCGTCGGTAACGATGTGCTCGACGTGGTCGGCACGCTCGATACGCAGGGCGGAACCTTCGCGCTGGGAGATGGCAACGATAGCTTCATCGTGCACGACGGCACCAATATCATCGGCACCATCGACGGTGGTGCCGGCCTGGACACCCGCGTCTACGACATCAATCTGACCGCCGATCTGGGCGCATTGGTCAACTTCGAAGGCGTGACCAAGACCGGTATCGGCACTCTTAACATCAACGGCCCCGCCGCGACCGACCTGCTGCAAGTCGACGTGCTCGGCGGCACGCTGAATATCGGTCCAAGCGCCACGGTATCAGTGCAGGACACCACGGTCGGCAACGGCGCGACGTTGAACGTGGACGGCAGCTTCACCGGCACGAGCGGTAACGACACTATGATCGTAGCCGGTATGGTAACCGGTACGGGTACCGTGGACCTGCTCGACGGCGACGACACCTTCACTGTCCAGGACGGCGCCGATCTGTCGGGCCTGGCGAATGCCGTGGACGGAGGGGCGGGCACTGATACCTTCCTGGCGGACATCACAGGCACCGCCACGTTGGGCGGCGCGATTAATTTCGAGACCCTGACCAAGACCAACACAGGCACGTTCCACGTCGATGGGCCCGCGAGCTCGAGCTTCACTGTCGTCAATGTGGAGGGGGGCACGCTGGACATCGGTGCCGGCGGTGCGATCAACGGCGTGCTCACCACGACGGTGGCGAGTGGCACGACCTTGAATGTCGATGGCAGCTACACCGGTAGTGCGGGCAACGACAGCTTCGACGTGTCCGGAACGGTCAGCGGCAGTGGCAGCATCGACCTGGCCGCCGGCGACGACACACTGACCCTCAACGATGGCGCGGTGCTGAACAACGTCATCGACGGCGGCACGAATGGCGCCGGCGACACTGTCGTGTTGAACAATGCGGCTTCGATGACATTCGACGGCGGCTACACAACCAACTTCGAATTCCTCACCAAGGACAATATCGGCGTCGCGACCCTGGCCGGCACCAGTACCTTCTCCGGCGGGACCGCGCTCAATGCCGGCACCCTGGACGTGGACGGCACGTTGAATACACCCACCGTCACGCTGGGTGACGACACCACGCTGAATGTCGACGGCAGGTTGCAGGCAGTCGGCGGTACGGCGGCGACGCTCACCGGCAGCGCCGGCACCAATACGGTGTCGATCGGTGTGGGCGGCACGCTACTGGCCAGTGGCGATCTGGGCGCGGGTAACGACGTGCTGGATGTCGTCGGCACATTCGACACCGGGAGCGGGACCTTTGCACTGGGTGATGGCGACGACCGTTTCGTGGTCCACGACGCCACTGTGGTGCTGGGCACGGTCGATGGCGGCGCGGGGCTGGACACCCGCGTCTACGACATCAACCTGACCGCCAACCTGGGCGAATTGCTGAACTTCGAAGGTGTGACCAAGACCGGAACCGGCGTGCTCAACATCAACGGGCCGGGCGCAACCGATCTCCAGGAAGTCAGCGTGCTGGGCGGTACCCTGAATGTTGGCCCCAGCGCCAGTGTGGTGGCGACCGTTGGCAACACGCTCGCTACCGTGGTGGGCAGCGGTGCGACGTTGAATGTGGACGGCAGCTACGGCTGCGGTGCCGGCAACGACACGATGAGCGTGTCGGGCACTGTCAGTGGTAGCGGCACCATCGATCTGTGTGACGGTGACGACACGCTGACCCTCAACGATGGCGCGGTACTGAACAACGTCATCGACGGTGGCACGAATGGCGCCGGCGATACTGTCGTGTTGAACAACGCAGTTTCGATGACATTCGACGGCGTCAACACAACCAACTTCGAATTCCTCACCAAAGACAATATCGGCGTCGCGACCCTGGTCGGCACCAGTACCTTCTCCGGTGGGACCGCGCTCAATGCCGGCACCCTGGACGTGGATGGCACGTTGAATACGCCGACCGTCACGCTGGGTGACAACACCACGCTGAATGTCGACGGCAGGTTGCAGGCAGTCGGTGGCACGGTCGCGACGTTCACCGGCAGCGCCGGCACCAATACGGTGTCGATCGGTGCGGGCGGCACGCTGCTGGCCAGTGGCGACCTGGGCGCGGGCAACGACGTGCTGGATGTCGCCGGCACATTCGACACCGGGAGCGGGACCTTTGCATTGGGTGATGGCGACGACCGTTTCGTGGTCCACGACGCCACTGTGGTGCTGGGCACGGTCGATGGCGGCGCGGGGCTGGACACCCGCGTCTACGACATCAACCTGACCGCCAACCTGGGCGAATTGCTGAACTTCGAAGGGGTGACCAAGACCGGAACCGGCGTGCTCAACATCAACGGACCGGGCGCAACCGATCTCCAGGAAGTCAGCGTGCTGGGCGGTACCCTGAATGTCGGCCCCAACGCCGGTGTGGTGGCGACCGCTGGCAACACGCTCGCTACCGTGGTGGGCAGCGGTGCGACGTTGAATGTGGATGGCAGCTACGGCTGCGGTGCCGGCAACGACACGATGAGCGTGTCGGGTACCGTCAGTGGTAGCGGCACCATCGATCTGTGTGACGGTGACGACACGCTGACCTTGAACGACGGCGCGGTGCTGGCTGCCGTGATTGACGGCGGCGGCCACGCCATCGGCGATACGGTGGTGTTGAACAATGCCGCGTCGATGACATTCGACAGCGTCAACACAACCAACTTCGAATTCCTCACCAAAGACAATATCGGCGTCGCGACCCTGGTCGGCACCAGTAACTTCTCTGGTGGTACCGCGCTCAATGCCGGCACCCTGAACGTGAATGGCACGTTGAATACGCCGACCGTCACGCTGGGTGACAACACCACGCTGAATGTCGATGGCAGGTTGCAGGCAGTCGGTGGCACGGTCGCGACGCTCACCGGCAGCGCCGGCACCAATACGGTGTCGATCGGTGCGGGCGGCACGCTGCTGTCCAGCGGCGATCTGGGTGCGGGTAACGACGTGCTGGATGTCGCCGGCACACTCGATACCGGGAGCGGGATCTTTGCATTGGGTGATGGCGACGATACGCTGACCATCCACGACGGCACCAACCTCCTGGGCACGGTGGCAGCAGGTGCAGGCACTGACGTCTTCAATGCCGACATCTCGGTGAGTGCTGACCTGGGCGCGGTGCAGAGCTTCGAGACCCTGAACAAGACCGATGTCGGCGTGCTCAACATCAACGGCCCGTTGGGGTCGGAATTCATCACGGTCAATGTGCTCGCCGGCACCTTGATCGTGGGCGCCAACGGCAGCGTCGTGGCGCAAAACACGACGGTCGCCGGCGGTGCCACGCTCGACGCGCAGGGCAGTTACAGCGGTACCGCCGCAGATGATAGCTTCACCTCGAGAGGCACTGTGCGCGGCATGCTGGACTTCGGTGCCGGTAATGACTCGGTCAGCTTCATCGGCGGCGATCTGAGCGGTCTACGCAGTCTGGGTGGGGGGGATGGCGATGACCGCCTCAGTTTCAGCGGTCTGGACCTCAGTACCGGTGCTCCGGTGCTGAACAATTGGGAGCGGGTCGAATTAGCCGACAGCAGCGTCTTCTCGCTGGCCAGTCCGCTCGACCTGAACGGTGGTCTACTGACCATTGGCAGCACTTCGCGCCTGCTCGCGCGCGCCGGTGCAAATGTTGGAGGAAGCGTTCATAACGACGGCCAGATTGATGTCGGATCGCACCGTCTGGCGATCAGCGGCGACTACAGCGGTAACGGTGCCCTCGACGTGCAGGTCGCTGCCTCCGCCGGTACGTCTGGTGGGTTGGACATAGGCGGTGATGTGGTCGGTACGACTCGCGTCAGTTTCGCCAACGATGGTACTGAGGCCCAGCCAGGGGCAACGATCCGAGTCATCAGCAGCCCCAATGACAATCCGTCAACCGCCGGAGGCTTCGTTTCGGACCAGACCGTGCGTTTAAACGGCAGTGTCCTGGCTTGGAATTTCGCTCAGGGCAAGAACGACTCGGACTGGTATTTGAGCTCGGCCGACAAGCTGCTGTTGCCGGAGATTCCCGGCTATACGGTGGTGCCGGATATCGGCTACAGCATGACTCTGGATAACAACCGACTGCTGTTTGACCGCATGGCCGGAGGCCGTGGAGATAACCCCTACTGCAATCGCAGCGAGGAAGAACGCACGCGCATTGGTCTGGAGTGGTTCGGCACCTGCGAAGGGCTGTGGCTGGCCACCATCGGCAGTCACTTGTCGATGGAATCGAATCCGGGGTTTGAATTCGATGGCAACAGCACAGGGCTATATGCCGGCTACGACCACCTGTTTGTGGACGAACAGGCTTACCGCATGCGTGGTGGCCTGTTCATCGGCCAGCAGCAGGGCAATTACTCGACCACAGGTGACAGTTCGACCGGTCTGGTGAGTGTGGGCAGATCCAATGTGGACATGGAAGCACTGGCGTTTGGCGCCTATGGAAGCCTGGATTGGCAGAACGGCACCTATGCCGACATGAGCCTGACGGTTCTGCTGCCCGATACACATGTCCGCTCGGCCGATGGCTTCAGTGAGCAGATACGCGGCGACATCTTGAGTCTCAGTGGGCAAGTGGGGCACCGATATCCCCTGAGCAACGGATGGGTAGTAGAGCCGCAGTTCCAAGCGAGTGCCATCCAAATGCGCTGGGACGACAAGACTGACTCAAGCGGCAAGCAACTGAATATAAAGGACGATGTACTGGGGTTAGTGAGGACCGCGGTGCGCGTCGAAAAGACCGTCAAGACAGATGGCGGCGCGACCCTAACGCCTTGGCTGGCCGTAGGGTTGCAGGACACCCTGGGGGAGAACTCGACAAACCTGGAAGTCACACTGCCAGGCGGGACTCGGCAGAACTTCTCTGGGCATGACCTGGGATTGAACGCAACACTGGATGTGGGGCTGGAGGCCCAGGTCACTCAGGATCTGAGGGTATTTGGCACAGCTTCGGTAATAGGCGCGAACCTGGGAGGCAACGATGTGAGTCAGCAGCAGGTTAGCGTCGGAGTGCGCTGGTCCTGGTAGGGGAGGCTGACGAGTTGCCGAGATCGCGGTTGCGATCGCCCGGTGTTCCGGGACGATCGCGCTTCACACCAAGCGCAGAAAAACAGCTGCAGCGCTACTGCTCCTGTGACGGGTGGAAACACCTGCGACTGGCCGTAGAAACGTTCTGTAATGGCCGTTTTACGCCGCTTGGATCCGTGCAGTCGACCGTCATATCGTTGAGTAGATAGCCCAATCCCTGCGTAGCGAGATAATTCGCCAGCTCGACGCCGGTCCTCAGTCCGAGTTTATTCAGCGCGTTGTATTTGTGAGCGGCGATGGTCTTGTAGTCGCGGCTCTGGCGTTTAGCTACCAGGTGCAAGCATTCGCCACGGGCCAGCGACAGTAGGACATGCCACTCGAGGTCGCTGAGTGAATACCAGGGATGCTTGTGGGCGCTGCCAAGGTCGATCGCCGGATCGCAAAAAGCCTTCCCAGCTTTGAGCGCTTGGATGGCCTCAATGATCATACGATGTCCGCTGGATTTGCAGACGTAAGCACAAGCGCCTTGTTCCAGTGCAGCGAGCGCCAGGCAGGGTGACTTGTTCCCCGAGAAGACCACCACGCCGAGATGCGGCGCCTCACTCAGCGCAGCCCGTAGCATGGCGATACTTTGTCCGGCGCCAGGCATATTCAGATCCAGAATGAGAAAGTCGTAATGCTTGCTCGTCAAACATTTGAGCATTGTCAGACTATCGGCAGCCGCGTCGATGTGGGTTGCATCGGGAAATGCGCCCTTAAGCAGTTCACTCAAGGCATAGGTGATGATGGGCTGATCGTCTACCAACAAAAAGGCCATTTTTCTACCCCTGCCATCGTGCTGTTGGCGCTGATAGAAAATTGCCCCATCCGGCCAATTGCAATTTGACCGACGGCGGACTGCTGATTTCAGCCTCAGCAACTGTGGGTAAATTTAGCAACGGTGCTGCTTTTGAAGCCTTCTTCGATCGTCCAAAACTGCGACTGAATATCTGCCACAAGTGGTCATGCATCGGGTCATCCTTTCCCTAAGATCAAAACGTTTCGTCGTCCGTCGACTGCTAATTTTCTTGTCCGAGCAATGCCGTGCTTTTACTCACTACTAGTGAATGAGCGTACTCAGGACGCACCTCGGTGCTTTGCTCGCGGCACCCGGTGACAGCTCTGACGCCGGTATTGGCCGCTCGCATGACCAAAGGATGCGCGTTGGAGGGCAAAGGCTGCAAGATGTTGGACACCCTATTTTGTTTGGACAATGCCGTAACAACAGCCTGGTTGGCAGCCTGCGGACGCTGCATGAGTGTAAGCAGGTTTACGCGATTCCACACCTTCATCCCCCGTGCGACGAGCTTGTAAGCGTCTGCGAAACATCTTGCTCATGTTCAGCGTTTGTCTGGGAGAAGAAAATCTACTTCGTAGATCCCCCGTGCCGCGCGGACGGTGGCAGAACCTAGGCTGTTCGCTGTGCCATTTTCGAAGTCCACTTTCGGATCCATCTACCGGCCAACCATCTGTAAGTCGTTGTAAAAAAATAACAAACTGACAGTGGCAGCCTCTCAAAAGGTGGCCTATACATGGACAGGCTGGCAAATAGAAGTGCCAGCGCTTTTCCAATTTGATCGGACAAGGAGTCCGTTTTATGGCTACAGAACTGGACGCGTTGCTCTCAAGTATTCGCGACTGCAAAACCTACGACGCGGTAAAAAATCGCCTCGCTATCATCACAGAAAAAAAGGACGCTGCTACTGACCCTGATGTGGTGCGGGCGCTGCGGGATGCCCAGGTGTATGCACTGGTCTGGGGGGTGTTTACTGTCGCCCTCGACCTGGGGGCGCCGATAGTCGCCTACGACAAAGCCCTCAAGGTACTCGAGGCCGCTCAAGCGAGCGCAGATAACAAAACTCTTGAAGCTGCCTACAGCGCCTACGAGGCAGCTTATACCGCCCGCCAAGGGGCCCTAGATGCTGACAACAACCTCATCAACGACGCCATCAAATCCGTAACCGATGACGCAGCCAAGGCTGCACCCGGTAAGAACGGCATCGACGCCATTGCCGATGCTGCCGCCGCCGAAATGGCCTCGGCCGACATCGAGCATCACCTCGAAAGCCAAAACGTCATCTACTCCTCCGAAGGGCCTAGTGGAGACTCCTATCAGGAATACTATGACAGGGAGCGGCAGATCAGAAATATCACCAACCCTGTGAAGCAAGCGTGTGATGCTTATGTCAATGAGTATGTCACCCGTGTTCAAGTGGCGGCCCAACTCAAACAATCACTCAACCGGTATCTGCTCGTCTGGCGCGTGAAAACTACCGGAAACGGGAATCCACTGGCCGTACAAGGCATACTGGAAAGCATCGATGAGAAGAGCGGAACGTTCGTGCTGAGAAGCACTGTCTATGAAGGTCAACGCGACACGGTTTCGTTTTCCGACATAGGAACCATCGATAAATCACGGACGGGCTCAGGGGCACTATCCAGTGCAGTCGCACCCGGCTGGAGGAACGTAGATCTGGGCAAATGGGTTCGCTCCGACAAATATTAAAAATACAAAAGCGCTTAATGCCTGCATAGCGTAACCCTTCACGACAGCGCCCGGAGCTAGCATCCGGGCGCTGTTTTTTCGAAACCCGTCCGCTGGGCGTAAGCGTCCGTCCCTCTCGTAACCAAAGATAGGCCGTTTTTTTACCACGCCTGACTCCCCGTTCCCGCAGGCGCCACACGCCATCGGCCGTCACGCAAAAAAAACGCAAGAATGACTGGAATCGTGCACTTTTAATAATTTTTAATCATTTTCATTTTTTAGCTATATATATAGTAGTTGCTTTCATAGCGAACTTTTTGCGTCATATCGAATCGACACAAAAAACTTTATGTAATGAACTCTAACGAAAGAGGGTTTTTCGCTAGCTGCGCATTATGGCAAAGGAAAAGTCAATCTGCGGCTCCTGCAATCGACGATGTTTCTTGTATTAAAACCCAACTGGAGAAGTAATATGTCTGTCAATCTCATCATCAGCTTTAATGTTAAAGAAGAAAAACTGCAATCGTTCAAGAACATCATGAACGACGTGAAGATCAATCTGCCGAAGGTGGACGGTTGTCAAACGGTCAAGATCCTCAACCATTTGGAAGATCCGCTCGCGTTCACGCTGGTGGAAGCCTGGGATTCGCGTGAAATACACGGCACCCACGTCGACCAGATGATCTCGAGCGGTCAGTGGAAGGTCATCGTCGAGCATCTGAGCAGTGCGCCAGTCAGCGGCTACTTCAGCGAAGTTTGATGCCGTAACGTCAGCGGCAGGGCGCGTGTGCCGAGTCCGGCTGCGCCATCTCGGACATACACGCGCTACTGCTGTTACTTATTTTCTGCTATTTTCCTGGATGTCCTATTCCGTCCCGAACGTTCTACTCGCTTGGGCAGCAGCGTGTCGCGCTACTGGATACCGTCTTGTCCAAATAGGGCGGCCAATTTGTTGAGAAGCCATAGCAATGACACTCGAAGTAGTACCGGCGGCGCTTTATTCGATGCGCAACGTAAAGCCTATCCTCGCTGACGGTAGCTCGTCCATCCTCCATAAAACGCTTGAAACGAACCTGGAAAACAAGGCGATCTATATCGCCACGCCGTTGATCGTCTACATCAAGCAGGGCAAGCAGATTATTCGCGACTATGACGCCATGGCCAATGTAGTCGACGAGAATCATTTGATTTTCCTCTCCAAAGGTATTTATACGGTATCGGACTACGTCACTGGCAAAGATATCTTCGAGGCGGTGCTGCTGTTTTTCGACGACAAGCTGATCGCCAAATACCTGTCGCGAGCGCCCGGCACAGGCAATTCGAACACGGACAGCCCGCAGGAAAAAGTACACGGCACTTATACCCTGCACGCCAATGAACAGATTCAGCGCTATATCGATTCGCTGAATTATGTCTACAAAGGCGCGGAGGGCTCCGACGCGCTGCTGGAATTGAAACTGCTCGAACTACTGCATCTGATCGCCATCCAGGACAAGTCCTTCCGTTTCCTGCGCGAGTTGTCCTGCGGCGGCAGCCGCAAACGCCGCCTCATCACCGATTTCATGGAGCAGTACTATTCGCACAAGCTGAAGATTGAAGACTATGCGCTGCTGACGGGACGCAGCGTATCGACCTTTATCCGCGACTTCAGGCGCAGCTACAACACCACCCCGAACCGCTGGATCATCGAAAAAAAAGTCGACATCGCGCATCAGCTGTTGACGGCAAAAAATTATTCCGTCACCGACGCAGCTGCGGAGGTGGGATATGAAAATACCTCCCACTTCATCAAGGTTTACAAGCAACGGTACGGTGTCACGCCGAAGAAAGCCAAGACCTTCGCGGCAGAACTGTAGTGCGACAAGGCTCAAAGGCTGCAAAAGAGGAGGGCGGCCACCCGCAGATGATCCTGAATGATTTTATGAAGGCTACGATCCGGCTCCGTGTCAATGATCATGTCGTTGCTCTGTCAGCATGGAATGTCCACTTATTCCCTCAACATTCATTCAGAAGCACATGCCGTGGCTTGAAGGCCAAAAGACCGCTACCAAAAGGCCACCGCAGGTACTGGTCACGGGGACGCGATCGATCTGCGGAAAAAGTACCGTTACAGCTTTGCCGATTCGGGCGACCAGGTTGTCGGTTTGACGACTGCTTTGAAGCCAAATGGCGTAGCCGCCCAATAAAGCCAGAATCGCGTAAAAATGGCAGGACAAGATGGTCTCATCGATATCCAGACCTCGAGTTTCGGCATAGGTGTAGAAAGCCTGGATTGCGTGCAGATGTGCCGCTCCGGTCTGCACGAGCAACGGTACACGCTGGCCAGATGAGTAACGGCACTGAATCAGCTTCATCGGCAGCCACCTCATTCAAGGACTCGCCATGAACACGAGCACATGACCCGTTGAGAGAGCGGACGTCAGAAGCGGGTTTGTCGAATCAGCGCCTTGCGAGGCTCATAAACACATTGTTTAACATAATATACATTATGTGTACTTATAGATATTCCCACGGCCCCCATCGATGGCTGGATTTGAAGCCAAGCTCATCCTCTGAATACCGTACTGTGAAGTCCCCGATATTCTTCAGCCAACGGTCGCATAGCTTTGGCATACGCACTGGCATGACCTTGCATTCTTTTTCCCCCAATCCAAGTTTCTCCACGCTCCCACAACCCACAACCCACATAACGTACTAAGGTGTAAATCGCCTGCTGAATCGGCGCGACTTCCTACACGCAGCCACCATGCGACAAACAAGGAAGGAACGAACAGTATGAATGCCAGATCGGCCCCTGGCGGTGACGGCATCGTCCTGTTTCGTCCTTATGCACTCGCCGGACAAGGCCTGGCGCGCTACTCCGAAGTATCGTGTGGAGACACGCTGCTGGGGCGTGGCACGGCCGAAGCGAACGACGATATCGTCCGGCCGCTGGAGTCAACCGCCGATGACATCACCGTACGCGTAACCTTTGACGGCTTCTCCCGCACCTACCAATTATTGAGGCTTCGCGCGCTCGACCCGATCTTTTTTTAACCAGACTTACTCCACTCCCCAACCATCGCCTCATAAACCTCTTGGCAAGCGAACTCCGCCGAGACCTTCGCGTCGGCAAAAACCTGATCGCCTGCTGGCGTGAGGCAGGCGTAACCTACACGCGCATCCCGTGGATCACTTTGTCGAGACACCAACCCTATCTTTTCAAGCGGCAGCAGGGACTTGGTGACCGCCGATGCTGTCAGCCCCATGCTGTCAGCCAGATCAGCTCGGCGCAGTCGAGAGTTGTGCGCATGTTTCAAGTGGTACAGGATCATGAAGTCACTGAAGCTCAGGCCGTGCACAGCAGAGAGCTTGGCATCAACTCGCCGAGCCGCTGAGGTGTATGCGCGGGAGAAGCGTATACAGCGATCAAGCGTCGAGCCGTTCGCGACAGGTGCGGTAGATTCGTTGTCAGACATTGCAGCATTGCTCCAATTCTTGTGAGGAAGGACGTTCAAATCGGGACTCCATGAAATCAAACATGATTCCCGTCACCTCGAAGGCGTAGGTCTCGCCTTTATCGGTATTCCTACGCATGACCCGCTCACGCCGCAGTTGAGGTACTGCGTCGATGAAATAGCTGGACACTGGGTATCCGGCTTTACCGGCCAACAGACGAATACGTGTGCGATCAGCTTCAGTCATGAAGCCTTGATCAAGCACTACGTCGCGCCCCGCTTCCAGAACCTGTAGAGACATCTCCCACATCAGGGCTTCGCAACGTTGTACGCGCGCCGAAATCCACGCCAGGCCCATAGGCGTCGGCAGATCCGGGCCATAAAGCCCGTGCATCCATTCATCGATGGAGAAGCGTACGCCGGTCACTTTGGTATTTAACTGCCTGGCGAACGTCGACTTCCCGGCCCCAAGAGGGCCAAAAACCATATGGACTGATTGCATGCTCGTCTACTTTCTAGATACTTGAATGCTACAGTATCAAGAAATAAGGTTGCCGCAACCCATGTTCGACGAACGGCCGAAGCCGCCCAAACACGCGAGCCGGGATCACTAAGCGTTGGAGCGAGCTTTGCCTTGGGCAGCACGCAAACCTGAGGTTTGGGCCGGAAAGCTATAGCCCGTAGGGTACCTCTCGGCAGTCGGATGCATTTAAACTGCGCCCTCTGATGTCACCTCCAGGAAGGATTCGATGACCTTTCGCCTATTGGGAGCTGCTGCGGCCCTACTGCTGCTATCCGCTTGCTCTAACTACCAGTACAAATCTTTTGTCGGCAATTTAGATGATCCTGCCCTCCGGGTCTTGGACTTGTCCGATGGAGCAGCCGATGCCCCGGTGATCTACTTCGAGACGCTGCAATATCGGGATCTCGGTATACCGTTCCATCGCCTGCTCCTCGCAGTCCGAGTTGATGGCCAGCCGTTACCTTATGCAGGAAAGTATTCAATTCTGGATTACTTCGGTTACCAAGCCATTCGGCTGACGCCAGGCTCGCACTCTTTGGAATGGTGCTGGGTCTCGATGAATAAGCTGGGTACGGGTGGAGGCAAGTGCGGCTTCGGTGCCCCGGACCTCAAGTTGGAAGCCGGCAAGCATTATCTGGCTACCTGGTCATCGTCGACAGCGATGATAGGCGTCTCTGGGAGCGAGCAAATGCAGATCAGCGTGACTTCCTATGTGCTTGACCGGGACACCAAGAAACAGGTCTACCCCTGACAGAAATCTTGGCCTGCATATTGTTAGTGACGGGTAGCCTGCTGCCGTGGGTACGCAACATCAGGTGTTCTGTTGTTTTTGGATAACAATTGATTCAGGACAGTCAGGCCGTCACCTCAGGCGGCCTGACTTGCGATTGATCGCTCATGACTCCTGCAACTGGCGCAACTCACCGCCCTCCTCCTTCAGACGCTCCAGATACGCGGCGGCATCCAACAGTTGATATGGGAAATAAAGCCCTGGCGCCGTTGGTGGCTGACCATCCAACCCTAGCAACCGTTCAAGAATCATTGCGACGCTGAGGCCAGTCAGAGGTGCAGCGCCTGCGGGGTGCACGACGGCATGACGCGTGCGTAGCGGTTCGCCCTTCAGGTCCTCGCCAACGAGTTCGATGATGATCTCGGTAGACATCGGCCTCCCCAGACGTCGGGTTGAGCTAACCGCGGTGGCCAGGTTGAACTGGACATTGGGTGCACCCGTCGCAGCCGCCAGGCCGACGACATCGATGGACGAGAAGCCGGAAGCTTCGATTTGCGTGCCATCCACCGCGCGGAATATTGCCTTGGAGTCGTCCCCTTCGCGCCAGACGAACACACCGTCACGTCGTGTCAGCGCGGCGGGCAGCATTCTGTTCAGGTGCTCGAAGTCGGTGGCGACGGTAGGGCCACCGGTGTCCTGCTCATCGACCAGCGCACTGATACGGATGTCGTGGACCCGGCCGAATGCCCGGGCAATGCTTAGCGTCGACACTGTCGTCGCACCTGCCATCCATTCATAACCGAGAACAATCGGCGAGGCGTCAGGCGTGTGCATGTACGTCGCGATTTCTGGCGCAATCTCGAAAACGCCAGAGGAAATGCTGAGGTGCGGCACTGCGCGCTTCTGCGCAAAACGCAATCCGGTAAGGGCGTGATCCATATAAAAGACTGCAACACCGCTGACCGAGCGATCGCCGAGGCCCAGGTCATCTGCGGCGGAATCAATCACCACGCCCTGCGCCCCGCCCATTTGCTCGGCGGCCCGCTGAGCCTTGGCAAGATCGCGACCACCGATCAATAGTGGTACGTCGGGATGGGCGGCGCGCAGCGCCCGGGCGGTGTGATGACCAATAGCGCCAGAACCGCCCATTAACAAGATAGGATCAAGTGACATCGTGTGTTCTCCTTGTTTCCGGGTTTCAGCCTATCCGGAGCGTCAAACTCCAACCGGGTGATACTTGGCCGGGAACTCGAGCGATGACCTTGATCTCGAAGTCGAACCCCGCGAGCCAGTTGACACCGATTGCCGTCCAGTTCGGATAGGGTGCTTGCGGGAAGAGTTCACTTTTATAACGCGCCAGCGACGCCCTCCATTTCAACGCACAGAAATCTCACCGCCTGCGCACCGTTTCTGACGAGCAGGCAGAGTTGCTAGTCGTCGTGCATAGCTCGGATTAGGCGGTTTGGATTCGATCAGGCCTGGAGGCTCAACGCTGCTTCAAATACACCCCGGCCAGCCCATCCTGTGAATCCGGTACCGCGTTGTAGCCAACGACCGCGAAGCCTTTCACCAATTGAATGTGATACGGACCGTTCTTCTCCAAGGCTTGCGGCTCGCGCACGATGATCAGGTTTTCGGTGTCCATCGGCACGATGTGATGCTCGGTCACGCTGTCCTTCGTGGTCACAGTGAATTCGGCGACTTCTTTTCCGTTGGCGTCGCGGTCCGGCAGGATCTTCAAGTCCAGGTCCGCGTCCCGTCCCAGGGCATCCTGGCGCATCTGGTAATGGCCGCTGCGCTGGTCAGCGTCGACGTCGTCGATGTTGTCGCCATCCAACTCCCGTTCTTCATCGTGCAGCAGGATCGCCAACTTGCGGTCGTCGCCCTGAGTGCCTCTAAACCAGGTGCCGGTGTGATTGTAGGGTTCGACGTTTTCCCGGGAGATCCTCCAGGTACCCGTTTGACGACCATCGCCGGCATATTCATGGAGGCTGACAACGTCGTCATCGTCCTCACGAGTCCCCAACAGCTTGATCGCTTCTCCGTTGCCAGCCTGGGTATAGCGCACCTCGCCAATGATCACTGCGCCTTGCGCCTGGTACCAGAGTTCTACCGGGGTCTTGGCGTCGAGGGTTCCGGCAAGAATCACTGGATCCTCCTTTTCCGGACCTTCCAGGCGTGATTGTTCGCGCCACTGGCCATCTTTCAATTCGCCGGTCGTGCGTAGCGTGTAGCCGCTGGGCATGCTGGTATTTTCGCCTGGCTCGGTCGGCTGGATCTGTTCCTCGGTGTCCGAGTAAAGCAGGACCAACTCGTCGCCGCGCATTTTCCAGTGGGTGGCGCGCGTCCAGCAGCAGTCGCGGTCGGTTTGCGAAAGCAGGACGCCGTCCAGCGGGCTGACGGCGAACATGCCTTTGCTATCCTCCTTTGCCAGGCCCGTCAACGCGGGGTTGAGGACCCATTGGGTTTTCTGCGGGTCTTGCAGGTAGACGTCGAACGCCGGTTTGTAGCTCGCGTCGGGATCGTTGCCGTTACGAATCGCCAAGTCCAGGCGGCCATCGAAGTTGAAGTCGTCGAAGTACAACAGGCTCTGGGGGCCGAGCAGCCAGTTATCGACCTTGCCGTTGCGGTCCACGGGCACATTGCCGGCGGCTGTCTGCAATTGCTGCAGGGTTTCGTGGGTGGCGTTGTCGCGAATGGTGATGAACGCGTGCGCCAGTTGATGCGGGTCTTCCGGCGGCTCCGGGAACAACACTTCAACCAGGTATTGGCCGCTGCGATCATTCACCGAAAACGCCCTTGGCTCGGCCATGACCGGGGTTGCCAGCGTCATGGAAAAAAGCACACTGCTGACGAGCGAACGCATCCACCCACTTCCTTGCTGAAATTCGGGCCAGCAGTTTAGCGATTACCGTGATGCATCGCGAGGAACGACTGTTGCTATCAGATTGGCCCGGACTGTAACTGACGCCCTCCTCGTCATTCGCTTACTGTCGTGGCTCATCCCTCGGAGTGATCCCCATGCCGGATACCGCCAATCTCTACCTGTTCGTGGTTGCTGTCGTGCTTCTGCTGATCGTCCCAGGGCCCAACATGGCCTTCGTCACCAGCCATGCGCTGGCCCACGGCTGGCGTGCCGGCGTTGCCGCCGCCCTTGGCATTTCCTTTTCGGACGTGCTGATGACGATGATGGTCAGCGCGGGCATTGGTGCGCTGGTGATGAGCTGGGCGCCGGCGTTCGACATCCTGCGCCTGGCCGGGGCTGGTTATCTGCTGTGGCTTGCCTGGCAAGCACTGAGAACGCCAGCAGCGACTCAGGATAGCCAGCTCCAGGCGGCTTCGCTGTGGAAAATCTTCTGCCGAGGCGCCCTCAACAGCCTCTTGAATCCCAAGGCGCTGCTGTTCTTCATGGTATTCCTGCCCCAGTTCGTCAACGTCAAGGCTGGCGGCGTCAGTGTGCAGTTGATCTTCCTGGGCGCTTTGCTGGCGCTGATTGCACTCGTATTCCATACGCTGCTGGGTGTTTGCGCCGCTCAGCTCAGGGCGAAGCTGGCAAGCGGCGGGATTTCAAGGCGCCTGGGTACGTATGGTTTTGCCGGGGTCATGGCAGCGCTGGCCGCACGCCTGTTGTTTCTTGATCGCCCGCTTTGACCACTGGCTTCCCTGCGCCAGCGATTGACCTATGCTTAGCCAATCCATTGCGGAGCTGGATCAATGTCGTCCTCGGAAACCACCCTCCTCCAAAGCTGGCACCACAACGCCCAATCCTGGATCGAAGCCATCCGCACGGGTGCCATCGAAAGCCGGCTGACGGTCACGGACCAGGCCATGCTACTGGCGGTACAGAGCCGTCAACCTGCGCGCGTGCTCGATTTGGGTTGCGGCGAAGGCTGGCTGTTGCGGGCGCTGGCTGAACGGGGCATCGAAGCGGTTGGTGTGGATGGCGACGCGACGCTGGTCGATGCGGCGCGGGCGGCGGGTTCCTCGCCGGTGCATCTGGCAAGCTATGACGCGCTGGTGGAGGCAAAGGTGGACGTCGGCAGCGGCTACGACCTGATCTGCGCCAACTTCGCCCTGTTGCACCAGGACATTATCCCATTGCTCGCCGCGATGAATGCCCTGCTCAGCCCAGGCGGCGCGCTGGTGGTGCAGACGCTGCATCCATGGACCGTGGCGGCGGGCGATTATCAGGACGGTTGGCGAGAAGAAACCTTCGATGGGTTCAAGGGCCAATGGCAACGTATGCCGTGGTACTTCCGCACCTTGTCCAGTTGGCTCAATGCCTTGGACATGGCCGGTTTCCGATTGGTGATCCTGCAGGAACCGCAGCATCCACAAAGCCCGGTGCCGCAGTCGTTACTGCTGGTGGCCGAGCAATCCCCGTCATGGCGTTAGCGACTCGACGGTAAAACACCCCGAGCGATACACCCTGCGCGCCTGCAGTCCGCGCTTTTGCAGGGTTTTCCTGACGGTTCTGAGAAACATGCCGTGAGAGACAACGATCGTGGTCTTCCCCGGTTCGCCGCAGCTGTTGTAAAGCTCATCGGCGATACCGAGCGCCCGCTGGTGTTCGGCTTTTCGGCTGGTGGCGCCCAGTGAAATCCCCAGCAACCACAGGATCCTGTGCAAGGCGAACCAATGCCTCACGCCCATTTTCAAGACAGGAATGCTGCTCAGCCGCAAGTCGTATTCACGTAGTCGAGCATCCTGTTGGATACGTGTGGCTTCGAATAGCCGGCATGCCGTCGCGTAGGCTCTGTTGACGGGCGAGGAAATGATGCTGGCTTCGGTCGCCAAAAGCACTTGGGACAAGCCCGGTTGGCTCAGGAATGCGGCAATTTCACCCTCATCGATGGACGAGGTCTGATTGTATTCATCCAGCAGCAGCTTGGCTGAACGCGCGTTGCAGGGTTTGTAATCGATCAGCGGCGTGGCATGGCGTATCAGGTAAATCACAGCGACAGCTCCCTTGCGTTGTCTTGAAAATCCCTTTCGAAGCGCACCTGTATACACGTAACGACGCCATTGATCGAGTTTGGTAAATATCGTGGCGAGGGAGCTTGTGTAGGAGCTGTGTAGGAGCTGTCGAGTGCAACGAGGCTGCGATCTTTCCCCTGACACTTAAATCTCAAGCGAAAGATCAAAAGATCGCAGGCTTCGCCAGCTCCTACAGAGCCCTGGGAGAGCAAGCTCTGGCCAGAAATTGCCGGGAGCTTACCAAAGGGCCATCGTGTAGCTGACGATCAACCGGTTCTCATCCAGGTCGTTGCCAAAATTCGAGCGCACCGTTGCGTTGCGCCATTTCAAGCCCAGGCCCTTCAAGGTTCCATCCTGTACCACATAGGCGATATCCGTGTTGCGCTCCCATTCCTTGCCTTCGCCCGGTGCGCTGCGCTGGACGTTGTCGCCGGTGATGTAGCGGGTCATGAAGGTCAACCCGGGTACGCCAATGGCCGCAAAGTTGTAGTCATAGCGCGCTTGCCAGGAACGCTCGTCGATGTTGGCGAAGTCGCCGATCTGCACGAAGTTGACCAGGTAGGGATCGCTGCGTCCGATGTACGGGAACGGATCGTCGCCGCTCATGCGCTGGTAGCCCAGGCCCAACGCATGGCCCGCCAGGCTGTAGGTGAACATGGCGCCGAAGGCCTGGTTGTCGAGTTCGCGAAAACTGCCGTCTTCGGTGCTGCGCGAATAGCGCACGTCACTCTTGAACGACTGGCCTGCGCCCAGGTCCAGGGTGTGGACGAAGCCGAGGTAGTTCTGCTGGTAGATGTCTTCCAACAGGCTATAGCGGTATTGAGCCGTGAGGTTCGGCAGGAACTGATAGTCCGCTCCGGCGAACTGGAACTTGTCGCTGCTACCGCCGATGCGGTTGGCGGTCATGTCCTGGTAGTCGGTGGAGTCGACAAAATTGATCTGCGTGAGTTGCCCGGCAGTCAGCTTCAAACGATCGATTTCCTGCACGCTCAGCAAGCCACCCTTGAACGTTCCCGGCAACAGGCGCGTGTCGTTGGAACTCACCGCAGGGTCCTTGATCTGCAACGTTCCCAGCTTCAAGGTGCTGTTGGACGCACGGACTTTGGCCGTCAGGCCCAGCTCGCCATAGCGGTCTTGCGAACCGCCAGACAGATCCGCTGGCAGCAGGTTGGTGCCCGCCGTACCGCCCCCGGAGTCCAGTTTGAAACCGGCCATGCCCAAGGCATCGAGGCCGAAACCCACGGTCCCGGCGGTGTATCCCGACTCCATCCGCAGCAGAAAGCCCTGCGCCCATTCTTCGGCCTTGTCCCGTGCCCCTTCCTGGCGGAAGTCGCGGTTGAAGTAGAAATTGCGGGCCTCCAGGCTGCCTTTGCTGTCGGCGATGAAGTCGGCCTGGGCGTTCGGTACGCCGATCAGGCTCAGGCCCAGCAACGTACCGGCGGGGGTATAAAACCAGGTGGATGTGAAATGCCCCATGGCATGCTCCTTTTTTATGGACACGAGCGAACCCTCTCGGGGGCGTTGCAATCGCGTCCGATGGTTGTTGTTTTAAGAGTTGTTGTGGCGTCCGCGCTGTGCGCGGACGTCACGGTTGGTCAGGACTCGAGCTGTCTGCCGCGGGTTTCCGGCAGGCTCAACGCCGCCAGGATCACCACGCCATAGGCGCCGGCGGCAAACACGCCGATCCCGGTGCCGATGGGCAAGGTGTTGCTCAACGCGCCGATGAACAATGGGAACAGCGCCGCGATGGAACGCCCGGCGTTGTAGCAGAAGCCCTGCCCCGACCCGCGCATGCGGGTGGGAAACAGCTCGGTCAGGAATGCGCCCATGCCGGCGAAGATGCCCGAGGCGAAGAAGCCCAGTGGAAAGCCCAGCCAGAGCATCCAGGTGTTATCGATGGGCAGTTGGGTGTAGGCCAGGACGATTGCCATGGAGCCGACTGCGAACAGGATGAAGTTCTTCTTGCGGCCGATGGCATCGGTCAGCAACGCACTGGTCACGTAGCCGATGTAGGAACCGACGATGACCATCGCCAGGTAGCCGCCCGTGCCGAGCACACTCAGGCCGCGTTCGGTTTTCAGGTACGTCGGCAACCACGTAGTGATGGCGTAGTAGCCGCCCAGCGCACCGGTGGTCAACAGCGAGGCGCGCAACGTCGTGCTGAGCATCCGTGGGGCAAATATCTCGAAGAATGCCCAGCGAGAGCCCAGTTCCGGCTTGGCCTGGCGCTCCCGCACCGCATGTTCGAAGGTATCCGACTCCTTGACCAGTCGACGGATCACCAGCACAAACAGCGCCGGCACCAGGCCGATCATGAACAATGCCCGCCAGGCGTCTTCCGGCGGCAGGAAACTGAACAGTCCGGCATACAACAGCGCGGTCAGCCCCCAGCCCAGCGCCCATCCGGCCTGCACCATGCCCACTGCTTTGCCACGGTCCTTGGAACGGATCACCTCGCCGATCAATACCGCCCCCGCGGTCCATTCACCGCCGAAGCCAAAGCCCATCAAGGTCCGGGCCACCAGCAATTGCTCGTAGTTCTGCGCCAGCCCACACAGGAAGGTGAAGAATGCGAACCACAGGACCGTCAATTGCAGGGTCCGTACCCGGCCGATACGGTCGGACAGGATCCCGGCGATCCAACCGCCGGCCGCCGAGGCCAGCAGCGTGCAGGTGCCGATCATGCCGGCGTCGCCCTTGGAAATCCCCCAGGTCGCGATCAGGGTCGGGATGACGAAGCTCAGCATCTGCGTATCCATGCCGTCCAGGGCATAGCCGATCTTGCAGCTCCAGAATGTACGTTTTTCATTTTTCGACAGGGGGCCGTACCAACTGAACGGGCCCGTGCGCCCTGTCCCGGTGGTTACGCAGTCAGTCATGGTCTTTTCCATGGAAGGTTCCTGCGGCAGCAAGCGAAGATGACGGACACGCCTCGTTATTTTTTTGTGAAGGCGTTGTCGTTGGGGATGCGGACGCAGTGGCTGCGTCGTGGAGCGGATTCTTGGTGGCGGATCGGCACAGCGTCAAACGGGAAAAACAACAGATGGGACATAAGAAAACTTGATGCCCCAACGGCCCGATCTGGAGTAACAATTGCAAAACAATTGCAACATAAGAACCACCCGCACCCAGAGAGCCTTCATGAACCTCAAATTCCTCGAAACCTTTGTCTGGGTCGCCCGGCTACAGAGTTTCAGCCTCACCGCCGAGAAGATGTTCAGCACCCAGGCGGCGATCTCCAGCCGAATCGCTTCGCTGGAAGAGGAGTTGGGCCTGCGCCTGTTCGTACGGGATTCGCGCGGGGTTTCGCTGACACCTGAAGGCCTCAAGGTGCTCGACTACGCCGAACAGATGCTCGAAGTGCAGCGGGCGTTGAAGCAGTCACTGGACACCACCAGCCCGCAGCAAGGCCTGGTGCGCATCGGCGTGATGGATACGGTGATCCACACCTGGCTCAGCCCGTTGATGTCGATGCTGATGCAAGCCTTCCCCGCCGTGGAAATCGAAATCACCGCCGACGCCGCGCGCAATCTCTGTGACCAATTGCAAAAAGGCTACCTGGACATCGTGTTCCAGACCGATCTGGTCCGCCACGAAAGCGTGCGCAACCTGGAACTGGGTCACTACCCCATGCACTGGATCGCCGCCAGCCAGTCGATCTATGCCCGCCCCTATGCGTCGCTGGTGGAGATGGCCGGCGAGCGCATCATCACCTTCGTCAAGCATTCGCGACCGCATCAGGATGTACTCAACCTGTTGTACGCCCATGGCGTGAGTGCGCCGCGGGTCAGTTGCGTCAACTCGGTGTCGGCCATGACCCGGCTGATTCGCGACGGATTCGGCATCGGCGCCTTGCCCGCCGCGCTGGTGGCCAAGCCCCTGGCCAGCGGCGAATTGATCCAGCTCGAACCCGGCACCGCCCTGCCCCAACTCGGCGTCGTCGCCTCGTGGCGCGCTGGTGTCGGCCTGGAACTGGTCGAGAATATCGTGCAGATGAGTCGCCAGGTGGTCAGCCAATACGCCGTTGATGTCGGGCCGCAACGCATGGTGGCGGCTCCCGGGCTGAACAGCCAACCACCTCTTGAATAACTTTTAGTTGTCACGGGGTAGCAATATTCCTTGTTGGACGTCATCGCCACGGTGTTCTCAAAGTAGCGAACGAACGCTTGGAGAGCCCCGTAATGATGTCCTTCGAACAACTGCAGCAATGCACGCCCCTGGCCCTGCGCCAAAGCATCGCCGCCGGCCAGTACCAGGGCCACACCAGCGGCCTGGGCCAGGGCCGCGTGCAAGCCAATATCGTGATTCTGCCCGGCGACTGGGCCAATGAATTCCTGCGCTACTGCACCCTCAATCGCCAGGCCTGTCCGGTGCTTGATGTGACCGAGCCAGGCGATCCGTTCTTCCGCAACCTGGGCGTCGCCATCGATATCCGCCACGAGGTGCCTCAATACCGGGTCTACCGCCACGGCGAGTTGAGCGAAGCGCCGCTGGACATCGAACACCTGTGGCAGGACGACCTGGTGGCCTTCGCCCTCGGTTGCTCGTTCTCGTTCGAACAACCCCTGCTGGAGGCCGGCATCCGTTTGCGGCACATTGAGTTGGGGCGCAATGTCGCGATGTTCCAGACCAACATCGACACACGCCCCACCGCTCGCCTGTCTGGCAAAATGGTGGTGACCATGCGGCCGATGAAAGCCGCCGCGGCCATCCAGGCGATCCAGATTACCGGGCGCATGCCCAACGTTCACGGCGCCCCGGTGCACATCGGCGATCCGTCACTGATCGGCATTCAATCCCTGGACTCGCCGGATTACGGCGATGCCGTGCCGGTGGAAGCGGACGAGATCCCGGTGTTCTGGGCCTGCGGCGTGACGCCTCAATCGGTGGTCCAGGCCTCGCGTCCACCGTTGTGCATCACCCACGCCCCGGGCTGCATGCTGGTGACGGACTTATGGAACAGTGATTTGTAAACCTCGGACGAGGCTGTTTTTCAACTTGAAGGGACACACGATGAACACCGCTCAGCAATCGATTCAACAGTACATCAGCGCCAAGGACGGCAACCGCCCTCACCTGCTGGACCAGGCTTTTACGCCGACTGCTATTCTGCACATGGTGGTGCGCACCGGTTCCATCACGTTTCCCGACCACGTCGAAGGCCGTACCGCCATTGGCGACGTGCTGGTCAGTCGCTTTGGCCAGACCTTCGAAAACGTCTACACGTTCTGCCTGGCCGCCCCGCCACCGGCCAACGCCGAGGCGTTCCAGTGCAAATGGCTGGTGGCGATGTCCGACAAGAACAGCGGCGAGGCACGCGTCGGTTGCGGCCTGTATGACTGGCAGTTCGATCCGGCGTCAAGCCTGGCCAAGCGACTGACCATCACCATCGAACACATGAAGACCCTGCCGGCGACCGATCTGCCGATGATCATGGCCTGGGCATCACGGCTGGAGTACCCATGGTGCCAGCCTGAAGCGGTTATCGATAACGTGCCGGACTCAGGCGCGCTTCAGGATGTTATCCGGTACCTGGAAGATCTTTGATCAGGCTGCCCATGCGCTTTCAGGAGTCTTCCACGACTGTTTCAAGGAATCGCCCCAAATGAACATCAAGTTTCTCGAAACCTTCGTCTGGGTCGCCCGCCTGAAGAGCTTTCGCCTCACCGCGGAAAAGCTGTTCACCACCCAGGCGTCCATTTCCAGTCGGATCGCCGCCCTGGAGGACGAAATGGGTGTGCGCCTGTTCGTACGCGATTCCAAAGGTGTGTCGCTGACCTCCGAAGGCCAGCGCGTGCTGGAGTACGCCGAGCGCATCATGGACACCATGCAAAGCATGAAAGCCGTGATCAAGGATCCGCGCCAGGTGCGCGGTCGGATCCGCATCGGTGCGATGGATACGGTGATCCACACCTGGCTCAGCCCCTTGGTGACGCGCCTGATGGAATGTTACCCAGCCCTGGAAATCGAACTGTCGGCCGACACCGCGAGCAACCTGTGCTCGCAACTGGAGAAAGGCTACCAGGACATCATTTTCCAGACCGACATCCTGCGCCTGGACAGCGTACGCAACGCGCTGCTGGCGCGTTACCCGATGCACTGGGTGGTGCGCACCGGCTCCGCCTATGACCGCTCCTATGCGTCGCTGGAGGACTTGTCGCAGGAACGCATCGTGACGTTCTCGCGCAACTCTCGCCCCCACCAGGACATTCTCAACCTGCTGCACTCGGCCAACATCGTCTCGCCCCGCATCAACTGCGTGAACTCGGCCTCGGCCATTACCCGCCTGGTTCGCGACGGCTTTGGCATTGGCGCCATGCCCGCGGCGCTGGTCGTCGGCGAACTGGCCCAAGGCACATTGACGTTGGTGGACGGTGTGCCGCTGCCCTCGGTCATGGACATCGTCGCCAGCTGGCGGACCGGCGCGGGAATGGAACGGGTGGAAGACATCGTCAGTCTGACCCGCGAAGTGGTCAGCGAATTCGTCGCACAATTACCGGCCGAGTACCGACTCGATATGAATTAAGCCGCCCATTCATTTCGTCATCAGATATTCACACCGGTGACATACCGTGGGCACCGATTGATCCCGTCCCTCGATCGGTGAGCCATCTGCCTGATGCAAGCATTCCTGAAAAACAGCCCCCCCGAAGCGCCGACTAAAACGCCAACTCATAGGGAACACAGGCATGACGCGCAGAACAGCGACAGGTCCCGTGAAGGTGAGATCTGTGTTCGGTTCCTGTCGTGTGCAGACATCCCCTCGCTGCTTGAGCTCGAACAAAAGAAATGGACGGACGATCAGCGGGCCGATGCCGCCATGCTGGCCTCCCGAATCGCCGCATTTCCTGCCCTGAGTGTCGGTGCGTTTTGCACTCGCAGCGGCACCGCGCAGGCATCGCTGTTCATGAAACCGACCCGGCACGACCATATTCGCCAGTGCCCGACCTGGGCAGATTGCGCGAGGAAACAGCACGGTGACGAATCGGCCAGAACGGATGCGTTGTTTGGCATCAGCCTGAGCAGCGTCGATCCGAAAGCGGCCAATGCGATTTTCGAGTTCTTCTGGCCCTATGCGCTGAAACAAGGCTGGTCGGTCATCTATCTGGGATCCCCTGTCCCGGGCCTGAGGGATTGGCGCTCGAAAAACCCCGGTATCACAGCGGCACACTACATCCTGGGTAAACGCCAGGGAGTGCCGTTGGACCCACAACTGCGGTACTACTTCAAGAAAGGCTTTCGCAAGATCGTCGCCATCAAAGACAACTACTTCCCCCATGAGCCTTCGCTGGATGTCGGCGTGCTGATCCAAGGCAAAGTGCCGCTGTCGGGCCTTTCGTTCATCTGGAAGAGAGTTCCGTTGCCCTGGTTGCAACGCATGAAAAAACTGGTCTTCGTGTGCCTGTGAACACTTCCCGGGCTGTAGCCGTTGCCCGTGCAGTGGCTTTTGCTTCATCGAGCAGCAATCTTCCCAGCTACCTGTTCATGGCACTGTGCGTCCTGAATACCGCCGCGATTGCCTGGCTGGCGACGCACGAGGCATTCGTATGGCTGGCTGTCGCACCGCTGATCGTGCTCCAGGCGATCCTGATGATCGGTGTCCAGGAGATCAAGCATCAAGGCGTGCATCGCCAGTTCCTCGTGGGCACACGCCTCAATGACGCAGTGGGGGTGTTCGCGGCAGGCATTTTTGCGGCCAACTTCGTGGGCTACCGCTACTTCCACCTCGAACACCACCGCAAGACCTGCCAGGCCGATGATCCCGAAGGCTTGATGTACGAACAGACCTGGCCCACCCGCTGGATCAGCCTGCTGGGCGCCGCAGAGCAATTCTGGGTGGCGATCTCCACCAACAGGATCTCCCGCCGCTACCTGCCGCCGAACGCGGTCTGGCGCTGGCGCTGGAACAACGCCTTGATCGTCGTTTTTGCCGGTGCGCTGGCGTTCGGTCTCTATGAGGTGCCTCGCCTGGTCGTCTGCGTCTATCTGCTCCCTTATTGCCTGTTTGCCTGGATGGATTTCTGGCTGACGCAAGCCGAGCACTATGGCGTACGGATCTCGGCCCAAGGCCCGCGCCGCGCGCCCTGTGAGATCACCACGGACGTGCGCCTGCCAAAGGCCCTCTCCTGGCTGATCCTGCATCGTTCGCTGCATCGCACCCACCATCATGCGCCTGCAACCCGCTGGTTCCACGCGTACGCGCAATCGAGGGTGCTCGCCAAAGACAAGCCCGGTGGCATGACAGACCTGCCCACGTTCGTTGCGACATGGATGCGACTCGGTCCCAGACTCTGGAAATAAGCCATGAAAAACAACTGCGAGCCCTTCTGGAACGACACACCGATCAGGACCTACCTGTTCGATGCCTTTTCGGTGCTGCTGCCTGCCGGCGAACAATTTGTGATTTCGGTGGTGGAATCATCCGCGTTGCAGTTGCCGCCAACCTCGCCACTGGCTGACCAGTCACGCGACTTCGTGGCCGAGGAACGCGCCCACCAGCGAGCCCATCGCCTCTACAACCAACAACTGGAAAAGCAGGGTTTTGCAGTCAAGAAATACGAACACGAGATCGAAAAGGACCTCGATGCCCTGCGTGCCAAACTGTCACTCCATGCGCAGCTGTCCCTGGCCGCGGCGTTCGAGCATGTGACGGCCGTCACCTCGCGGATCGCCTTGCGCAGTGGCGGGCTGCTTTCTACCAGCGCCTCCCCGCAAACACGCCTGTGGCGCTGGCACTGCACTGAAGAAGTGGCTCATCAGCACGTCACCACCGATCTGCTCCAGGCGTTGGGTGTCCCCTATTGGCAGCGGATTGTCTATTTCTTGGCCGCATCGGCGCTGATGACCTTCGATGTCCTGCGGCATCTGCATGGTTTTGCTCGCTGGGACATTGCCCGCGGCCGCGTCAGCGCCAGGCAGCTGGGATGGGCCACGGGGCGCCTGCTGCTGCGCGACGGCGCGAACCTGGTGCTGCTGGCAAGCGGATGGGCCGCCTACTTTCTTCCGCTGAAAACGAATGCGATGGCGGACTGTAAGTGAACTGCAATATCGCCGACTTATTCTGGACCGAGCGCACGGCGGCGAATGGCTGGTTGTGCATGTCGCCCGCTCGGAATGATCCAGGGAGTTCGCCATGAAAATCAGTGTGTTCGGAAGTGGTTACGTAGGCTTGGTGCAAGCTGCCGTGTTGGCCGAAGTGGGCCATGACGTGGTGTGCATGGACATCGACGAGCGCAAGGTCGACAGCCTGCGCCAAGGCCAGGTGAGCATTTACGAGCCGGGCCTGGCCGCGCTGGTGCGTGAAGGCCTGGAGGCTGGCCGTTTGCATTTCACCTGCGACGAACAGCTCGCCGTGCAGCACGGCCAAGTGCTGTTTATCGCCGTGGGCACGCCTTCCCGGGACGACGGCAGTGCCGATCTGAGCCAGGTCCTGGCCGTCGGCGAAGCCGTCGCCCGCTACCGCGAGCAACCGCTCATTGTGGTGGAGAAGTCCACCGTGCCGGTGGGCACCGGCGACGTTCTGCGGGCGCACATCGACAAATGCCTGCTCAAGGCCAGTCGCCTGCTGCAGTTCGATATTGTCTCCAACCCCGAATTCCTCAAGGAAGGCTCGGCGGTCGCCGATTGCCGTCGTCCGGATCGCATCGTGATCGGCTGCGAGCGCGATGAAGTGCGCGAAACCATGCGCGACCTGTACGCCCCGTTCAACCGCAACCACGACCGGGTCCTGTTCATGGACCTGCGCAGCGCCGAGCTGACCAAATACGCCGCCAACGGCATGCTGGCGACCAAGATCAGTTTTATCAACCAGATCGCCGAACTGGCCGAACACCTGGGGGCCGACATCGAGTCCGTGCGCCTGGGCATCGGCGCCGACTCGCGCATCGGCTATCACTTCATCTACCCGGGATGTGGCTACGGCGGCTCGTGCTTTCCCAAGGACATGCGTGCCCTGATCCACACAGCCGAGCAGGCTCATTGCTCCAGCGACCTGCTGCAAGCGGTGGAAGCCATCAACGGGCGGCAGAAACACAAGCTGTTCGAGCGGATCAACGCGTTCTACCAGGGCGACCTGCGCGGCAAGACCTTCGCCCTCTGGGGCCTGGCCTTCAAGCCCAACACCGACGATATGCGCGACGCACCGAGCCGCACCTTGCTGGAATCGCTTTGGGCCGCAGGTGCCAGCGTCCGCGCGTTCGACCCGGAGGCGATGCAACAGACGCAATTGCTCTACCCCGACGAGCCCCGACTCATGCTGATGGGCACGCCGGAATCGGTGTTGCCGGGGGCCGACGCGCTGGTCATCTGCACCGAATGGCAGCCCTTCAAGGCGCCGGACTTCGACCTGATCCAGCAACGGCTCAAGGCCCCGGTGATTTTTGACGGTCGTAACCTGTTCGATCCGGAGCGCATGGACGACAAGGGTTTCACCTATTTCCCGATGGGTCGCGGGCAGTCGCGCAACCTGCCTATCGCCCAGCAAACGTGGTTCCCAGCGTCGAGAAGCGCGTGACCGGTGGCGTTACCTCAAAATTAATGCACTCAAGCAGCATTAATATGAATTTGTAAGCAAGGGTTGTGAACGGCACACTGTGCAGCGTTCCTCCCCCAACTGTTGGAACACTTAAAGGGCTTTCTGGGACCTCCCCGTAAGCCCCTTTTTTTGTTCGTTTTTTGGATTGTCGCTTAATGCTTTCTCGCTGGTTCCCCGCCGCTATCAATACCCGTCCCACCGAATGGAGCCGCGCCGCCATCGGCATGGCGCTGGGGACGATGTTCAGCGTCTGGCTCTGTGGCCAGGTATTCGGCCTTGAGGTGGCGCAACACCTGATCGGCCCGCTCGGCGCCTCGGCGGTGCTGTTGTTTGCGGTGTCATCGGGCGTCCTCGCCCAGCCCTGGTCGATTGTCGGCGGTTACCTGTGTGCGTCGGTCGTCGCGCTGCTGGTGGCCCATGTATTGGGTCGCACGCTGGGTAGCGCCTGCCTGGCGGCGGGCATGGCGCTGGTGTTGATGTGCTGGCTGCGTTGCTTGCATCCACCGGCAGGCGCCCTGGCGGCGACGCTGGTACTGGCCGCCCCGTCTATCATTACCTTGGACTGGCAAGCCGTTGGCGCGGCGATGCTGGCCGGTTCCGGGCTGCTGGCCTTTGCCCTGGCCTACAACAACCTGACGCGGGTGCGCTATCCCAAGCGAGCCAGCGAACCGGTGGCCGTCATACCGGCTGACCACCCTCCCGTCGACCGCCAGGCGATCACCGCCGAAGACCTGAAACTGGCCTTGGCAGAAATGGAAGCATTCTTTGACGTCACACCGGAAGATCTCGAGCAATTGATCCACGTCAGCGAGCGAAATGCCAAGCGCCGCAGCATCGCGGAGGTTCTCTCTAGTCGCGGTTGAGCCTGTGGCTGCTATAAATATGCAGAAAGGACCTGCACGTATCCCGGTTGTGCAATGCAAATTTGCACTGGTACGATCCTGAATGGGTACGCGCGACACAATTCATAAAGAAGAATAAAAGCAGGGAGTTAGCGATGACAGCTCAGGTTTCATCACACGCTGCGGGAACCATCGAAACCGCGGCCTATGAGGTGCTGGTCGAAGTTCGCAATCACATTGGCCATTTGACCCTGAACCGCCCCGCCGGCCTCAATGCCCTCACCCTGGGCATGGTGCGCAGCTTGCAGCAACAACTCGATACCTGGGCTCTGGACCCACAGATCCGCGCCGTGGTGCTGCGTGGCGCGGGCGAGAAGGCGTTTTGCGCCGGCGGTGATATCCGTTCGTTGTACGACAGCTACAAGCAGGGTGACACCCTGCATGAAGACTTCTTCGTCGAGGAATACGCCCTCGACCTGACGATTCATCACTACCGCAAACCGATCGTTGCCTTGATGGATGGCTTCGTGCTGGGCGGCGGCATGGGGCTGGCACAAGGTGCCGACCTGCGGGTGGTGACCGAGCGCAGCCGCCTGGGCATGCCGGAAGTCGGCATCGGGTATTTCCCGGACGTGGGCGGCAGTTACTTCCTGCCGCGCATTCCTGGCGAACTGGGTATCTACCTGGGCGTCAGCGGCGTGCAGATCCGTGCGTCTGACGCCTTGTATTGCGGGCTGGCCGACTGGTATCTGGACAGTCGCAAGCTTGAACAGCTCGATGCGCGCCTCGATCGCCTGGCGTGGGGTGATACGCCACTCAAGGACCTGCAAAGCTTGCTGGCCAAGCTTGGTGTGCAACAGCTGCCTGCCCCGCCCCTGGCCGACCTGCGGCCAGCCATCGACCATTTCTTTGGCCTGCCCGACGTGCCGAGCATGGTCGAGCAGTTGCGCCAGGTCACCGTCGCCAACAGCCACGAATGGGCGATTAAGACCGCCGACCTGCTGGACAGCCGCTCTCCCCTGGCCACGGCCGTGACCCTGGAAATGCTGCGGCGCGGTCGGCATTTGAGCCTGGAAGACTGTTTTGCCCTGGAACTGCATCTGGATCAGCAATGGTTCGAGCGCGGTGACCTGATCGAAGGTGTGCGCGCCTTGCTGATCGACAAAGACAAGAACCCGCGTTGGAACCCGCCGACCCTGGAGGCGCTGGACGCTGACCATGTGGCGAGTTTCTTCGACGGCTTCGACGACCACGGGAACTGAGCCATGCATGACCTCGAACTGACCGAAGAACAAGTGATGATCCGCGACATGGCCCGGGACTTCGCCCGTGGTGAAATCGCCCCCCATGCCCAGGCGTGGGAAAAGGCCGGCTGGATTGACGACGGCCTGGTGGCGAAGATGGGGGAGCTGGGCCTGTTGGGGATGGTAGTGCCGGAAGAATGGGGCGGTACCTACGTCGATTACGTCGCCTATGCCCTGGCCGTGGAAGAAATCTCCGCAGGCGACGGTGCTACCGGCGCACTGATGAGCATCCACAATTCGGTAGGTTGCGGGCCGGTGCTGAATTTCGGCACCGATGAACAAAAACAGACGTGGCTGGCCGACCTCGCCAGTGGCCAGGCCATTGGCTGCTTCTGCCTGACCGAGCCCCAGGCCGGCTCCGAAGCCCACAACCTGCGCACCCGGGCCGAATTGCGCGATGGCCAGTGGGTCATCAACGGCGCCAAGCAGTTCGTCAGCAATGGCAAGCGAGCAAAACTGGCGATCGTGTTTGCCGTGACGGATCCGGAACTGGGCAAGAAAGGCATTTCGGCGTTCCTGGTGCCCACCGATACGCCGGGTTTTATCGTTGATCGCACCGAACACAAGATGGGCATCCGCGCCTCGGACACCTGCGCGGTCACCTTGAGCAATTGCACCATCCCCGAGGCCAATCTGTTGGGGGCCCGCGGTAAAGGCCTGGCCATCGCCCTGTCCAACCTGGAAGGTGGCCGCATCGGCATTGCTGCGCAAGCCTTGGGCATCGCCCGTGCTGCCTTTGAAGCGGCGCTGGCTTACGCGCGTGATCGCGTACAGTTCGACAAGCCGATCATCGAGCACCAGAGCATCGCCAACCTGCTGGCCGACATGCACACCCGCATCAACGCCACCCGCCTGCTCATCCTCCACGCCGCCCGCCTGCGCAGCGCCGGCAAGCCGTGCCTGTCAGAAGCCTCCCAGGCCAAGCTGTTTGCCTCGGAAATGGCCGAGAAAGTCTGCTCCTCGGCCATACAGATTCATGGTGGGTATGGGTATCTCGAGGATTATCCGGTAGAACGCTACTACCGCGATGCGCGGATTACCCAGATTTATGAAGGGTCGAGCGAGATACAACGCATGGTCATCGCCCGGGAGTTGAAACACTACCTGGTGTGATGGCTGTAAAAGCATCGCGAGCAAGCTTTGCTCCCACTGAATCTGTGCTGCACACAGAATACTGTGCCAGGTCACGGCCCCTGTGGGAGCAAGGCTTGCCCGCGATAGCGGTGTATCAGTCATTTATAGGCTGAATGTACCGCCGCCTTCGCGGGCAAGCCCAGCTCCCACAGGGTTTAGCGACGCACACAAATGCTGCGTATCCCTCCGATCCCCTGTGGGAGCGAGCTTGCTCGCGATGGCGGTGTATCTGTCACTGAGATGCCGAATGTTCAGGCCCAATCGCGAGCAAGCTCGCTCCCACAGGGTTTGATGGCGCACACAAAGGCTGCATACACCCCAAATCCCCTGTGGGAGCGAGCTTGCTCGCGATGGCGTCAGTGAAAACGCCGCCTTACTTGTCCTGGAACTCCGCCGCACGCTTGGCTACGAATGCCGCCATGCCTTCCTTCTGATCCTGCGTCGCAAACGCCGCGTGGAATACTCGGCGCTCGAAGCGCACGCCTTCGGACAGGCTGACTTCAAAGGCGCGGTTGACGCTTTCCTTGACCATCATGCTGATGGGCACCGACTTGGAGGCGATCAACGCTGCAGTCTTCAGCGCCTCGTCCAGCAACTCATCGGCCGGCAGGATCCGCGCGACGATGCCGCAACGCTCGGCTTCCACCGCATCGATGAAGCGCCCGGTCAGGCACATTTCCATGGCCTTGGCCTTGCCCACCGCGCGGGTCAGCCGCTGGGTGCCGCCCATGCCTGGCAGCACGCCGAGGTTGACCTCCGGCTGGCCGAACTTGGCGTTGTCACCGGCCAGAATGAAGTCGCACATCAACGCCAGCTCACAGCCACCGCCCAAGGCAAAACCGTTCACTGCCGCGATGATCGGCTTGCGACGGTTGGCCACTCGGTCGCTGTCGCTGAACAGGTCGTCCAGGTAGATCTGCGGGTAGGTCAGCTCGGCCATTTCCTTGATATCGGCACCGGCGGCAAAGGCTTTTTTCGAGCCGGTCAGCACGATGCAGCCAATCTTCGGATCAGCCTCCAGGCTGTCCAGCGCCTGGTTCAGTTCGCTGACGATCTGCGCATTCAAGGCGTTCAATGCCTGGGGACGGTTGAGGGTGATCAGGCCAACGCGGTCCTTGATCTCCAATAAAATCGTTTCATAGCTCATGCAGGACTCCTGTTCAAAGATTGCGCGAAATGACCATGCGCTGAATGTCGCTGGTGCCTTCGTAGATCTGGCAGACCCGCACGTCGCGGTAGATGCGCTCCAGCGGGAAGTCGTTGAGGTAACCGTAGCCGCCCAGGGTTTGCAACGCCATGGAGCAGACTTTTTCAGCCATTTCCGAGGCGAACAGCTTGGCCATGGAGGCCTCCACCAGCGCCGGCTGACCGCTGTCTCGCAGGGCAGCGGCGTAGTGCACCATTTGCCGGGCCACGGCGATCTGGGTTGCCATGTCGGCCAGGCGGAACGCCACGGCCTGGTGCTCGATGATCGGCTTGCCGAAACTGGAGCGTTCCCGGGCATAGTCCCGCGCCGCCTCGAACGCCGCGCGGGCCATGCCCACCGCTTGCGCCGCGATGCCCACGCGCCCGCCTTCCAGGTTCGCCAGGGCGATCTTGTAGCCCTCGCCCTCCTCACCCAAGCGATTACCCACCGGCACCTTCACATCCTCGAAGAGAATCTGGCAGGTGTCGGAGGCGTGCTGGCCGAGTTTGTCTTCGACTCGGGCCACGCTGTAGCCCGGCGAATCGGTCGGCACGATGAATGCACTGATGCCACGCTTGCCTGCGCTCGGATCGGTCACCGCAAACACAATCACCACCCCGGCATTCTGCCCGGACGTGATGAACTGCTTGCAACCGTTGAGCACGTAATGATCACCCTCCAGCCGCGCCCGCGTCTTGAGGCTGCTGGCGTCCGAACCGGCCTGGGGCTCGGTCAGGGCGAAGGCGCCAAGCATCGCGCCACTCGCCAGGGGCGTGAGGAATTTCGCCTTCTGCTCATCGTTGCCGAACTTGAGGATCGGCACGCAGCCCACCGAGTTGTGCACGCTCATGATGGTCGAGCACGCGCCGTCGCCAGCGGCGATTTCCTCCAGGGTCATCGCGTAGGCCAGGTAACCGGTGTCACAGCCGCCCCACTGCTCCGGCACCAGCATGCCGAAGAAGCCCAGCTCGGCCATTTCATCGATGGCTTCCCGGGGAAAACGGTGCTCACGGTCCCATTCGGCGGCGAACGGTTTCAAGCGCTCCTCGGCGAACTGTCGGGCCATGTCGCGGATTTGGGTCTGTTCTTCAGTCGGGAGCATGGTGATTCCTTAATACAGGCATTCGACGGCCATGGCCGTGGCTTCGCCGCCGCCGATGCAAATGGCCGCGACGCCGCGCTTCAAGCCTTTCTGGCGCAGGGCTGACAGCAAGGTCACCAGGATCCGTGCGCCAGACGCGCCAATCGGGTGGCCCAGCGCACAGGCGCCGCCGTGGACGTTGACCTTGTCATGGGCAATCTCCAGCTTGTCCATGGTCACCAGCCCTACCACGGCAAAGGCTTCGTTGACTTCGAACAGGTCGACTTGATCCAGCGACCAACCGGTTTTCTGCATCAGTTTCTTCACGGCGCCAATCGGTGCGGTGGGAAACAGGCTCGGAGTATCGGCAAACGCCGCGTGACCGTGAATCACCGCCAGGGGCTTGAGGCCACGCTGGGCAGCCTGGCTCTGGCGCATCAGCACCAGGGCAGCGGCACCATCGGAAATGGAACTGGCGTTGGCCGCCGTCACCGTGCCGCCCTCGCGGAACGCCGGTTTGAGCGAGGCGATCTTGTCGATCCGTGCTTTCGGCGGCTGCTCGTCGTGGCGCACGGTCACTTGCTCTTTGCCGACCATGACCTGCAACGGCACGATCTCGGCGTCGAAGCTGCCATCCTTGATCGCCTGCTGGGCGCGGGTGGTGGATGCAATGGCGAAGGCATCCTGGGCCTCGCGACTGAAGTCATTGGCCTCGGCGCAATCTTCGGCGAAAGTGCCCATCAGCCGACCTTTGTCGTAGGCGTCTTCCAGGCCGTCGAGGAACATGTGGTCAAGCACCCGGCCATGGCCCATCCGGTAACCGCTGCGGGCCCGATCGAGCAGGTACGGCGCGTTGGACATGCTCTCCATGCCGCCGGCCACCACCACTTCGGCGCTGCCAGCGATGAGCATGTCATGGGCGAGGATCGCCGCTTCCATGCCCGAACCGCACATCTTGTTGAGCGTGGTGCAGCGGGTCGACTTGTCGAGCCCGGCGCCCAGCGCGGCCTGACGCGCCGGTGCCTGGCCCAAGCCTGCGGCGAGTACGCAACCGAACAGCACTTCTTCAACCGCGTCGGGTGCGATGCCGGCTCGCTCCACGGCGGCCTTGATGGCGGCGGCACCCAGCTGCGGGGCGCTGAGGCTTTTCAGTTCGCCCTGGAAACCGCCCATGGGGGTGCGGACGGCGCTGACGATGACAATAGGATCGTTGGACATCATGAATCCTCCTGATTATTTGGCTACCATACGCAAGGCACCGTCGAGACGGATCACCTCGCCGTTGAGCATGCTGTTCTCAATGATATGCCTGACCAGCGCCGCGTACTCGGAAGGTTTCCCAAGGCGTGGCGGAAACGGCACGCCGGCGGCCAGGGAATCACGGACTTCCGGGGTCATGCCGGCCATCATCGGGGTCTCGAAGATCCCTGGCGCAATAGTCATCACCCGGATACCGAAACGCGCCAGCTCGCGGGCGGCCGGCAACGTCAGGCTGGCGATGGCGCCTTTGGATGCCGCATAAGCCGCCTGGCCGATCTGTCCATCGAAAGCCGCCACCGACGCCGTATTGATGATCACCCCGCGCTCGCCGTCGGCGTCTGCCTCGGTTTCGGCAATGGCCGCAGCCGCCAGGCGCAGCAGGTTGAAGCTGCCGATCAGGTTGACGTTGATCACCTGGCTGAAGCTGGCCAGGGCGTGGGGACCGTTCTTGCCGAGGATCTTCTCGCCGCGCACGATACCGGCGCAGTTCACCAGGCCATTGAGACCGCCGAACGCATCGACCGTGGCCTTGACCGCCGCTTCAGCCGCCGTTTCGTTGCTGATGTCGGCCACCACGCTCTGGCAACCCAGTTTTTGCGCCTGGGCGGCCACGGCGTCGGCGTTGAGGTCCACCAGCATCACTTGGGCGCCGGCCTTGACCAGCATTTCACCGGTGGCCGCGCCGAGGCCGGAAGCACCGCCGCTGACGAGGAAAATCTTGTTGTCGATCTGCATCATGGTTTCCTTGGATTCAAGCTGAAACGTTGGACGCCACGGCCTCTTGAGCCTTGGCGATTTCCTGGTTGCGCAAGATAAAGCGCTGCAATTTGCCGCTCGGGGTTTTCGGCAAGTCGCTGACAAATTCGATTTCACGGGGATAGGCATGGGCCGCCAGGCGCTTGCGCACATGCAGGCGCAGCTCTTCGGCCAGCTCCGGTGAGGCACGGAATTGCGCGCTGAGCACCACGAAGGCCTTCACCAGCTCGGTGCGTTCCGGATCGGGCTTGCCGATCACCGCCGCTTCCACCACGGCCGGGTGTTCGATCAGTGCGCTTTCCACGTCGAACGGACCGACCCGGTAGCCGGAGGTGGTAATCACGTCGTCGCTACGGCCCACGAAGCTGATGCTGCCGTCGGGGTTCAGCTCCACGGTGTCGCCGCTCAAATAGTAGTCACCGACGAAGGCCTTGGTCGGCCCGCCTTCGTAACCGGCGAACCAGCACATGGGCGATTGACTGCGATCCAGCGCGAGAATGCCCGGCTGGCCTACGCCCAGCTCGCGCTGATTTTCATCCAGCACCACGATCCGATGGCCTGGCGAGGCAAAACCGGCCGCGCCCAGGTGCACCGGATGTTCCAGCCCATGGTGGTTGCACAGCACCATGCCCAGTTCGGTCTGGCCGTAATGGTCGTGGATCACCACGTTCAGGTTATCGGCGAACCAACGGATCACCTCCGGGTTCAACGGCTCACCAGCGCTGCTGACGATGCGCAGCTTGCCCTTGATCGAGCGGGCAAACTGCTCGCCACCGGCGATCAACAGGCGATAGGCCGTGGGCGAGCCGGTCAGGTTGGTGATGCCGTATTTGTTGATGACCCGGCAGGTGCTTTCCAGGGTGAACGGGCCATCGTAGAAGGTAATCGGATGCCCCATGGCCAGCGGCCCGGTCACGCCAAAATAGATGCCGTAGGCCCAGCCCGGGTCAGCGACGTTCCAGAAGGCGTCTTCAGGGCGCAGGCCTACGGCGTCACGGGTGTAGCTCTGAAACGCCACGATGGCCTTGAGCGGCACCGACAGCGCCTTGGCAGGTCCCGTGGTGCCGGAGGTGAACATCAGCAGGAACGGGTCTTCGCCGGTGAGCATCAGCGGTTCGCACTGGCTGGAGTGGTTCGCCACTTCGGCCCAGAAACTGTAGTCGCCGCGCACGATGCCCTGGCCCTTTTCGCCGCCGACCGTGACGATGGTGGGGCAACCGGCGACTTCGTCGAGCTTGGGACGGTTGACCGCATCGGTGACGACCAAGCGCGCGCCCGAGCTGCCGAGGCGGTGCTCGATGGCCTTGGGCCCGAATGCGGTGAACAGCGGTTGATAGACCGCCCCAATGCGCCAGGTGGCGAGTACCACGATCAACAGTTCAGCGGTGCGCGGCAGCAGGCCGGCCACTTTGTCGCCCTTGCCGATGCCTTGGGCCCGCAGGAAATTGGCGAACCGTGCGGCGTTGTCCTGCAGGTCACGGTAAGTCCAAGTCGCATCGCTGCCGTCACGGCCCTCCCAGAACAAGGCGATGCGCCCTGGCAACGCATGCCGGTCACAACACTCGACGCAGGCATTGAGCGCATCGAGCGAGCCGTGCAGTGCGGTGTTGACAGTGTGCAGGTAATCGAACTGCGAAGTGGCGGACGAATAATCGCGCATGACCAGCATCCCTCTGTGGTTTTTATTGGTTGGGGGAACCGTAATAGCAGGCAAATACTCGCGCCGAAGGGCTGTGGCGGCAATGGTCAAAGCTTTCAAGTTGCTTGACTGGTTTGGCCATGGTCCGAGGGATGTGTTGTCAGTACGGCCGCCATCGCGAGCAAGCTCGCTCCCACAGGGTGTTTGGGCGGTCACAAAGTCGAGGCCCCCCACCAATCCCCTGTGGGAGCGAGCTTGCTCGCGATGGCGGTGGTTCAGCCGCTACAAGGGTTGCTGCCAGGCAAACGAATACACCTTCTCCGGCGCTGGCGACTGGCAGCGCCGGTTGTCCGCATCAGCCCCCACCAGGAACCACTCCGCTCTTGAGGTATCGCCGACCCGGCGAGCCTTTTGCGGGTCGTAACAGCGGGCCAGGTCCCGAGCGGGCACCAGGACGAAGGCCTGGGGGTGACTGCGCAGCCAGGTGGCGGATTGTTCCAGGGAGTTGCCGTTATAAAAGCCGAAATGCACGATGGGTTGCTGGGCGAACAGCCAATGCCCCTCACGCCACCCCACAAGCACCAACTCGGCATTTGAAGTCATCCCGGCGACATCGCGCATCAAGGTCTGGTGGGGGTTGATGCCTTCCTTGTGGGGCTCGATAAAACCGCGCACAAACCAGGCACACAGCCACAGCGCAGCCAATACGTTGAAGACCACCCTGCCCCTCGGTCGCGCGCCAAACCAGCGGCGCAGCATCCACGGCACAAGTGGCGCCACCACCAGAATCAACGCGGGTAACGCGGGAAAGATATACAGCTTGCGTTTGCCGCTGCTCAGGCTAAAGAACACCAACACCAGCAGTACCCAACCGAGCAGCACCAACACCCGACCGTCGTGCTTGAGCAGTTGTTTACGCCAGGCCGGCACCAACCAGGGGAGCATGAACACAATCGGCAGCCAGTACTTCGGAATCACCTGGACGAAGAAATACCAGAATGGCTCGCGATGCTCCCATGCGTTGGCATAACGCCCAGCGGTCTGTTTGAACAGGATTTCCTGGGCGTACGCCAGGCTGTCGGCACTGCCCTGCGCCACAATCATCAGCAAAGGCCCCAGCCATAACGCGATGGCGGCCAATGCTACGACCAGCCCCAGCCACCAGCGTCCCGCCTGGCCAGGCATGGCCACCACCCCTTTCCAACCTTTGCGCAGCGCATAGGCGTAGGGAATCAGCAGTAGCACCGGCAGAAACCCCACGCCTTTGCTGATGATCCCCAACCCCATCGCCGCGCACGCCACGTAGTACCAACGCCAGGCCGGGCCGAGCAGCATGTGCCGGCACAGGCCATAGATCCCCAGGATGGTCCAGAGCGCAAGGAAACCATCGATCTGCCCGGTGCGCAGGATGCTGTAGGTCTGGTAAGTCGCGAGAAACAAGAGCGCCGCGATCACCCCAACACGCCGTCCCCACAAACGTCGGCCCAGGTCATACAGACACGCAGTGGTGACGGCGCCTGCCAGCAGCGCGGGCAAGTACAGGGCAACTTTGGGCAGGTGGGTCTGTTGCACGAACAGCGCCACCGTCCACATGAACAGCGGCGGCTTGTCGGCGTAGATTTCACCGGCACGATGGGGAATGAACCAAGAGCCGTTCTGCAGCATCTCCAGGGCAACGCCAAGGAAGCGCTCCTCATCGACGTTCATCGGTTGGCGCCAGCCCAGGCCCGCGCCCACCATGATCAAGGCCAATACCACAAACGCCAGGAGCTCGAGCCGCGAGGAAGATAATCGTATCCGCACCGTCTCAGCCCTTCTTGGCCAGTTCGGGGTTTTCCTGCTCATGATGCTTGGCGATCAACTGCAAATTGCGCAGGTAAACGATAAAGCCGAAGGACTGGCCGACAATGAACACCGGGTCTTCGCGGTAGATGGCATAGGCCAGCAACAGCGCGCTGCCGATGATGCTCAGGTACCAGAAGCCCACGGGAATCATGCTGCGCTTCTTGTATTCGCTGTACAGCCATTGCAGGGCAAAACGCCCGGTGAATGCCAATTGACCACCGAAGCCAACGGCCAACCACAACGATTCTCTGCCCATTTCAAACCTCGGTTTCTTGTGCGTTGACGTCCAGGCGGGTGCGCTTGATCAGCCACCACACCCCGAACAGATCGACAATGCCCACCAGCGCCCGGTCCAGGTTGCTGTAGTTGGACACCCCGGCCCCGCGCTCACGGTGATTGACCGGTTGAACCAGCATCCGGCCGTTGTGACGGCGGATCAGCGCCGGAATAAAACGGTGCATGTGATCGAAATACGGCAGACGCAGAAACGCCTTGCGCTCGATCAACTTGATGCCGCAACCGGTATCGGGCGTCTGGTCCTTGAGCAGGCTGGCGCGCAATTTGTTGGCAAACCGCGAGGCCCAACGCTTGCTCGCCGTGTCCCGGCGATTGACGCGATGCCCTGCCACCAGCTTGACGCCCGCGGGGGTGCCTTCGGAGCCGCGCACCAGGTCGAGCATTTTCGGCAGGTCGGCCGGGTCGTTCTGACCGTCGCCGTCCAGGGTTGCCAACCAATGCCCGCGTGCCACTTCAGCGGCGTGGTAGATCGAGGTGCTCTGTCCGAGGGAACGGGTGTGGCTGAGCACTCGCAACTGCTGGTAGCCGCTGCCTTGCAGCGTCCGCAACTCAGCGGCGGTGGCGTCGGTACTGCCATCGTCGACCACGATGACTTCAAAAGCCTCGTCGACCAGCGCCGCACGTACTTCTTCCAGCAATGGAATGAGGTTGCCTGCTTCGTTCTTTGCCGGAATCAGGACCGACACATAAGGGGTTTCGTGCATGACGCTCCAGTAAAAAGCTGAGGAATGAGGGGTTAAACGCGGTAATACGCGCGGTACCAATCGACAAACGACTGCACACCGACGGGCACTGCGACCTGTGGGCGAAACCCCACCCGCTCCTCCAGTTCGCGAGTGTCCGCCCACGTGTCGACCACGTCGCCCGATTGCAATGGCAAGAAATTCTTTATCGCGCGGATGCCCAGCGCTTCTTCAATGCACTCGATAAACTGCAAAAGCTTCACCGGTGAGCCGAAGCCGATGTTGTAGACCTTGTTGCGCACGCCGCTCTCATCGGTCGGCGGCAGCGGTATCAGCCGCACGAGGCCCTCGACGATGTCGTCGATATAGGTGAAATCGCGAGACATCGCGCCGTCGTTATAGACGTCGATGGTGCGCCCCTTGAGGATCGCATCGGTGAATTTGAACGGCGCCATGTCGGGCCGTCCCCAAGGCCCATACACGGTGAAAAACCGCAGGCCGGTGGTGGGAATGCCATAGAGATGCGAGTAAGCGTGGGCCATCAGTTCATTGGCGCGCTTGGTCGCCGCATAGAACGATACCGGCTGATCGACGGGGTCGGTGGTGGCATACGGCAGGCGGTCGTTCAAGCCATACACCGAACTGCTCGAGGCGAAAATCAGGTGCGCCGGCCGATGGGCACGGCAGGCTTCCAACACGTTGAGGAAACCTACCAGGTTGCTTTGCGCATAAACGTCCGGATTGTCGATCGAATAACGCACGCCGGCTTGAGCCGCGAGGTGGACGACCTGGTCGAAGGCATGTTCGGCAAACAACTCCAACAGTGCCTGTTTGTCTGCCACATCCAGCAACTGAAAGCGGAAATCGCGGCATTCGGCCAACTGAGCCAGTCGTGCCTGTTTCAGCTCGACGCTGTAGTAGCTGTTGAGGTTGTCGATGCCAATGACCTGATGGCCATCGCTGCACAGCCGCTTGGCGGTATGAAATCCGATGAACCCTGCGACGCCGGTGACCAGTACTCTCATACGCGGCCCAAAACGGTCATTTGCATACATTACCCTGATGGATGGCCCGGCTTTTCCGGGGCCTGCACAGGCTTGTATCAGAAATAAATGACGGTTTTATGAGCGTAGCGAAAACCCCTGTGGGAGCGAGCTCGCTCGCGATAGCGTTGGCTCAGCCGCCTCTTCATCGACTGCCAGCCCCTCATCGCGAGCAAGCTCGCTCCCACAGGGGCTTGGGTAGGCACAAGATTGGAGGCCAGCCGATGGGTCAATCAGGGTCGTTGAGAATCAGGCTGCGATAATGCCCCGGGTTGGACCCAGACCATTTGCGAAACGCCTTGTAGAAGGAGCTGGCATCGGCAAAACCCAGGCGTGAGGCGATTTCGACGAAACTGATGGAGGGCTCGGCCAGCCAAGTGATCGCCAGATCCTTGCGCACGCTGTCCTTGAGGCCCTGGTAAGTCTGGCCCTCCTCCGCCAGGCGTCGGCGCAGGGTGGACGCGGACACGCACAGCTGCTGAGCCAGGGCCTCGGTTTCCGGCCACTGTTCGGCAGGCAACTGCCGCAGGTCGTGCCGGATACGGCTGGCCAGGCTTTGCGGGTTGCGGTACTTGACCAGGATGTTGGCCGGGGCCTGGGCCAGGAAGCGCTTGAGCTCATCAGCGTTGCGCCTGATCGGCAGGTCGAGGCATTCGGCGGCGAAAATCATTCGGGTGCGAGGCCGGTCAAAACGCAGGTTCTGGGAAAACATCACCCGATAGTCGTCGCAGAAATCCGGCGCCGGGCAACGCAGTTCGACGGAAAGAATGGGAATGCGCCGCCCGGCCAGCCAGCAGGCCACGCCATGGACGATCATCCAGTAGGTGAAATAGGTAAAGGCCCGGCGCGGTTCCTGATCGTCTTCCAGCAGCACGATCTCCGCCAGGCTTTGCTGGCGCACCCATTGGGCCGGCAGGTGTTCGAGCATCAGCGACAGAAACCCCAGCCCCGTCGTCAAGCCGCTCGCCAGCGTGGGCTGGGCCATGGCGCACTGGCAGAGAAACGCCAGGCTGCCGGACTTGAGCTTGCGCGGGTCCATGCCAAAAAACTCGTCATCCAGGCGCCGGGCGAGCAAACGCCAGAGCCGCGCATAGGCATGGGCCGGGACCCGTGCCTGGGCGTCGTCGAGCAACGCGGGATCGATGCCCACCTTGCTCAATACCTCATCGGTAGCCGCTCCGGGGGCGCAGCTTTGCAGCAGCGCCTCACGCACCAACTGAATGGAGATGGTGTCTTTTTTCGACATGGCGCGGGTGTTCACAGGATCCGGTAAAGCAGCCGTTCTATCCGCACCCGGCTGACCCGTTTCAGGAACCTGGCCACGGCGTCGGGGTAATCCGGCAGGGTTTCCAGGTCCAGGTAACGTTCGATCCGGCGGGTGTGGCGGTAGATCTGTTCAAGCTCGGCCTGGCGCGGCGCCAGCAACTCGCCCTTGGGGTCGTCCAGCAACAGCGCGTTTTCCAGGTCCAGGCGAAACGCCCGCGGGTTGAGGTTGTTGCCGGTCAGCAAGGTGTAGCGCTCGTCGACCCACATGCCCTTGAGGTGATAGGTATTGTCCCCGTCACGCCACAGGTGCAGGTTCAATTGACCGCTGTCGATAGCGCGCTGATGCCGTTTGGCGAAGCGCCGCAAGCTGATTTCGTAGAGGTATGGCAGCGCCGCGATGATCTTGAACGGCTCGCTTGGCGGAATGTAGAAGTCGTTGGCGGTCTTGTCGCCGACGATGATGTCGATCTTGACCCCACGGGCCAAGGCGCGATTGAGCTCCCGGGTCACCGCCAGGGGCAGGTTGAAATACGGTGTGCAAATGGTCAGTTGCTGGCGACTGCTGGCGATCAGCTCACCGATCACCCGGCTCAGCGGATTGTTCTTGCCCACGCCCAGCAACGGGCTTACCGACAGGCCACTCTTGTCGAGGCTGCCAACGCTGGTGTCATAGGTCGCGTACTTGAGGCGACTGCGCAGGTCGCCGATGTCCTTGCGCAAACTGCGGGTGCTGGGCAGGTTCGGCAGGTCCAGGCGGTGCACGGCCCGGGAGGTGACCAGGCCGTGCTGCACCAGGTGATGCATCGAATCGGCCAGTGCCGTGTTCTGCAGCAGGTGATAGCGGTCGTAGCGGTATTTGTCGAACTTGTGCAGGTAGACGTTATTCAGGCTGGCGCCGCTGTAGAGCACACAGTCGTCAATCACGAAGCCTTTCAAGTGCAGCACGCCGAACAGCTCGCGGGTCTGCACCGGCACGCCGTAGATCGGGACTTCGCTGGCATGGGTGCGAGTCTGTTCCTGATACCACGCCGAGTTGCCCGGCTGCTTCTTGGCGCCGATCAGCCCGCGCTGGGCCCGCAGCCAGTCCACCACCACGACCACATCCAGTTCCGGACGCGCGGCCTTGGCGGCATGCAGGGCATCGAGGATTTCCTGGCCGGCCTCGTCCTGTTGCAGGTACAGCGCGACGATGTAGATGCGCTGGGTGGCCTGGGCGATTTTCTCCAGCAGGCAACGGCGGAATTGGGCAGCGCCATCGAGGATGGTCACCGCGTCGGCGGTCAGTGCAAAGCTGCGCAGCTTGGGCAGCAGGGAGCGTTTGAAAAGCGACGGCATAGGGCTCGCAAAAGGTCGATTCCGAAGAACGGATGAGCTTACACCATGGATGGGTTTGGGTCTTCCTGTCCTCAAGAAAAAATGACTTGACCAAGGAGAACGATCATTCTACTTTTGTTTCATGAACGAAATCACTGGTAATGAAACACGAGACATCATCCTCGATGTCGCTGAAAAGTTGATCTATAAAAGTGGCATCGCCGCCACCGGCATGGACCTTCTGGTGAAAACCGCCGGCGTCTCCAGGAAAAGTGTTTATCGCTACTTCGCCAACAAGGACGACCTGATCGTCGCCGCCCTCAGGCGGCGGGACGAACGCTGGATGCACTGGTTCTGCACCGAAGTGGACAAGGCGCCGACCCCGACTGCACGGCTGCTCAACCTGTTCACCGTGCTCAAGGGCTGGTTCGACAGCGAAGGTTTCCGCGGCTGCGCATTCATCAACACCAGTGGCGAAACCGGCGATCCACAGGATCCGGTCCGCCAGGTGGCGAAGCTGCACAAACAGAAGTTGCTCGATTACGTAACCCGGCTGTGCGTCGAACAAGGTGTCCAGAACCCGGACGCACTGGCCCGCCAACTGCTGATTCTGATTGACGGCGCCATTACCGTGGCGCTGGTCATGGGCGACCACAGCGCGGCTGACGACGCCCAGGACTTGCTCGAAAAACTGCTGCACGCCTGACCTGTTGAACCCTTGTGCAATTCGTCAATTCACTGGAGATCCGCCATGTCTGCCTCTTCCGAAGTTCGTCCGCCGTTGCCGCCGTTCACTCGTGAATCGGCGATCGAGAAAGTTCGCCTGGCCGAAGACGGCTGGAACTCTCGTGACCCACAGAAAGTATCCCTGGCCTACACGCTGGATACTCAATGGCGTAACCGCGCCGAATTCGCCCATAACCGCGAGGAAGCCAAGGCATTCCTGACCCGCAAATGGGCCAAGGAGCTGGATTATCGGCTGATCAAGGAGCTCTGGGCCTTCACCGATAACCGCATCGCCGTGCGCTACGCCTACGAATGGCACGACGACTCGGGCAACTGGTTCCGTTCCTACGGCAACGAAAACTGGGAGTTCGATGAGCAAGGCCTGATGTACAACCGCTATGCCTGCATCAACGACATGCCGATCAAGGAAAGCGAGCGCAAGTTCCGCTGGCCGCTGGGCCGCCGGCCGGACGATCATCCGGGGTTGTCTGAGTTGGGGTTGTAACGCTTTCGACTGAACCACCGCTATCGCGAGCAAGCTCGCTCCCACATTGGATTTCAGCGAATACACATGGTGTGTCCGACATGGATCCCCTGTGGGAGCGAGCCTGCTCGCGATGGCGGTCTGACTGAGTACATATCCATTTCTGCGGTGACGGCGGCTTAGGGTTCCGCCCTTACGGCGGGTCACTTTTGGAAGAGCCGGGAGCCGGACCAGCCAAAAGTAACCAAAAGCGCTTTGCCCCACCACTCGGCACCTCGCCTAGGTTCGGCGTGCCCGAGATCAACGTCCACGCCGAGGCGGCCTAGTAGCCGACCTGGTTCTTCCGGTCGTACACCCATCAGATCTGTGGGAGCAAAGCTTGCTCGCGAGGCGGCCTTATAGTCGACCTGGTTCTTCCGGTCGTACTCCAATCCCATTGTGGGAGCGAGCTTGCTCGCGATGACGGCGGCAAATCCAGCAAGGGTCCAAGCTGACCCACCGCTATCGCGAGCAAGCTTGCTCCCACAGTACAGCGGTGGGCATGCAGTAGCGCCAGACCAGCGGCCCCTCCAACAGGCTTGACCCACATGCCGCCAGGCATCACATTGCCTGGGCCGGCGATAAGCTCGCTGTTTCGTTGTGCAGCAGATTCTTGTGGAGCCCATGACCGCGTCGATTCCGATCCGTCCCCCCTGCCCGCCCGGCGTCTGCGATTGTGGCCGTGATGCCTTGCTGCAAGCGCCTGGCAGCGACCTGCGCATCCTGTGCCTGAATCGCCAGGAAGAAAAACGCCTGCTTGAGCGTCTGGAGAACATCCAGGACCTCGACGAACTCCAGCGCCTGCAGCAGCGCCTGTACGAAAACCTGGGGATCCGCCTGAGCGTCGAGCCTGGCTACAACGAAGTGCGGACCATGCGCGGCATCGCCATCGAATTCCAGGACCAGCCCGGCCTGTGTCGCAAGATTCGCCAGTCGATTCCCGCCGCCATCCGCCGTGGGCTGGAAAAACGCCCGGAGATTGCCTGGCGGCTGCTGGATGCCCACGATCTGTTTCGCGACATCTGAACCCAGGCGGCTCCTTCCCTGGAGCGGCACCTCGGCCTAGAAATCCACCGTCGCGGAAAGCAGGTAGGTGCGCGGGGTCGACAGTGTCAAGCCAGCCTCACTGTCATCCGATGCGCCGGCCGAACTCCAGTAGCGCTTGTCTGCCACGTTTTCGATGTTGGCCCGCAGGGTGATGTGCTTTTCGTCGACCTTGAACGCGTAGCGGGCGCCCACGTCGAAACGTTCCCAGGAATCGATTTGCTTGGTGTTGGACTGGTCCAGGTACTGCGAGCTGGAGTAGATGCCACGGCTGGTCAGGGTCAGGCCCTGTACCGTCGGCACGTCCCATTCGGCGCCGAGGTTGACGTTGTACTTCGGCGTGGCCGGTGCGCGGTTGCCATCGAAGGTGCCGTTGGTGGTATGGGTCAGTTCGCTGTCGATGTACATCACACCACCCAGTAAGCGGGTTCCCTTCAGCGGCTCACCAAATACACTCAACTCCACGCCGGTGTTTTCTCGCTTGCCGTTCGGGCCGAAGACACGCGTCGTCGCGTCGGTCGCATAGGCCGGCTGCTTGATCCGGAACAGCGCGGCGGTGACGGCGAACGGACCGGCATCATACTTGGCGCCCACCTCGACCTGGCGGCTGATGAATGGCGGGAAAATCTCGTCCTCATTCACCGATGTCGACGGCGCGATCTTGCCCTGGCTCAGGCCTTCCATGTAGTTGGCATACAGCGACAGCCTGTCGGTCGCCTTGAACAGGATGCCGCCCGACGGCGAAACCTTTTCCTCATCGTAGGCAGTGTCGCCCTTGACGTTATTCGTCCAGTCGTCAACCTTCACCCGCTGCCAGCGGGCACCGAGGGTCAGCAGCAAGCGATCGTCGAACAGCCCCAGGGTGTCGGACAACGCCACGCCACTGAAGCGGTTCTCGGTGTAGACCTTGTCGTCCTGTCGCGTCGGGTTGCTCGGCGTCGGGGTCTGTACCGGGTCATACAGGTTGCTGCTGCCGTTGGCGTAACGGGCGCCGCCATTTTCGAAGTCCATGTAGAAATAGCTGGCCGCCAGGTTGACCTCATGGCTCACCGGGCCGGTATGGAACCAGTTGCGCACCCCGGCCGTGGCCGTCCGGACATTTTCGTCACGGGTAAAGTCACGGGGCTGGACGGTGAAGTCACCCGCGTCGTTGGTCACCGAAACGTTGTGCCGAAGGAAGTCGTGCTCGCTTTTGCGCGCCCCCACACCGCCATACAGCATGACGGAATCGTTGACGTCGAATTCAGCGTTCACGGCGCCGAAGGTGTCCTTGGTGCGTGCCTTGCTCCAGGACTGGGCGTAGTTGTCACGCACATCACTGGCGTGAGGAACCTGTGCATTGGCGCCCACCTGCACGCGTTCCTGGGGCGCGTCGGTGTTACGCTCGGTGCGGCCGATGTCCGTCGACAGTCGCAGGCGCTCACCGCGAAAATCCAGGCCCAGCACCGCCATCTCGCGGTCCACGCTCTGGTGATCCCATTCGGTGTCGCCCGCCTGCTTCACGCCATTGAAGCGAATCCCGAACTTGTCATCCTCACCAAAACGCCGACCGACATCCACGGCACCGCCAATCTGGTTGTTGGAGGCATAGCTGCCGGTGAACGAGGTGATGGGCTTGTCGGTGGCACGCTTGGGCACCACATTGATCCCGCCCCCCACGCTGCCCCGCGGCGAGATACCGTTGATGAGCTGGCTCGGGCCCTTGAGAATATCGACGCGTTCGGCCATCTCCATGTCGATGGTGTAGGTTGGCAGGATGCCGTAGAGACCGTTGTACGCAACATCACTGTTGAACAGGCTGAAACCGCGAATGGTGAACTGCTCAAAGCGTCCGCCCGCCGGGTTGGTGGCACGGACCGAGGGGTCGCTGGCGATCAGGTCGCCCAAGGTGCGCGCCTGCTGGTTCTTGACCGCAGCGCTGGTGTAGGTGGTCATGCTGAACGGCGTTTCCATGAAGTCCCGCGAGCCCAGCAAGCCTTGCGAACCGCGGCGAGCGACCTGGCCACCGGCATACACCGGGCTGTCCGTCGACGCCGTGGCGCCGACAATCGAGGTGGGTGCCAGTTGCAGGCTGCCGCCTTCTGGCGCCGGCATCAGGATGTAGGCCTGCTCACCCACCGCTTGCAATTGCAGGCCCGAGCCCGACAACAGCCGGGCAAACCCCTCCTCTACGCCAAACTCACCCGAAAGCCCGGCGCTGTTGCGACCACTCACCAGGGCCGGATCCACCGACAGGTTGACGCCCGCCAGTCCGGCAAACCGGGTCAACGCCCCGCCGAGGCTGCCGGCCGGCACCTGGTAGCTGCGCCGGTCGGCTTCTTCGGCCAGGCTCGATGAGATAAAGAACGGGCTGGCGCTCAAACTCAGCATAAGGCTCAGGTTCAACAGCGGACGCCAGCCGGCAAAGGCCGGGCGCAAACGCAAAGGTGCAACTGCGGACATTGGAAAGCGCTCTCATTTTTGTTCAGTTGCCTTGAATGACAAGCGAGACAAAAAAAGGGGACAGGCCTCAGGCTCGATTCCTGGCGAAACTTGCAAGCCACCCCCATCTGTGGCGAGGGAGCTTGCTCCCGCTGGGGTGCACTGTAGGAGCTGCCGAAGGCTGCGATCTTTTGATCTTTCGCTTGAGATTCAAGTGCCCGGGGAAAGATCGCAGCCTCGCTTCGCTCGGCAGCTCCTACAGGCCCAGCGGGAGATCGACTTCAATTGGCCTCAGGCCATATTTTTGCGAAGTGTCAACGTGACCCAGTAGCGAGTGCGCATGTGCACGTCCAGCGGCAGGCTGGCTGCAAGCAGCGTGAGGATTCGGTCGGTGTTGTCCAGGCGGAAGCTGCCGGTGATTCGCAGGGATTCCAGGGGTTCGTCCCAACGCAACACCCCGGGGCGATAGCGGCTCAGTTCCCGCAGGAAATGCCCCAGTGGCTGGTCCTGCGCAACCAATACGCCGTCACGCCAACCCAGCTGTGCCACGTCGAACGCCTTCACTGGCCCCGCGCCTGAATCCTGGATGTTGACCTGCTGGCCCGCTTCCAAGCTCAGCAATGGCCCGCGCAAGGGTTGCAGTTGTGCCGAGCCGCTGACCACCGACACCCGGCAATCGCGTTCGCCCAGATACACACAGATTTCGCCACGACCGACCGTGATGAGCCCGTAGGGTGATTGAACGGACAGCGGCGTGCGCCCGGCGAGCTTGAGGGTCATTTCGCCGCGCACCAGCACCAGGCGATGCGCCTTGAGGTCCAGGTCGACGGCGCTGTCGGTGTTCAGTTGCAGCGCACTGCCATCGACCAGCGACCAGCGCCGTTGCTCGCCCGTGGCGGTGTGCAAATCAGCGCGCCAGGCCTCCAACGGCAGCGCTCGCCCCAGCAACCAAGCGGTCGGGACCAATGCGGCGACGCCCAATGCGCGCTTGAGCACCTCGCGCCGAGCCAGCACTGGGCGGTCCAGGGTCGCCATGCCCAGGGACGCGGGCACCCCGGCAAAACGCTGGCGCAATCGCTGGGCCTTCTGCCAGGCCGCCTCATGATAAGCGCTGCTGTCGCGCCAGCGTTGCAGGGCCGCCGAGTCGAACGCATCCCCGTCGAACTCCATCAGGGTCAACCAGCGAGCCGCCGCCCGCGCCGCTTCGCGGGCTTCGGGTGAAGGGGCCGAGCGCATCAGAAGTCCACCAACAGGCAATGCTCATAGGCCTGGGCCATGTAGCGCTTCACGGTGCGTTCGGAGACTTGCAGGCGCTCGGCGATCTCGCGATAACCCAGGCCTTCAAGTTGGCTCCAGAGAAAAGCCCGCCGCACCAGGGGCGGCAGGCCATCGAGCAGTTCGTCCAAGGCTTGCAGGGTTTCCAGCAGCAGCCAGCGTTGTTCTGGCGACGGTGCGCAGGCTTCGGGCAGGCTCGCCAGGGCGTCGAGATACGCCTGCTCCAGATTGCGCCGGGTGTAGAAATTGCTCAGCAGGCGTTTGCCAACGGTCAGCAGATAAGCCCGGGGCTCTTGCAGGTCAGCCAAGGTCTGGGAACTGGAAAGCACCCGCAGGAAGGTATCCTGGCGCAGGTCCGCCGCATCCCAGGCATTGCCCATGCGCCGTCGCAGCCAGCCTTCCAGCCAGCTACCGTGGTCACGGTACAACGCATGGAGGGAATGCTCCGTCGGCGTAACTGCATCACACATGTCCAGAGCCTGCGCAAAGTCTTAAATGAGACTGATTCTAATTAATGTTCGCGCGTTAATCCAAGCTCTTTATGCAAAGTGTGTCTAGACACGGGGATGGAATTGATAGAGGGCCCTGTGGGAGCAAAGCTTGCTCGCGATGGCGGTGTGTCAGAAACATGGATGCTGACTGATACTCCGCTATCGCGAGCAAGCTTTGCTCCCACAGGCAGGTCTTTTGCGAGCAGTGCTATCAGTGGCTGGCGTGCAAGGTCTTCGGCACTTCAGGCATGGCCGAAGAGTGGTGGTTGATGATCTTCCACTGGCCATCGAGGCGCTCATAGAGGAAGGTGTAGCGCGCCTGGACCTCGCGCTTGGAACCGTCGGCCTGGGTCAGCGTGAAGGTATAGACACCACTGTCCATCGCCGCATCGGGGCCCAGGTGGCGGATCTCCCGGTAGTTGATTTGCCCGACCGGTTTGCCGGCCAGGAAATGCTCGAAGTAATCCTGGATCTGCGCCGGCGTGTTGCGCACCTTGTTGGAAACAGTCGGTTGCAAAATCGCATCCGGGGCGTAGAGGCCGGTCACGGCAGTGGCGCTACCGGTTTGCAGCGCGGCGTTCCAGCGGTCGAACAGCGCCGCGATCTCGCGGTCATTCACATTCTTGGGCTGCTCGGCCACCGTGCGATACACGTAAGGCGTAGCCTCAAGCGCCTGGACAAGCGGCGCGGCCAGCAGGAATAAAGCAGCAATGGCGCAGGTTTTCATTTTCATCAAAGTGGTCCTTTGGGTTTCAATGGGCCCACTTTGCCGGCCTTCCCTGCCTTCGCCATCGGCCAACCGGTGCCAATCGCCTATGCCGTTCGGCAGATAGGCCCGGTGCCGGTGACACGTTCTAATGACGCCACCGCGAACCGGACCGGTCCTCTTCCACGCTGGAGTTCCCCATGCAAAGTCCACCCCATGACCCCGGCAGTGCCCTGGCGATCCGCAGCCAATATCGCCAGTCGCAAAGCCGTGCCGCGCGCCTGGGCCTGCTGCTGGGCACCGGCCATGAACTGACGCAGTTGCCCCTGTCGGCCATGCGCCAGCGTGCGTTGCAACGGGCGTGCGCGTTCATGGCCATGGACCATGGCCTGCTGCTGGAGTGGGCGCCGGACCACCCGTTGCGCACCCTCGCCAGCCACGGCAGCGCGGAGCGACTCGAGCTGCTCGCCAACCTGGCCCAGCCACAAACGCCCGGCCCACAATGGCTGGAGTCGCCCGGCAGCGCCCTGCCCCAGGTCTTGCGGGTGCCGTTGCGTGCCTCCGACGGCGTAGCGTTCGGGGCGTTGTTGCTGGGTAACAGCGTGGCCCTCGGCGCGCCGGACAACGAAGACATCGAATCACTGCAATTGCTCGCGACGCTGTTGGCGGCGCACCTGGAAAACAGCCGTCTGCTCGAAGCACTCCAGGCCCGCGAACGGACCATGTCCGAGTTGGTCCACCGCTTGTTCAGCGCCCAGGAAGACGAACGCAAGCGCGTGGCCTACGACCTGCACGACGGCCTGGCGCAGAATCTCGCTGGTTTGCATCAGCGCTTGCAGGGCTTCGCCGGTCGCTGCCCGTCGCTACCGCCGGCACTGGCGAGCGAGCTGCAAAGTATCCTCGACCTGGCCCAAGGCTGCGTCGGCGAAGGCCGGCAACTGATCGGTGGCCTGCGCCCCCACGTGCTGGATGATTTCGGCCTGTACAAAGCCGTCGACAAGGAGGCCGACCGCCTGCGCGACGCGGGCCTGACGGTGAACTGGGCCGAACACAGCACCGCGCGCCTGCCGGGCAACACCGAGATCGCCCTGTTTCGCATTGCCCAGGAAGGCATCAACAACATTCTCAAGCACGCCCAGGCCAGCCATGTGCACTTGGGGTTGGCGGTGGACGATGGCCACGCTTGCCTGCGAGTGGAGGACGATGGCCGTGGCTTTGCCCTGGAACAACCCATCGAGACCAACGGCAGCTGCCATCTGGGGCTGGCTGCCATGCAGGAACGCGCGCACTTGCTGGACGGACACTTGAGCTGTTGCAGCCAGCCCGGCGGCGGCACCCGACTGCTGGCCAGCGTGCCGCTACCGGCCCACGGAGGACACCCATGAACTCACCTTTGCGCCTGCTGCTGGCCGATGACCACGAAGTCACCCGCACCGGGTTTATCAGCATGCTCGCCGGCAACCCGGGATTCGAGGTCGTCGGCCAGGCCCGCGACGGCCAGGAAGCCCTCGACCTGTGCGAGCGGCTACAGCCGGACATCGCGATTCTCGACATCCGCATGCCCGTCCTCAACGGTTTGGGCGCGGCGCGGATCCTGCAGCAGCGCCAGCCCGGAATCAAAGTCGTGATCTTCACCATGGATGACAGCCCCGACCACCTCGAAGCCGCCATCGGTGCGGGCGCAGTCGGCTATCTGCTCAAGGACGCCAGCCGCGATGAAATGCTCGACGCCCTCAAACGGGTCGCCCAGGGCGAAGAGGCATTGAACAGTTCGGTCAGCGCGCGCCTGCTGCGCCGCATGGCCGAGCGCGGTGCGAATGGTGCCACTCAAGTCCAGGCCCTGACCGCCCGGGAACGCCAGGTCCTGGGGCTGGTGGCCGGCGGTTTCAGCAACCGTGAAATCGGTGAAAAGCTGGGCATCGCGCCCGGCACGGCCAAGGCCCACGTAGAGCGCGTCATCGGCAAACTGGGCGCCGCCGACCGGACCCAGGCCGCCGTTCGCGGCGTTGCCCTGGGCCTGGTGGCGCAACCCTCCGGGCAATGGCCATGAGGTTTCTCGCCGCCCGCCGCTGGGCCGACCTGCCCTTGCGCGGCAAGGCCCTGGTGGTGATTTCCCTGCCCCTGGTGGTCCTGCTGCTGTCGCTGGTGCTGATCTATATCACCGAACGCCAGACCGCCCGGGCCGAAGAAGATGTGCGCCGGGTGCTGCTGGTCCAGGGTGATATCCAGACAGTCCATACCCTGTTGGCCGAGGCGGCGGCCAGCGTGCGCGGTTACCTGCTGACCCGCCGCGAAGATTTCCTGCCCAGCTACGAGCAGGCCACGCCGCTGATCCATGCCGCGTTGCAGCGCCTGGACCACAACATTCGCGACGCCAGGATGCGCGAACACCTCAAGACCATCACCCCGCTGATCGCCGACAAACTCGAGGGTTTGCTCGCTTTGCGCAACGGCAAGCGCGACGACCCCGAAGCCATCACCGCGATCCTGATCGAAAACAAACAGGTGCTGGACGTGCTGCGCGAGCAGATCAGCGCCATGCGCATACGCGAGGACGCCCTGCTCGCCGACCGCAGCGCCGCTGCCTCGGCCACGCGCATGCGCCTGTTGTTCGCCACCTTGCTGGCGGCGGTGTGCGGGCTGCTGGGGGCGATTGTCGCGGTGTTGTTCCTGTCCAAGGGCATTGTCGCCCGGGTCCAGCAGGTACAAGGCAACGCCCAGCGCCTGGCGTTGGGCCAACCCTTGTTGCCGCAACCGCCGGAGCAGGACGAAATCGGCCAGCTCGGCACGCGCCTGGTGGAGGCCGGGCAGTTGCTCGCCGAACGCGAGCGGGCCCTGCGCGACAACGAGGAGCGCTTGCGGCTGATCATCGATGGTGTGAAGGACTACGGGATCTTCGCGCTGGATGCCCAAGGCTACGTCACCACCTGGAACGCCGGCGCGGAGCGGATCAAGGGCTACACCGAGCAGGAAATCCTCGGCCGCCATTTTTCCCTGTTCTACCTGGCCGAGGAATGCCCGGCGCACCCGGACATGGCCTTGCGCGAAGCCACCCGCGACGGTCATTACATGGAAGAAGGCTGGCGTTGCCGTAAGGACGGCAGCCGCTTCTGGGCCAGCGTGGTCATCACCGCCCAATACGATGGCACCGGCGCCCTGCGCGGCTTTTCCAAGATTACCCGCGATATCACTGATCGGCGCGCCGCCGAAATCGCCCTGCGCACCGCCCGCGAAGAAGCCGAAAGCGCCAGCCGGGCCAAGAGCGAGTTTCTCTCGCGCATGAGCCACGAGCTGCGCACGCCACTGAACGCCATCCTCGGTTTCGCTCAATTGCTGGACATGGACTCCACGGCTGGCCAACGCCCCCAGGTCAGCCACATCCTGCGGGCAGGCCAGCACCTGCTGGCATTGATCAACGAGGTGCTGGACATTGCCCGGATCGAGGCCGGGCGCCTGCCGCTGAACATCGAACCGATCGCCCTGTCGACGGTGCTGCACGAAGCCCTGACCTTGGTTTCACCAATGGCCGCCGACGCCGGGATCCACTTGGCCGAGCTGCCAGCGCTGCCCGACGACAGCGGCGTGCTCGCAGACCGCCAGCGCCTGGTGCAGGTGCTGCTCAACCTGCTGTCCAACGCCATCAAGTACAACCGGCCCGGCGGTGAGGTGCGCATCGAGGTCAGCATCCAGGCCCATCAGGTGAGCATCGCCGTCAACGACACCGGCCATGGCATTGCCCCGGAACAGCTGGACCAACTGTTCAAGCCCTTCGAACGCCTGGGCGCCGATCCCCAGGTCGAAGGCACTGGCCTGGGGTTGTCCTTGAGCAAGAGCCTGCTGGAAATGATGCAGGGCAACCTGCAGGTCCACAGCGAGCCCGGACACGGCTGCTGTTTCACCCTGCAACTGCCCGGCACCCAGGTGGTTGGCGCGCATTTGCCGCCTATCGCCGCCCTGGCGGTGACACGTTCGCCTGTGGACTATCACGGCAAAGTCCTGTGCATCGAAGACAACCTGTCGAGCCTGGCGCTGATCGAAACCCTGATGCAACGCCGCCCTGGCATCCAGTTATTGTCGAGCATGCAAGGCCAGATGGGCCTGGACCTCGCTCGCCAGCACACCCCGCAACTGATCCTGCTGGACGTCAGCCTGCCGGACCTCGAAGGGCTGGAAGTCTTGCGGCGCCTGCGCCAGTCCCCGGCCACCGCCGCCACGCCCGTGCTGATGATCACCGCCGATGCCAGCGACCTGACCCACCGCGCCCTGCATGACGCCGGCGCCACGGCGATCCTGACCAAACCTATTCATATCCAGGCCTTCCTGGGCCACCTCGAGCACTATCTACCGGAGCCCGCATGAATCGCGACTTGCGCATTCTGATCGTCGACGATCAGCGCCCCAACCTGGACCTGATGGAACAACTGCTGGCCCGCGAAGGGTTGCACAACGTGCTGAGCAGCACCGAACCGTTGCGCACGCTCGATCTGTTCAACAGCTTCGAGCCGGACCTGGTCATCCTCGACCTGCACATGCCGGCGTTCGATGGTTTTGCCGTGCTCGAGCAACTCAACCGACGCATCCCGGCCAATGACTACCTGCCGATCCTGGTGCTGACCGCCGACGCGACCCGTGACACGCGCCTGCGGGCCCTGGCCCTAGGCGCCCGGGATTTCATCAGCAAACCCCTGGACGCGCTGGAAACCATGCTGCGCATCTGGAACCTGCTGGAAACCCGTGCGCTCTATAAGGCGTTGCGCGAGTTGATCCCGTCCCAGCAGATCGAACTGTTGCGCCAGCACCGTCCCGCCGTCGACCCGGTGTAGTTCATTTGATCCAGTAGTGAAAGGAATCGGCGGGGTTTAGTGCCCGCGAATGTAGTGTTCCAACTGCCGGATCAAATCCGCCTGCTCGACAATCGCTTCTTTCACCAGGTCACCAATGGACAGCAGGCCGATCAACTGCCCGTTATCCAGCACTGGCAGGTGCCGCAAGTGGCTGTCGGTCATGACTTCCATGCAGCGGTCGATGCTCTGCTGGCAGTCGGCGGTGACCACCGGCGCGCTCATGATGGTGCGTACCGTCGTCCCCACCGATGAACGCCCCTTGAGCACCATCTTGCGCGCGTAGTCCCGCTCGCTGAACACACCCACCACCTGGCCGTCCTCGATCACCGGCAGCGCACCGACATTTTTCTCGGCCATGATCTGCAGCGCTTCGAGCACCGTCTGCTCCGGTGCGATGCTGTGGACCTGCTGGTTCTGCACACTCTTGAGTCTTACCAGTTGGGCGGCGGTCTTCATTGTTCATCCCCACATTTCAATAAAATCTGACCCGCTGTTGTGGCGAGGGAGCTTGCTCCCGCTCGGTTGCGCAGCGACCGCAAAGGCTTGGGGCCGCTCCGCAGCCCAGCGGGAGCAAGCTCCCTCGCCACAAAAGCACCACAAAAGCACCACGAACGCAGCGATTGCGCAGATCAGTCTTCGCCAATCTCCACCACGTCGCCATTGAGCCGCACCGGCCACACCCGCAGGCTTTGCTCCGGGTATTCCAGGCAATGGCCGTCTTCCAGGCGGAAATGCTGCTTGTACATCGGCGAGGCAATCACCAGGTCACCCTTGATGCTGCCCAGCAAGCCACGGCCGATGACGTTTGCACCGGACTTGGGGTCGCGGTTGTCGATGGCGTACAGCGGTTTGTCCTGATGCTCGGGCAGGTACAGCAACGCCACTTGGCTACCGTCGTGCCAGGCGACCACGCCAGAGTTGGGCACCAGGTCCTCGCGGCTGCACAGGGCACGCCATTGCAGCGGTTCTTGGGCAACATCGCGGACAGGAATACGAACGACGTTTGACTGGCTCATCAGAGCACCTCCTCGGTAACGGGAATCAGGTGGAGTTCGTGGGCGTGAACCGGCCGACGCTGGCCGCGTTCCCTGACGAAGTGAACATCCGGATCGCCGCGCCCGTCGTTGACGAAGGTGCGGAAACGCTTGAGTTTGTCCGGATCCTTGAGGGCATTGGCCCATTCGCATTCGTAGCGGTCGACCACCAGTTGCATCTGCGCTTCGAGCTCGGCGCCCAGGCCCAGGCTGTCGTTGATGATCACGTCCTTGAGGTAGTCCAGGCCGCCTTCCAGGCTTTCGCGCCAGACCGAGGTCCGTTGCAGTTTGTCGGCGGTGCGGATGTAGAACATCAGGAAGCGGTCGATGTAGCGGATCAGCGTGGCGTCATCCAGGTCCGTGGCGAACAGCTCGGCGTGACGCGGACGCATGCCGCCGTTGCCGGCCACGTAGAGGTTCCAGCCCTTCTCGGTGGCGATCACGCCGACGTCCTTGCTCTGGGCCTCGGCGCACTCGCGTGTGCAACCGGACACCGCGAACTTGAGCTTGTGCGGCGAGCGCAGGCCTTTGTAGCGATCCTCGATGGTCAGGGCCATCTGCACGCTGTCCTGTACGCCGTAGCGGCACCAGGTGCTGCCCACGCAGGATTTCACCGTGCGCGTGGATTTGCCGTAGGCATGCCCGGTTTCGAAACCGGCTTCGATCAACTCGGCCCAGATGTCCGGCAACTGGTGCAACTGGGCGCCGAACAGGTCGATGCGCTGGCCGCCAGTGATCTTGGTGTAGAGGTCGTATTTCTTGGCGACCACGCCGATGGCGATCAGCTTGTCGGCGGTGATTTCCCCACCGGCGATACGCGGTACCACCGAGTAGGTGCCGTTTTTCTGCATGTTCGCCATGAAGGTGTCGTTGGTGTCCTGCAACGGCACCAGGGACGGGTCCATGATCGGCTGGTTCCAGCACGACGCCAGGATCGAGCCCACCGCCGGCTTGCACAGGTCGCAACCGGTGTGACCACGACCGTGCTTGGCCAGCAGTTCGTCGAAGCTGATGATGCCTTCCACCCGCACCAGCGCATACAACTCCTGGCGGGTGTAGGCGAAATGTTCGCACAGGCTCTTGTCGACGCTGACGCCGCGGGCAGTCAACTCATGCTCGAACACTTGCTTGACCAGGGCCGCGCAACCACCACATCCGGTACCGGCCTTGGTGTCGCATTTGAGCTGGCCCAGATCAGTGCAGCCACCGTCGATGGCCGAGCAGATCGAGCCCTTGGTGACGTTGTGGCACGAGCAGAGAGTGGCGGTTTCGGGCAACGCCGCCGGGCCCAGGGTCGGGGCGCCTGCGGATGAGGGCAGGATCAGGCTGGCAGCGTCCTTGGGCAAGGCGATACCGTTCTGCATGTATTGCAGCAAGGTGTCGTAGTAGCTGTTGTCGCCCACCAGCACCGCGCCGATCACACGCTTGCCGTCGGCGGCTACCACCAGTCGCCGGTAGCTGGCGCTGGTTTCGTCGATGAATTGGAAGCTGCGCGACCCCGGGGTGTTGCCATGGGCGTCGCCGATGGAGCCAACGTCCACACCGAGCAACTTGAGCTTGGTCGACATGTCCGCGCCAGTGAAGGCCTCAGCGCTTTCGCCGCACAGCCGGGCCGCGACATTGCGGGCCATTTGGTAGCCCGGGGCGACCAGGCCGAAAATGCTGCCGTTCCAGGCCGCGCATTCGCCGATGGCGTAGATGTCTGGGTCGCTGCTCTGGCAATGGTCGTCGATCACCACGCCACCGCGCGGGCCGATCTGCAGGTCGCTTTGGCGCGCCAAGGCATCCTGGGCACGGATGCCGGCGGAAAACACGATGAGGTCGGTTTCCAGGAAATCGTCGTCACCGAAGTTCATCCGATAACGGTACTGCTCACCGGCGCCGATGGACTGGGTTCCCTTGGACAGGTGCACGCCGACACCCAGCTTCTCGATACGGGCCTTGAGGGCCAAGCCGCCCTGGATATCCAATTGCACCGGCATCAGCCGGGGGGCGAACTCCACCACATGGGCTTCAAGGCCCAGGGTCTTGAGGGCATTGGCCGCTTCCAGCCCCAGCAGGCCCCCGCCGACCACCACACCACGACGGGCATTGCTGGCGGCGGCGCGGATCGCGTCCAAGTCTTCCAGGGTGCGATAGACCAGGCACGAATTGCCTTCGGCGCCTTCAATCGGTGGCACGAACGGGTAGGAACCGGTGGCGAGCACCAGTTTGTCGTAGTGAAGGCGATCATGGGCGGTCACCACTTGATGCGCGTCACGGTCGATTTCCAGCACCGGCACACCCAGGTGCAACGTCACGCCGGGGGTCTGGTACAGCGACGCTTCGCCAAGGGCCAGGGACTCGGCATCGCGGCCCGAGAAGTACTCGGACAGGTGCACACGGTCGTAGGCACGCATCGGCTCTTCGCTGAACACATGCACACGGTAATGATTGAGGGCACCGCGCTCGATCAGTTGCTCGACGCAGTGATGGCCGACCATGCCATTGCCGATCACGATCAGCGTTTGCAGCTTGTTCAGAGAAGCAACGTTGGAATTCATAAAAAGCACCCGACAAAAGCCCATCACGATTTTGAAAGCAAAAAAAAGACGCCTGAAACCTTGCGGTTCCAGGCGTCTTTGCCTGTTCTGTGCGGTATCGGCCCGGCGACTGCGCCCTGACCTACCGTTGTCCCCCGGCCTGCTGGCACTCGATCTTCGTTGACCGACGGGGCTGCCCACTCGACTGTGTTCGCGGTGGGCCTGGGTAGCCTCTTGCAGCGAGCGTGCCAAACCTGCGTCCCCGCTTATTCACGCCCTCCCGTTCACCCACAATCCCCTGTGGGGGCGGGCTTGCCCGCGAAGAGGCCAGCTCAGTCACCGCAAGCCAACCGGCGCCCGCCGCCGTTTCGCAAGCACCGCCAACTGCCTTGCGATGGTGCGATCACCCCGCCTGCAGCTTCATAAAAGTGCAGCCCGCCCTCAGGAGAGGCTTGCTCTCGATATCAGTCGGTCAGTGGGTAAAGATGCCGGATGTGCCGCCGCCATCGCGAGCGAGCTCGCTCCCACAGGGGTAAGTGGTGAGCTTGCTCGCGATAGCGGTGGTTCAGTTTGAGGGGATATTGGCGGTCCTATCCACCATCGCAACGATACTGACCAGCAGTTCTTCCTTCGCCTCGCCAGCGCTGATTTCCCCGCTGGCGGCGGCATTGGACAAGGCCTCCGCCGCTCCCAGCATCGCTCGCAAACCGGCTTGAGTGATGCCCTTCGTGCCGGCGAACGGTTCCAGCACGGCACGGCACTTGTCGAGGAAAATCCCCTCGTATTCGCGCTTGATACGTTCCAGTTCCGGCGAGCTGGTCAACGCCGCGATCACCCCAGGGATCTCTCGGCCCTGCAACAGCACGCATTCGACGTAGGACGAAGCAATCACCGTCGCGCGGCTTTGCAGGGTGGCTTCGCTGGCGTCCAGGGCTGCGTCCATCAACGCGGTCTGGCGGGCGTCGAAATCCTGGTACAGCGCCGCCAGCAACCCGGACCGGGTGATGAAGTGGTCGTAGACGATGGGCTTGGTCACCCCCGCCTGATCCGCCAGCCGGGCCAATGTCAGGGCGTCGCTGCCCTCCTCCCGCACCAGTCGCCAGGCGACATCCAGTAATTGTCGCTGCCGGTCATGCCGGGATAAACGACGACGAGGTGAAGACTGCGGATTTTCGTCAGTGCTTGACATGCTAACTTTACCAACCGTAACTTACTAACCGTAACTTAACCCAGCATACCTGTCTTCCAGACTGCGTGACCAGAAGGAGTTTCGCCATGCATGCACTGATCGTTGTGGCTCACCACGACCCTCGTTCCCTCACCCACAGCCTGGCCGGAAAAATCGCCGAGGGCATCACCCGCGCCAACCCCGCCGATACGTTCGAGATCGCCGACCTGGCCGCCGAAGGCTTCGATCCGCGCTTCAGCTTCGCCGACCATGCCGTTCACCACCGCGAAGCCTTGCCGCCCGCGGATGTGCTGGCCGAACAAGCCAGGATCGATCGTGCCGATACGTTGGTGCTGGTCTATCCGATTTACTGGTGGTCCATGCCGGCGCTGCTCAAGGGCTGGATCGACCGGGTGTTTTCCAACGGCTGGGCATTCGATTTCAGCCTCGACAAGCCGTTTGTCCAACAACTGCAGCACTTGCGGGTGCATCTGGTGGCAGTTGGCGGCGCCGATGCCGACAGCTTCCAGCGCCACGGCTATGGTGAGGCGATGACCACGCAGATCGACCATGGCATTTTCGATTACTGCGGCGCCCGCGTGGTGAGCTCCCAACGTTTGCTCGAATCGGAAACCGTCGATCCGCACCAGCATTTGCAGGCCGCCAGCGTTATCGGCCAGCGGCTGTTCACGACGCTCGACGAGACCACACACGCCGCCACCGCCTGCGCGTGACCTCAGAGTGCTCGACCCTGGGCAGCAGACAGTGTCGCGTCACGAGCATAGATATCCGGGATGTACACCGGCTGGCCCTGGCTGTCCGCTTGTGCTGTCCAGTACCCCAGCAGGATCGGCACGGGCCGGGCCAACCGGAATTCATGGGTCGTCTCGGTAGCCAGCAGCGTATCGGTACGTGCGCGTTCGGCCGGGCTGACCAGCAGGTCGCGCAAGCTCATCACTTGCTCGATCCGCACACAACCTGAACTGAAGGCTCGCGGGCCTTTGCTGAACAGCGCCTGACTCGGGGTGTCATGCAGATACACCGAGAACGGATTGGGAAAGCGGATCGCCATTTTGCCCAACGGGTTCTTCGGACCTGGATCCTGGCGCAGCATGAGGTTGCCCGGATGTTCCCAGTCGATATCTTCCGCCAGCAACGGCTGGCCTTCACTGTCGAGAATCCGCAGGTTGTAGCGGTTGAGAAACTCCGGATCACGGCGGATCTCGGGCAGTTTGTCTTCGCGCATGATGGTTGGGGGGATGGTCCAGGTCGGGTTGAGCGTCAGTCGGGTGACATGGGACTTGAGCAACGGTGTCTGCCGTTGCGCACGGCCCACCTGGGTGCGGGTTTGCCAGACCGGCGCGCCACCTTGGTAAACCGTCAGTTGGGCCGCCGCCACGTTGACCAGGACACTATCGGCCTCCACGTCCTGCGCCAGCCAGCGCATGCGTTCCAGGTTGATGCGCAACTGCTCGCGGCGTATGGCCGGGCTGATGTTCAGCTCGGTCACGGTCCACGGCCCCACCACCCCATCGGCCTGCAGCGAATGCTGGAGCTGGAAGCTCTTCATCGCCTCCACCAGCATGGGACTGTAGTGCTCGTCGGTCACCAGCGGTGGTGTACTCAGGTAACCCTCGTTGAACAGTCGCTGGGCCAGGGCGGGGACGCGGGCGTCCTGCTTGTCCGGTTGCAGTAACGGCCCGCCGGGCACGGGTTGCCAGTTGGATAAAGGTTGTTGCCGCAGGCGGGCATAAAGGCCGCGCAGGTTGCGATAAAGGTCCAGGTTCGGCCGGGCCTGTTCAAAGGCACTGGCGACGTTCTGCAGGCCCAGCCCGGCGATGGCCAGCACCACGGCCGGGTGGTCCTGTGGCGGCGGGTTGGCCTTCCATACCGGTTCCAGCCGGTCTTGGGGCAAATAGCCGAAACGCAGGTCATGCAAGGCTTGCAGGTAGCGCTGGCTGATGGCGATGTCGACACAATGAGCGCCCTGGTCTGCCCCCTGGGCCGGCAGGCTATAGCGGGTTGGATCCAGGCCGTCGTCGGCCAGTTGTTGCAACTGGACCTGCAACGCCATCCGTCGTTCGTCGTCCGTCCAGGCTTGCTGGCCTGCGTTTTGCTGATAGAACGCCTGCAAGTCGAGCAACGTCGGAAAGTCGACACTCGTCGCTACTTTTGGACACGCGACCGCCAATTGCGCCAGGGTGGTCTGCACGAGCGCCGGATCGCTGTCTTCGGCTGTCGCGACCAATGGCGCAGTGAGCAATAAAAGGCTCAGGTAACATGCGGACTTTTTGAACAACTGCTTTACTCCACTCCATGGCCGTCTCGTTGACGGTGAATTTTGCGACAGGTACGACCCGCCATCATGCAAACAAACGAAATCGGACGGGATGCCGCGAACGAACACCATGCTGGAAACGCTTCGCCTGTACAGGGCTTTTTGCGCCGATTCTGTCTGGTCATGCTGGGCCTGGGCGTCATTTGCAGCCCGGCACTGGCCGAAAAGAAGACGAATTCGCAAACGCTTTACAACAGCCTCGCCCACGCAGCGCCGGAACTCAATCCCCTGGCGCTCAAAAGTGCCTTGAGCGCCATGCAATGCGCGGTCGCCAATGGTGCCAGCCAGGCCCGCCACCTGGCGGTCATCGACTACTCGCAACCCTCCACGGCCCGTCGCCTGTGGATCTTCGACCTGCGTCAGCAGAAACTGGTATTGCGTGACCTGGTGGCCCACGGGCAAAAATCCGGGGAAAACTTCGCGACACAATTCTCCAATCGCCTGGGCAGCTATCAATCCAGCCTGGGCCTGTTTCGTACCCAGGAAAGCTACCAGGGCACCCACGGCTATTCGCTGCGCATGGACGGCCTGGAGCCGGGTTTCAATGACCAGGCCCGTGATCGGGCAATCGTGATCCATGCCGCCGACTACGTGAACCCGTTGTGGAGCGTGCGCCAGGGCCGTATCGGGCGCAGCCAGGGCTGCCCTGCCGTACGCCCGCAGGTGGCGCGCCAGGTGATCGACAAGCTCAAGGGCGGTCAATTCATGTTTTCCTGGTACCCGGACCCGGGTTGGCTCAAGCGTTCGGCCTATCTCAACTGCCAGCCGCAACAGGTTGCCAGCATTTTGACTACAAGCGGTAGTTGATGCGGCTGCTTCGCAGCCGAGCGGGAGCAAGCTCCCTCGCCACAGGGATTGCGCCGGGGTGGCCTGCGGTTAAAATGCCGGCCTTTCGAATCCCTGGCGTTGCCTGAATGAATTGCGTAGCCCTTCAAACCCTTCACGCCCATTTGCTGACCGCCCTGGAATCGGCGCCGGAAGAAACCCGGCGCCTGTTCCATGGCCGCGGACGCTGCTGGCCAGGCCTGGAGCAGATCACGGTTGACTGGTTGCAAGGGGTGGTGCTGGTCTCGCTGTTCAAGGAGCCTGAACCGACGCACCTGGACGATTTGATCGCAACACTGCTGGCGCTCACTACGTCGCCGGCCTGGCAACACAGCAAGGCCCATACACTGGCGTTGCAGCACCGCTACCTGCCGCAAAGCCTCACCCAATGGCTGGTGGGCGAACCCATTGACGAATGGACCCTGACCGAAGGTGGCCTGCGCTACCGGATCGATCTGGGCAAGAAGCAGAACAACGGCCTGTTCCTCGACATGCGCTACGGTCGCGACTGGGTGCGGGCCAACGCCAGTGGCAAGCGGGTGCTGAACCTGTTCGCCTATACCTGCGGCTTCTCCGTGGCGGCCATTGCCGGCGGCGCGCAGCATGTGGTCAACCTGGATATGTCCCGTGCGGCCCTGAGCCGAGGCCGCGACAACCATCGCCTGAACGGCCACGACCTGAGCCAGGTAAGTTTCCTCGGCCACGACTTGTTCAAGTCCTGGGGCAAGGTGATCAACAGTGGCCCGTACGACCTGGTGATCATCGATCCGCCGACCTTCCAGAAAGGCAGCTTCCTGCTGACCAAGGATTACCAGCGGGTATTGCGCCGCCTGCCGGAACTGCTGACGGCCCACGGCACAGTCCTGGCCTGCAGCAACGACCCGGCCACCGGCCCGGACTTCCTCATCGACGGCGTTACCCAGCAAGCGCCGGGGCTGGTCTTCGAGAAACGCCTGGAAAATCCGCCGGAATTTCCTGACGTCGATCTGGAGTGTGGCCTCAAGGCCCTGGTCTTCAAGACGACGGCGCCCGTGGCGAGGGAGCTTGCTCCCGCTTGAGTGCGAAGCGCTCACCAAAAGGGGCTGCTACGCAGCCCAGCGGGAGCAAGCGCCCTAGAGACTCAAACCACCAAGGTCAACCACGCCGACACCAGCAGCATCACCGCCATGACCCGATTGAATCGGCCCATCGCCACGGCGGAACGGCAGAACCTGGCGGCGCCGCGGCCCAGGTAGGCCCAGACGGTCATGCACGGGATCGAAATGGCAAAGAACGCCAAGGACAGCCAGAGGACCCGCACGGTGCGGTCGGCCTCCGCCCCCGCGAAGACGCTGACCACCGCCAATGCCATCATCCAGGTTTTCGGGTTCACCAACTGCAAACCGGCAGCCCCCGCCAGGCCCAGCCGCGGGCCTTCGACCGGCCGATCCGGGTCGATGGCCTGGGCCGGGGCGCTGAAAATCTGCCAGGCCATCCAACTCAACCAGGCAATGCCCGCCCAGGAGAGCAGCGTCTGAATCGTGGCATGGCGCGCCAACACGTCTCCCAACCCGGTGCCGACCAGAAGCACCAGCAAGGCCGCCGCCGCGCAGGCGCCGAGGATGATCGGCAAGGTGGTTGCCAGGCCGAAGCGCGAGCTATGGCTCAGCACCAGGATATTGGTCGGGCCCGGGGTGATGGAGGCGACAAACGCGAACAAGGCAAACGGCAGTAACTGGTCCATGGAGCAACATCTCGGTGAATGATCGATGGCTTGATCATCCCCATGAAGCCGTGGTCAGTCTGGAACAATTGAGCAGCGCTTGCGGTAGTCCGCCGGGCTCAGGCGATAGGCGCGCTGGAACCAGCGGCCCAGGTGGCTTTGGTCGGCAAAACCGAGCATGGCCGCCACTGCCACGGCACTCTCGCCACGCGCCAGCAGGCGCCGGGCGCGGGCCAGGCGCAACTGGATCAGATAGGCATGGGGCGCCAGGCCAAAAGCCGCCTTGAACGCGCGGGTCAGGCGGAAACGATCCACGCCGGTGACCTGCGCCAAGTCATCCAGGCCGATGTCTTCGCTCAGGTGACTGTGCAGATAATCCCGGGCCTGCTGCGCCACCAATGGCAGCCGCGGATCCGGGTTGATCCGCGCCCGCCAGTGCAGGTGTTGGGTCAGGTTGGCCAACAGCGTATCGAGGGCCGTCTGGCGCACGATGCGGATCTCCTGCTCGTGCAGGCTCTGGAAGGCCATGGCCGTGGCACTCGCCAGCCGCGCATCGTCGGTCAGGGTCGCGGCAAACCCCAACTGGGCGTTGTCCGGCGCCACGTCGAACAAGGAACGCAATTCGCGCTCCAGCCATTGAGGCTCCAGGTACAACGTGCGGTAGGTAAACCCGTGGTCGTGGGGGGCATTGCCATCATGCAGCTCGCCGGGCTCGAGCAGGAACACTTTGCCCGGCGTGCTGTTGTGCTGCTGGCGGCGGCAATGAAACTGCTGCACGCCCTGCTCGGTCACGCCCACCAGATAGGCGTCATGCCAGTGGGGATCATAGGCATGCCCCTCGAAATGCGCGCGCACGGTCTCGATCCCGGACGTGGCGTCCTGCTTGAGATCGATCCAGTTGCGCGCCGTCATGCCCTATCCCGCTTGGTGAATGTGCTCTTGGCAGATTAACTGCTGATGAGGAGAGTGTCTGGAAGATTTGTGCAAGCCTTGTGGCATTCGGGTCTGCTCGCGATGGCGTTCGGTCTGTAGATGCATCTGTAACTGCCCCACCGCTATCGCGAGCAAGCTCGCCCCCACACTGGATCTTCAGAGGGCAAAAAACTTGTGTTCGGCACAAATCCCTCTGTGGGAGCGAGCTGGCTCGCGATAGCGGTGGGTCAGCTTGCATCAACATTAAATGTGCCACCGTCTTCGCGAGCAAGCTTTGCTCCCACAGATCTAACGGGTGTACGACCGGGAGAGCCAGGTCGGCTGTTAGGCCGCCTCGCGGTGGACGTTGATCTCAGGCGCCCCGTTAACCACGCTGGCCGAACGTAGGCGAGGCACCGAGTGGTGGGCAAAAGCGCTTTGGTTACTTTCGACTGGGCCGGCTTCCGAGCTTTTCGAAAGTGACCCGCTGTAAGAGCGGAACCCTAAGCCGCCGTTACCGCGAAAATGGATATGTACCCGATCAACAAAACCGCCCGATCCCACCTCAGGCATCCGGAGTGATCGCTGGCAACACCGTCTCCACCGCCAAACGAGCCAATTCAGCATCCTGCTCAGCCTTGACCCCTGACACCCCGATGGCACCAATGCACTGGCCGTCATGACGAATGGTCACCCCACCTTCAAGCATCCCCTGCAGGTGCGGAGCGCTGAGAAACGCGTAACGACCACCATTGATCATGTCTTCGAAAACCTTGCTATCACGCCGCCCCATGGCGGCCGTGCGGGCTTTTTCGGTGGCGATATAGGCCGACAACGGCGAGGCATCGTCCAGGCGCAGCAGCCCCAGGGGATGACCACCGTCGTCCACCACACAAACCGACACCGCCCATTGACGCTGGTGAGCCAGCTCCTTGGCCGCCACCAGCAATTGCGCAACGTCCTGCTCAGTCAATACCGCTTTGGTTTTCATGGATCACTCCGTGCTATGCCACAGGAGGCCCGCGAGACAATCAGGCGCCCGCCCAGCAAGCCGAGGAATATTTCCTTCTGCGAACCATAGCGCACATCCAGCGGTTCATTGAAGCCCGGGGGCCGGCGATCTACCGCGGGGGCACGAACATCCATTTCATATCAATGGATCCACCACATCAACCAATTGTCCGTAAACACGGCAAAACCGTTGACAATGAAATTAGTTAAGAGAGTTAATGGATCCACAGACAAGAACAACATCCGCCTGGAGATCCCTCATGTACCCCAAAAATGCCTGGTACGTTGCCTGCACCCCCGATGAAATCGCCGACAAGCCCCTGGGTCGCCAGATCTGTGGTGAGAAGATGGTTTTTTACCGGGGGCATGAAGGCAAGGTCGCGGCGGTGGAAGACTTCTGCCCCCATCGCGGCGCCCCGCTCTCCTTGGGCTACGTCGAAAACGGCAACCTGGTGTGCGGCTATCACGGCTTGGTGATGGGCTGCGACGGCAAGACCGTCGAGATGCCGGGGCAACGGGTACGAGGCTTCCCTTGCAACAAGACCTTTGCGGTACAGGAACGCCATGGGTTCATCTGGGTCTGGCCCGGTGACCAGGCGCAGGCCGACCCGGCGCTGATCCATCATCTGGAATGGGCTGAAAGCGATGAGTGGGCCTACGGTGGCGGCCTGTTCCATATCCAGTGCGACTATCGCCTGATGATCGACAACCTGATGGACCTGACCCACGAAACCTACGTCCATGCCTCGAGCATCGGCCAGAAGGAAATCGACGAGGCGCCGCCGGTGACCACGGTCGACGGCGATGAAGTGGTCACCGCCCGGCACATGGAAAACATCATGCCCCCGCCGTTCTGGCGCATGGCTTTGCGCGGCAACAACCTGGCCGACGACGTGCCGGTGGACCGCTGGCAGATCTGCCGTTTCACCCCGCCCAGCCATGTGCTGATCGAAGTCGGCGTGGCCCATGCTGGCAACGGCGGCTATCACGCCGCGCCGCAATTCAAGGCGTCGAGCATCGTGGTGGATTTCATCACGCCGGAAACCGAGACGTCGATCTGGTACTTCTGGGGCATGGCCCGGCACTTCCAACCACAGGATGACGCCCTCACCGCGTCCATTCGCGAAGGCCAGGGCAAGATTTTCAGCGAAGACCTGGAAATGCTCGAACGCCAGCAGCGCAACCTGCTGGACCATCCCCAACGCAATTTGCTCAAACTCAACATCGACGCTGGCGGCGTACAGTCTCGCCGGGTACTGGAGCGCTGGCTCGCACGGGAACGGGAAGCACAGGCCGGGCTGATCGCCAGCAGCCATCAACCGCAACAGGTGGAGCAACGGTCATGATCGAAGTCCAGGTCGCGGCGCGACACAACGAAGCCCTCGATATCTGCAGCTACGAATTGATGCGTGTCGATGGTCAGCTGTTGCCGGCCTTCACCGCCGGCGCCCATATCGATGTGCACTTGCCTGGCGGGCTGATTCGCCAGTACTCGCTGTGCAACCATCCCGAGGAGCGGCACCGCTACCTCATCGGCGTGCTCAAGGATCCGGCGTCCCGCGGTGGTTCGAGCAGCCTGCATGAGCTGATCCAGCCAAGTATGCGCTTGCATATCAGCGAACCGCGCAACCTGTTCGCTCTCGCCCCGCAAGCCCGGCGCAGCCTGCTGTTTGCCGGAGGCATCGGCATTACGCCGATCCTGTGCATGGCCGAGCACCTGGCCCAGAGCGGCGCGGCGTTCGAGCTGCATTACTGCGCTCGCGCCCGAGACCGTGCAGCCTTTGTCGAGCGCCTGCGCCAGTCTCCTTATGCCGACCGGGTCTTCCTGCATTTCGATGAAGAACCTGAAACCCTGCTGGACGCCGCCAGGGTGCTGGCCGCGCCCAGTGACGACGGGCACCTCTACGTCTGCGGCCCTGGCGGGTTCATGCAACACATTCTCGACACCGCCAAGAGCCAGGGCTGGCAGGAAGCCTGCCTGCACCGCGAATACTTTGCCGCCGCCCCTACCGACACCCGTGCCGATGGCAGTTTTTCGGTCAAGCTGGCCCGCAGCGGCCAAGTGTTCGACGTGCCAGCGGACTGCAGTGTGGTGCAGGCGCTGGAGCGCCATGGCATCGAGATTCCGATCTCCTGCGAACAAGGTGTCTGCGGCACCTGCCTGACCCGTGTGCTGGAAGGTGTGCCTGAGCATCGGGACATGTTTCTGACCGAGGCTGAACAGGCCTGCAACGACCAGTTCACGCCGTGTTGTTCCAGGTCCAAGACACCGATCCTGGTACTCGACCTCTAACACAGGACATTGTGGGAGCGAGCCTGCTCGCGATGGCGTCAGCTCTGCAGTATTGATGGTGACTGACCCACCGCTTTCGCGAGCAAGCTCGCTCCCACAGGGGATTGGTGGTGAATGACAATCCAGCTGTTATCTGCAACCGGGCGGGTTACTCCGAACGCAGAATCACCGTCATCCGCTCGTCAGCCAGCGTCGAGCCGAACACTTCGGCGTAGCGCAGGGTCGCGTTGGCATGCTCGCGCATGATTGCCTCGGCGCGGCCGCTCTGGCGGTTGATCAGGGCGTCGAACACCGAATGGTGTTGCATATGGGCATAGTTGAAGCGGCGAAATTCGCCGGCCATGTTCTGGCGATCCACCGCCAGGGCGGTGACTGAGGCGAATGGCAGATGATCGTTGCGGGCCAGGGCATCGGCAATCGCCGGGTTGTGGCTGCCTTCGACGATCACTTGGTGAAAACGCATGTTGAGGTCGTGATAGACCTCCAGGTCGTCCTCGGTCACATAGCCCTTGGCGAACAGTTCATCGCCCTGCACCAGGCATTGCTCGAGTATCGCGCGGGCCTTTTCAGACAAACCGTGCTCGGCCGTCTGCCGTGCCGCCAGGCCTTCCAGCACGCCACGCACCTCCACCGCTCCGGCGATCTGCTCGGCGCTGACCGAGCGCACCTGGAAACCTCGTCCGCCGAAGCGCACCAGCAACCCTTCCTGCTCCAGGGTGCGGAACGCCATGCGCACCGGCATGCGCGAAACGCCGAACAGCTCGGCCGTGGGGATTTCCATCAAGCGCTCGCCAGCGGCCAACTCGCCCGAGGCGATCATCTTGCGCAGCGCAACCAGCACCGTTTGGCCGGGCTTACTCATCCAGGCGATTCCACAGAAAAGAAGCCGTCATAGTAGAAGGCTTGGCGCAGCGTGTCACGGCAAGGCAGTGGCAGCCAGGCTGGCCGCCACAGCGGGTTGTTCAAATCCCCGCCAACTCGCGCAACTGCGCCAAGGTCTGTTCGTCCAAGCTAATCCCATGCTCATTGGATTTGCTGCGTTCGCGATGGCGACGGTCTCCCGGCAAGCGCCGCAACCCGACGCCATGCATCTGCCTGACCAGTTCCTGGCTGCGCTCGGCAAAGTTTTGCCCGGCGGTCTTGCTCGGGTCGATCACGATCAACAACTGACCGGTCCACGGGGTCTTGGCACCCGGATGGTTGTGCCAGTCGAACTCGAAGGAAAAATTGCCGCCAGTCAGGGCTGCCGCCAGCAACTCGACCATCATCGACAGCGCCGAGCCCTTGTGCCCGCCAAACGGCAAGAGCGCTCCACCTTCGAGAATCGCCTTGGGGTCGCGGGTCGGCTGGCCGAGGCTGTCCACGCCCATTCCTGGAGGCAACAACTCGCCCTTGCGTGCAGCAATCTGTACGTCGCCGTGGGCAATGGCGCTGGTGGCGAGGTCGAAGACAATCGGCTCACCGTCAGCCCGTGGTGCGGCGAAGGCAATGGGGTTGGTGCCGAACAACGGGCGGTCCGCGCCATGGGGCACCACACACGTCATGCTGTTGACCACACTCAACGCCACCAGGCCTTCATAGGCAAACGGCTCGACATCCGGCCAGAGGGCGGCAAAGTGATGGGAGTTGCGAATGGCCAGGATGGCGATACCGGCACTGCGGGCCTTCGCCACCAGCAATGGACGCGCGGCGGCCAGGGCGGGCTGGGCAAACCCGTTGCCGGCGTCCACCGCGACAAACCCTGAAGCGACGTCCTCGACCACTGGCACGGCCTTGCCGTTGACCCAACCGCTGTCGAGCGTCGAGACATAACCGGGAATGCGAAACACCCCGTGGCTGTGGGCGCCGTCACGCTCGGCCCCGGCGCAGTTTTCAGCCAGGCACCGAGCGACTTCGGTCGACGTGCCATGACGCAGGAAAATTTTCTCCAGCAAGCTCACCAGAGCATCGAAAGACAAGGTGCAAGAAGCGGCATGATCGGATGGCGCAGACATCTGAAGCTCCAGAATGATTGTTGGAGGTAGCAACAGCGTAAAGGGACCCGCCGGGTGATTAAACACCGTTTCAGGCGCGCACTGTCAATCCTTGTCCACGGCATCTGCCCGGCCTGGCAGGTCGAACACCAGCATGCGGTAACTATGTACCACCTTTGCTCATTTATCGTTGCCTAGTCTGGTGGCTTCCTCCACGTTCGCGCCGTTTTGAGGCGCCCTGATCGAGAAGCAACGATGCTCACTGAAACCACGCCACTTTTATTTCCCGAGGTATTGCACGCCCATCGCCTGGACGAATTAACCGCCACCCATGGCCTGACGCAGACAGACCTCGACTGGTTGCAGCACATCGCCCTGCCCGGCCACACACAGCGCGCAGCGCAGACACCCTCGATGTTCGCCGAAACCATTCTGTTGCAAGCCGATGAAAAACCGCCCATTGCGCTGGCCGGCTGCTTTGTCCTCAGCACCTCGTCTAACAGCAGCGAAACCAGCACCCACCCGGTGTTCCTCTACACGCCAAGGGGGGGCATCGAAAAATTCGACAACCTGGCATCCGTCGAAGAAAAGATTGACCGGATGCGCCGGGACACTGCGCAACGCGACGACCTGTTTCGTCTCTTGTCGATTTCCCAACGCAGCGAACTGAACAGCACCACCGACATCAGGCAGACCCGGCAACTCATAGAGGAGGATGTTTTCAAGACCCAGCTCGAATCCATCGAGCACGCCCAGAGCCTCAATGCCTTGGCCATGGTGAAGGAACTGATCAAATTGCCCTCGTTAAGATCGATGCTTGACCAGGTATTGAACGAGGCGCTGCCGGACCTGGATCATCGACAGATCCGCGTGGCGTTCACCAAGGAGATTCACCCGCAAGATCCAAAGGCAATCCCGGTGACGGAAAGCATCCCACTGAGCGATGCAGTCCTGGACTACTTCCATCACCAGGGGTGGCGTGCCGGGCATGACATTGATCTGACTCATCCGGGTACGCCCGCATCGTCCTACAGTCCGCAGCAATGGGAAAACATCATAAAAGACATTGCCACAACACTGATTCCAACGCTGATCAGCTGCATCGATGCCTTCTGGGAGGGAAGAGCCGCCTCTTTCTATATGTCACGACGCAAACTTCTATCTCGCGTCATTCACGATGAGTTATGGGCGTCCATCCTGATCGAACGGGAGAAAGGACAACTGACGGATGAGCAGAGTCGTGAGCTGCTTCGGTTATTCCGTCCCTCTCGCCGAGACGAAACGCTGCTGTTCATCGAAACGATTCGACTCTGGGAATATGAACCGAACTACGTGGAGCTTGCCGGCTCCATGATGATCAGCGCCAAGGGGCATTATCTTTATACGCCCCTCGACGGTGTTCAAAAGATAACCAACTATTCGGGCTTCAAGGACAGGTTGTACGGTCAATCCGCAAGCACTGTAGAAAAAGAGAAAATCTATAGCCTCTTGAGCCTGGAAGAGCGTAACCGCTTCCAGCGCTTCGATGAGCCGCAGCTTTCGGGCAAGTCACTGGACTTACCGGTCGCCGAAACCCTGGCAAGCGCGATAATTGAAAAGCAGAAGAACAACTTCCATTACGCATTGGAGATGTCTCGCCAGGCCGATGTCGACATCCACTCGCTCATCGACAAGGCGCTGGATATACGCGCTTTCATCAGCAAGCGACTGTTGGCGCAGCCAACCGCCGGACATTGGGGAACGCGTCCCGCGTTCCATGGGGACCTGCGCCCATCCAATTTCATGGCTGATCAACTGGAAAAAAGGGGCAAGAGCTATACCGATGTGGAAGAGGCTTTCGACAGTCTCTTTCGTCAGTTACCAACGTCCCCCAACGTTTCGCTGCACAACGGGCTCAGGCCGCTACTGGCTGAGCTGACCAGTGTTTTTTCTTTGGGTATCCGCGCCGAGGCCGAACTCAGGGAGCTTGGTTCGAGTCTGCCGTCGATTGCAAATAATCTGATCAGAACAGTTTTCGTCTACGACCCAGACTACCCGGACCGCGCGCAACGCAAAACGGTCAGGGGCTTTCGGCCGGATGTCTATTCGTTGACGCTCGCCTGTGGCGATGAAGGCCGAACGGTCCTGCTGCCACTCGCCAATTGTTTTTTATTAACCGAGCGTGGGGGGCTAGATACTCCCCACTCAGGCATGGCGATCCTTTGGACACCTGCCGATGGCTTGCGGGCTTTTCCTTCCGTAGAGGTGACCACCCGGCAATTGAATCAAGATCTGCTCGACTCCCAAAGACGCTTTGCATTGCTTGAAAATTTACCGGTCACTCAACGCCTGCCCCATAGGCGCTACCAACTCCAGGCCTATGAATTGATCGACGACAACGTACTGATCAATCGGATGAGTTCGTTTATCAAATACTTTGAGGCCGAGTATGGCTATCTGAGCACATTAAAAACCGGTGATTGGCAACTGACCGGATCGGCATTGGTCAACAGTCTTCAGGCGCTCCTGAACAAAGGCGCCCCCACCAATCTGAAACGCGCTACCGCTATCGCTCAGGCAAATGAACGCCAACAGAAACTACCTGCCTGGCTTGGCACTGCGTCCCTTGAAGAAAAACGCCTGCACGTAGAAGTGCTTGAGCAATATAAAAACAGCGTGTCCGATGGCAAGGATTACCTGGACGGTATCGAGCCCCTGCGCACCTATGTGCATAAAACACTGCAAACGCTATTGGACGCGCGCTTTCCTCAGAAAAACCTGAACCCCGAAACGATCCAGATCACGCCCAACCTCGCGATCGTGGGACCGGCCAGCTCGCTGACCGATTTTGCGTTGAATCACATCGAGGTGACCGAAAAGGGTTTCAAGGTTTCGTCAACATCCACGCAGCCGTTGCCCGATGGTTTGAGCGAGACCGCCGTACGGCAAATGTTGTCGTCGCTGGATATCCCTACCACCTATAAAAAACATGTAACCCAAGCACTTTCCGGCAGCATTGTGGATGTCCAGCCGAGAAAGCGGCGCTTTCGGCAACAGTTGCCATGGCAATTGTTGCAGTACGCTCACGCACGGTATCTCCAGCAACACCTTTCCCCTCCGGCATTCGATCTGTTCCGGCAAGTCATGGACATGCCGGACGCCATCGCTCGTCAAGCGGTCGAGGGCGTCAGCGCATTCTTCCGCCCTTTGGAGCTGATCAAAACCGAAGGCGGTGCTGCGATCAAAGCATTGGGGCTTTACCTGTTCAGTTCGGCTACCGATGCAACCAGCCCTCACGTCCTGTATTCGCCCTACCATGACGGCGAGCTGTTACAGGAGTTCAAGGATGAAGCGAGCATCGTCGCGGCATTCAATACGCCCGGCGCACTCCAGGATTTGTTGATTCGCCGGCTTCCCCAGGACCAACAAGCCACGTTCAAAAATCTCTTCGCAGCCACGCGCGGAAAACAATCGGAAATGACCCTCGGCTTCAGCCCCATCAATACAAATATTCTGCATACGCTGTATGACGACAACACAGCGTTGCTGGCAGATATGTTGACCGCGCAAAACCAGGACCATCGTCAGTCCGATTGGGCAACGGTGCTGCATCTGTTCAGCTCCGGGGTCAGGATGTTGGGAAGACAGTTACCGGCCAAACTGACTTTCCTGGAAACGCTCTGGGAGAGTTATCAGGACTTCAGGGGCTCAGCCGAAGCCTTGCAACAGCATGACTGGAAAACAGGCCTGCACAATTTTATCGCAGGCGCCGCGGAGATGGTCTTGCTTGGCTTCTTGAACCGCGAGGATACATTCGGTCTTCTCGACCCTATCGGACCGGCTTCTGGAAGCGCTACACCCGCGACAAACTGGAAGGACATCGCGTGCACGGCTCCGATGCGCACCGACCTCCAGGTCTTCGAAGCCTCGGACGTCAGCCTCTCGAATCTTCAACTGAACCTGAGCGACGGGATCTATAAGGTCGCGGCGAATGGCAAGTCTTTTATCCCACTCGCCGGCAAGGTCTATCAAGTGGCAAAAGCCGGCCAGACCTGGCGAATCATTCACGAACACGGTGAAGGGCCTTTATTGAAAAAGTCCCCGGACGGCCGGACATGGGAAATCGACCCGCAACGCCAAACCATTCGATTCGGCAAGGCCGGGTCGAAGATGGCCATCACCTATAGCGACTTCAAGGCCAAAGGTTCGTTGAACATTGAGGCACGGGGCATGGCCGAGATACGCAGGAAATATCCGTACCGGGCAAATGCGATCGTGCAGGCACTGGAGACCGCGAGGTTCTACTCATCCAACGCCCTTCACAACTTCGAGCAATTCAAGCGACAACCACTTGCGGGCTCTCGGCTGGATCATTTCCTGAGATTGTTTTTTGGGGTCAACAGCGTCGACGCCCGTCTTATCAGCAAAATTGAGGCGGCGATTTCACCGATATGCCAAGCATTGGCCAACCCCTCCTGGGCACAACAGAATGCGGACCGCATCATTGTCGGCAGCCTTAAACAGCTGGGAGATAGAGCCACAGCCTTTGTGCTCGAACCAGCAGCCGTCGGGAGAATTTATATCACCCAGTTTTTCTTCGACATGGGATTGGATTGGTATAGATCCGTTGTACCGGAATCCTTCAATGTCGACGCTCATGCCCAGGGAGCGACGTTCATCCATGAAGTCTCCCATCAGCTTTTCAATACAGTCGATATCATCTACCTGGATGCGGCACTGCCGTTCCTGGACTTGATTTCAACAGCCACTCATCTAGGAAGGGAGAAATATGAAACGCAAAAAGGACTGCAACAGGATGGGCTTTCGTTGAGCACCCCGAAATCGAAATTGTTTACGCAATGGGATGATAAAGACAATACGTACAAAAGCATGGAGCATGTATTTGGATACAGGGAGACGGCTCGGGAGGTCCTGAAAATAACCGGCGCCAAAAACATGAACGAAGCGCGTGACGCGTTCCTCGACCCGCTTTTGCCGGAGAAGCGCATCGACGTCATACTTCGCAACGCAGACTCGCTCACACTCTTGATTTGTGAATTGGGACGCCAACTCGACCCCACTCCATCACAGCAAATTACCCTGCCGTAAAGGGTTTGGGTGGTTGATCTTTTTTTCACGCAATGTATGCGACGGTAGGCGACAACGAGTGCTTGAGTAAAAAAACAGGCTCATTGATGCGTAAACGCCATGACGGTTGTTCTCGGCAGCTCATGCCGAAGGTTAGAATGCGGCAAACCAGGAAGAGTCAATGACCGAACATCCCCTCTCGGAAGCCGAATACGACGCCATTACCGATGCCGCTGCCCATTGGTGCATGCGCTTGCATGCCGCCGATTGCACCGATGCCGAACGGCAGGCGTTCAAGCGATGGCACGATGCCGAACCCCTGCATGCTTTCGAATACGAAGCCATGCTGGAGATCTGGGCTGTTGCCGATCATCTGCCGCGTGTCGAGGCAACGCCGACTGCTCGAGTACGCCGCACCCGGTCGCGCTGGAGCCGGTTGGCGGTCGCCGCTGCGGTGTTAGTAGTGGGCATGCCCCTGGCCGCTTACACCGGCTGGAACCTGGGCTGGGTTGCCAATTCCTACCAGCGCTTCGAAGCGGGCGCCAGCGTACGTCATGTCACCCTGGGTGACGGCAGCCAGGTCGAACTCAACCTTGGCAGTGAGCTGGTATTTGCCAACTACAAAAACGAACGCCGGGTGACGCTGAAAAAGGGTGAGGCGTTTTTTGACGTCAGTCATGACAAACAGCACCCGTTTGTCGTTCGGGCCGGCCAAGGCCAGGTGCGTGTGACCGGAACACGCTTCAACGTATGGATGTACCAGGACCAGGTACGGATCACGCTACTGGAGGGCTCGGTGAGGGTAACCAGCAACCAGGCTCTCACCCGTGACGGCCTGCCGCTTTCCCCGGGCATGCAAGCCAGCTACAAGGCGGGCGACCAACAACCACAAGTTCGTGATACAGACGCCAATGACAGTTCGCTGGCGTGGCGCAACGGCAAGCTGGTGCTGGATAACCTTGCCCTGAGCGATGCACTGCCGCTGATCAACCGCTACCTTGACCGCCCCGTCATGCTGGCCGACAACAGCACCGGTGGCCTGCGTATCGGTGGTGTCTACAACATCAGCGAAGTACAGAACCTGGTGCCTTCGCTGCCCAAAGTCCTGCCGGTCTACCTGACCCAGAACAAGGATGGCAACCCGGTCCTCAACTCCGTCGGGCAACGGCCGGCCACTAACTGAAAGCTTTTCTCTGTGGGAACAAAGCTTGCTCGCGATAGCGCCAGGTCAGCTTGCCTCGATGTTGAATGTACCGCCGTCATCGCGAGCAGGCTCGCTCCCACAAATAGGATCGGTGCCTGCCTGCGGTTTCCCGGCCAACACAAATCCCCTGTGGGAGCGAGCTTGCTCGCGAAAGCGCCGGGTCAGCTTGCCTCGATGTTGAATGTGCCGCCGTCATCGCGAGCAGGCTCGCTCCCACAAATAAGATCGGTGCCAGCCTGCGGTTTCCCGGCCAACACAAATCCCCTGTGGGAGCGAGCTTGCTCGCGAAAGCGCCGGGTCAGCCGACTGCTCACCAGCAGCTATTGCGTCGCCACCCTGCCCGTCTCATCACGCTCGCGGATAATCAACGCCTGATAGTGCGGATCGGCTTTGATCTGCTGTTCGGTGAATGGCAGCACACTCCACTGCTTCTGCGAAAAGGCCTGGGTCTGGTCCGCCGAATAGGGCGATGCCGGGTCGCTGGAGAGGGAGAATGCCAGCAACCCCTGGGCCTGCGGACCTTTGCCGTCAAACGTCACCACTTGCAGATAACTGGTCCCGCTGACCACCTCCCGTTTGCCGTTCGCCCCGGGCACACTCTGGATCGCGTTGTAGATGCCCAGCTCCCCGGGACCGCCGTGAATCGGTGTCTGTCGGCCGCCGCTGCTGGCCACCTGGAGGTCTTGCCATTGGCTGTCCTTCGACAAGCCGGCGACCTTCACCGTCTCCACCGAAGCCAGCATGGCATCGCGCACGGCCTTGAGCACGGCTGGCCGCTCGATCGCCAGGCCACGCGGTGTGTGTTGCGGGTCTTTGGGGTCGAACGCGACGCGCCATGAATCAGGCACCGCCTGCAACCGGTCCATGATGTGCTGGAAATGCACGAACCCCAGTCCGCTCTTCAGGCCGGCCTTGCGATCCCAGGCCTTGAGGCTGGCACACGCCTCGACCAATGCCGAAGCGTCAGCCCCCAGGTCACCGGCGCACACGCCGAGCAGGTCCGGCATCACCTGGTCAGCCAGGTAAACCTGATCGTCCATGACCATGCGCTGCAAATCCTCAACCTTCACCGGCCCGCTCTTGGCCAATTGGCCGATCCGGTCCAGCGCAAAACGCGACCGCAGTCCCAGGGGCTGGCCTTGCTGGCTGATCAACGGGGAGTAACCGGACAGCGGCTGCGCAGGGTTGACCATCCAGGCCGAATCGTTGGAGTTCTGCACATAATCGCGGCGCAGCAACTGCGGAAGCCTGTCGGCGGCATAGGTGCCTTTTTGCACGGCTTTGGAATCGATGCCCCAGGCACACTCGCTGCGAGAGCCGTCCAGCACGATCAGTCGCAACCCGGCCCGAGGATCGCTGCACCGGGCCAGCTTCTCGGCGTTGACGTTCGGCACCACCGACACGTTCATGTAAAGGCTTTGCCCCTGGTCGTCCACCGCCAGGGTATTGACCCAGGGAATACCCTGGATCTTATGGACGGCGTCCTGCAGATCCTTGAGCGTGACCGCCTTGTTCATGGCGTACCACTGCGCCAGCACACGATCGTTTTCCAGGTTCGCGTCCCGCAGGCTGTAGGCGAACCGGTTATCCCAGTCCAGCCGGCCAGGCCATTGCACAATCGGGCCGAACTGCGAGCCATAGACCACTCGGGAAATCGTCTGCACCTGGCCGTCAGGTTGCTTGACGTCCACCGCAACCGTCTGCTGGTTCATCGGCACAGACTTGCCGTCGAGCAGATAGCGGGTCGGGTCCTTGGGGTCGAGTTGCAGGCGGTACAGGGTGAAATGCTTCGAGCTGTCGACGGTGTGGGTCCAGGCCAGGTGCTGGCTGAAACCGATGTTGATCATCGGCAGACCTGGCAGCGCCGCGCCCATGACGTCCAGCTTGCCGGGAATGGTCAGGTGCATCTGGTAGAAACGCATGCCGCCCAGCCACGGAAAATGGGGGTTCGCCAGCAACATCCCGCGGCCGTTGAACGAGCGCTCGCTGCCGATGGCCAGTGCATTGCTGCCACGCTCCAGGGCAAAACGCTGCTGCCGGGTTGCGGCGGCCGCGAAACCGGTGACCGGGGTGCCCCCAAGCGCGGTCGCCTGGGGCGGTTGCGCGCCGGCCAGGGCCTCGGCGAACTGGCCGACGCCGCCTTCCACCAACAACCGACGGGTCAACTTGACCAGGTCCAGCGCCGTGATCGGCCGCACCCACTCACTGGCGCATTGTTCGGGCAGGCCTTTGGCCTTGCGCTCGACCAGCGCACGGTTGTAACCCGCCACGTAGCCTTCGACCAGTTGTTGCACTTGAGGCGTCTGGGCCTGCCAGAAACCGGAAACCGCTTGCGGCGTGTTGAGCCAGCTGAAGAACAGATCGCTGACGCGGTTCTCCCGCTGCTCGACCGTGACCTGCTCCGGCCCAAAATAGCGCGAGCGTTGGGCGTTCACCGTGACAATCTCGTTTGCCAACAGGCACAGGTTGTCCTGGGCATAGGCATAGCCGATGCCATAACCCAGCCCGCGTTCATCCTGGGCCCGGATATGCGGTACGCCAAAACGGGTTCGACGGATTTCGGCACTGGCCTGCTGCCCATCGTCTTGCGCATTGACCACGGGGCTGAGCCCGAGGGCGATCCCCAGAAAAGCGCCTGCGAGGCCAATCCTCGATAACTGCCCGGACATTCTCACATTCACTCCTGATAAAACTTCAGAAACCAGGACGGCTACCGGTGCGACAGAAGACAAACACTCGACCCGCCTGGGAAATCACATGCCGCTTGCTGAACCGGAATGTGCCTACCTTGAAAACGAACCGGATGAAAAAAAATTAATGGCTGGCGGCCTTTTGAATGTGGGGGTTTGACGCAGCAAAGGCATTTTTTTCACATCATGGTCCTCATGATTGTGCGTCCTCGTTCGTCCTATTACAGGAGAGTATCCGTGACCTTTTCTGATCAGGCTGGTAAGGAGTTTTTGCATGCGTAACGCGCAACTGCCCATGGAGGGCAAGCCAAGGGCGACCGGCGTCTCGCTGAGCGCCCCCCACCGTGTATTCGACAGGCCGGCGGAGCGAGGCGGCAATGACCACATCAGGCGCTTGCTCAAGAGCTTCGGGCTCAGGACCAGCCTGATTCGCCTCAAAGTCATCGACGCGCTGCTCAAGGCCGCCCAGGAAAACCGCCCCTTGGGCGTGCGCGGGGTGCACAGCCAGTTGTTGGGGCTGGACATTCCATTGTCCTTTCTCAGCGTGCGCGAGGTGTTGAAGCGCTTGTGCAGCGAGGGCGTCGTTACTCTCAACCCGGATAAAAGCTACTGCCTGCACCCCCGTGCGATGGCCGTGCTTGAGGCCGAGGATTGAAGCCGGCGCTCAGGACTTGACCTTGCGCCGCATGACGCCGTTGATCACCACCACGATGACCGCCACGGCGATGGCGATGTATTGAAACAGCTGCTCGCTGATCATGCCCTTGCCTTGCATCCACGACAGCCCAAGCATGATTGCCAGGACGACGAGGACGATCAGAATCGAGTATTTCAAACGTTGTGAATGAGTCATTACCAATTTCCTGAATGTATCCGTTCTGTATCCGAAGGCTCGCCAAGCCCATACCCTATTGCGGGAATGGCGGGCTGCCAACGGGGTCCCATGGTACAGCCGAAGAAGCGTATTCGCGCAACCGCGGCGGTTAATCATGAGGAATTATGTATGTTTCGTCGTATCAGCCTATCAACAGCCTGAGCACCCAGATCGCCACCGCCGCCGAGCAACAGAGCGCGGTGACCGAGGAAATCAATCGCAGCATGGTGCAAATCCGTCACATGGTGGAGGAGCTGGTGGACGGCGACCTGGCCAGTGAGGCCAATACCCGGCAATTGCTGGAAGCCAACACGCGGGTGAATGCGATCATGGGGCGGTTCAAGGTGCGCTGAGGCGTCGCCATTCTCCTGTGGGAGCGAGCTTGCTCGCGATAGCGGCCTGACAGTTGGCCCGGGGGGTTGTTGACTGGGTACATATCCATTGCTGCGGTAACGGCGGCTTATGGTTCCGCTCTTACAGCGGGTCACTTTTGGAAGAGCGCCAAAAGTAACCAAAAGCGCTTTGCCCCACCACTCGGCACCTCGCCTAGGCTCGGTGTGCCCTCACTCCGGCATTGCTCCGTGGGCCGCCGCGAAGGGCCATCCATGGCCCA